>JBNLEN010000263.1:0-7529 GCA_050304975.1 Polyangiaceae bacterium
TCGGCATCGCGGAGGGCAGAACCACTACAGAGCTTGCTGGCCTGTGGGGCTGAAGGCTGCTAGCCGGTAGCTTCCTTGAGCTTCCCAGTGCCGTCCAAGCCCGGAAGAAGCGCGAAGACCCGACCGCTTTTCAATTCGTTTGCGGCCGTTTCTCTGACGTCATCGTCAAACATGCGTTCCTCTCCCGAGAGGTGGCAAGGAAAGAGTCCCTTGAACTAACCTGTCAACGGTCTTAGTGGGATGTCGGCGCGACTCGGGATTGCTCACGCTGCGGGCGAAGGTGGCATGAGCCACGGGAGTGACGTCAGTCGTAACCATTCAAGTACTCCGATAGGGTAGAACCGCATGGCAGGCTCAAACGTTGCGCAGGCGTCCGTATCACGGCCCAGCTGGCAGGCGCTCCGTACGGGACACCCTGCTGACCAGACCGTGCGCCCGTTCCAACCCCGGACGTCCTGGCGTTCTTTCAGCACTTTGCCAGCGTACCAGAGAGCCCAGGCTTCGGGTGCCATCAGCAGCTTGTTGTGCACCAGCAAGCTTATCCCACAATGCCCTGAACGTGTGAGAGCTATCCACCCTTGGGTTGTAAACCTGGGCGCTTCGTTCGCCGAGTCCAGGTGGCTGGAAGTTGCCACGACCCCTTGGCACGTGTAGCGCGCGCACCTACCCCTAATCAACCAGTGAAACGCGGTGGGAAACCGGGATAGCGACCCAGATGCGGGGCCCGCTGGAATGCAGGCAGATTGCTACGGCGTCCTGATGGGCTTCTGGGGAGAGTCGTTCCAGTCCAGACTTGGACCGGCATCCAGCGCGCGTACACGACGTTCAAGAGAGTGGGGGTCTAGCATTGGACCTACTTGTGTGGATAGCCAGACACAGGCGGGTGACAGCGAAGCAAACACTTTGTTCGGGAATGAGCTGCCCGAGGCCAGGTTGATGGCCGTCACTACGCTTCGAATGACTGTCGCTTGGAAACCGGTGACTTCGAGTACCACAGCGGCGGCGGCAATCATTGGATTGTACTCCCGCAATGTGTCTGCCAACGTGCGACGTGCATCCGCCGGTGTGGCCAATGCGCACCCAGGGTCTATGATGGTCAGGAAAGCGACTTGCTTGTCAGGCGCTCGCTGACGCTGTTGCCGAAAGCACTCTCGCACTGCACGAGCTCCCCCATCCGTGACCTGTGTATGCCACCGGAGCACGATGCAGCGCTCGATGATGCTGGTTGAGTAAGAACCACCTAGGTGTGACATGTCATGGGAAACGGCAGTTTGTTTGTTCCACACAAGTCATTGTTTCAGTTTCTGAAAAGCGACGAAAATTCGTGATCTTGCGCGCTGTCTGATGCGGTTCAGAGATGTTAAGCGGAGTTTGAGCCTCGCCTGTCCGGTGTTCTCAATCTGTACGCCAGCGTTGGTCCGCTTTTGGTGTGAGCATAACGCCAGACTGACAACGTTTTTGGCCTGCCTCATGAGACGCGACGGCTATCCTCACTGACTGCGCGCGACGTCAAGCTTCGAGAGCCGAGCCAGTAATGCCGGCCTCGCTCGGATGACTTCGCGTTGCCCAAGCACAACAGAAAGTTGGGAGATCTGAGGATGAAGTTAAACCTTGTTCGTGGGTTCGGGTGGATCGCGGTAGCAACGCTTGCTTTGGCGGTTAGCGCATGCGGCGACGACGGCGATAGTCCGTCGGCTGCAGATGATGATGACGATAACGCCCAGAATGACGACACGGACGATGACGTCGATGACGTCGCGGATGACGACACCGATGACGTGGCGGACGACATGAATGACGATGCGGATGATGACCTGATCGTCGCCGACGACGATACTGTGGACGATGATGCGGATGATGATGAACTGGACGCAGGCGACATGACAATAGTCGACGCAGGCGTAGCTATGCCGGACGCTGGTGAATCGTTCGTGGACGCATCAATCGACGGCGGCGGCGTGCTGCCGAACTTCATTGGAGCCAATGGAGGCGAAATCAATGGGCCTGATGGATTGAGGTTGGTAGTGCCCGCCAATTCGATTGACCCCGCGGGAGTTATTTCTTTCGAACAAGTCAACGCGGGCGACCAAACCTACGTCGTGTCTTCCGTTTGGGAGTGGGGACCCAGCGGCACCACGTTCAGTCCTGCCGC
This sequence comes from Polyangiaceae bacterium, assembly GCA_050304975.1. Lineage (GTDB taxonomy): Bacteria > Myxococcota_A > Polyangia > Polyangiales > Polyangiaceae > SZUA-265. Next base: position 2,153 of record JBNLEN010000263.1, read on the forward strand.
GCAGATCACCATTCCGTTCAACTCTTTGGCAGCCGGCGGAGAAAGCGTCGTGCTTGCGTACTGGGATGGCGCTGCTTGGATTGAGCTGTCCAACTGTTCGCAGGCGGAAACGACCGTCACCTGCGACGTCGAGCACTTCACGCCAATCGCCGCGTTGCTTGCCTCTGCCTTCTCGATGGGCACTGGAGGCGCCGGCGGGGAAGGGGGCGCTGGCGGTGACAGTGGTGGCGATGGGGGAACCGGCGGGACCGCCGGCAGTGGTGGCAGCATGGGCGGCAGCGGTGGCACTGGCGGAACCGGCGGAGAAGGGGGCGTTGGCGGCGATGGTGGAGCTGGCGGCGATGGTGGAGCTGCCGGAAGCGGTGGTTCGATGACGAGCATGTGTCCGCTACCTCCGTGCGTGGACCAGATCGATTTCGCCAGCTGCACTCCGGACGTCGCTCAGACGTGCGAGTTGATCGGCAGCCCCATCCCAACGGCGCAAAACATCTGCTACGCCAACGGGGTGAAAGCTCGCATTACGAACATCCTTAGCGAGCCCCTCAGCTTGGAGTTCAAGAAGACCGACGGCAATGAGTGCTACAAGTTGGACATCACCGGGCTGCAAACCAGTACGTACAACTACACCTGGTACACTCCCGGCGGCTCAACGGTGATGACAGCTACTGTGCAGTCCGGCAATCCGGATGTCGTGACGTACATGTGCATGGGGCAGCAGTATGTCGTCGACTACGCAGCGCCGGAATGCGCTGGAGAACAGGGGCCTGCGAGTTCGGACACGAGTGGCTGTGCCATGGGGACCTGCACCTACTGACTCGACGATGATAGTGCCTGGGGCGGAGCGAGCACGCTCGGCTCCAGGTGTACGCTCCGCAGTCGAGGTGCCAGCTCAAGCACGCGGAAGAGTGAGGTGCGTTTTGTGGCAGAGCCGCACGGCGTGTCACCAGCGCACGGACCGCAGGCACTAGGCTAGACAAAGTTGCCCCGGCTGGCTGGCACCAAAAATGCACCAGAATCTCTCGAGCGAGTCGCTGATGCTCGACACTTTCGTCGCCAGCGCGACCTCAAGGAGGTTTGTATGAAGAAGATTGAGTTGGATCAAGCTGACTACGAAGCGATCGCCAACAGCTTTGACGTCGACAAGAGTATCAAGCGGTTGCGCGCCGTGTTGTGGTCGTCTTTTGCGGTGGCCCTGGTAGGGCTTGGCGTCGTGATTTGGGGCGGTAGAGATGTGGCGCTGTTCACGCTGGTAGCCGTGTTCATGCTGTACGTTCTGCTCGCTGGGCTGGAACGCGCGTCGTACCTTCGGGCGATCATGAAGTACAAGGCTGCGCTTCGAAAGCTGACCACGCAGTTCGATAGTGAACACGAGCGTTCCTTGCGGCAGGAAGCGAAGAACGCCGCCTAGGGAGGATCGATATGAAGGATTCAAATGCACAGCTGTCGGCGCAGCGTGCAGCCGGGCACGTGCTGATGGTGTTGGCGCTGATGTTTGCCGGTGTGCTGGCGGTATCTGCATCCACGCGTGGGCCATTTGCCTTGCAAGACAGCAGCGGACCAACTTGTGAACACAAGCAATGCGGTGAGCCGTGCACGGTGTGCCAGGATGACGGCCAGGGCTGCACCATGCGCGATGAGCAGGCCGTTGAAGGGCAGTGCGACCACCATGGGCGGTGTGTTGCGGCTCCCGCCGAGTGCCCAATCGACGCTCGCCCCTAGCGTCTTGAGAGGCAGTCGCGAGGTTCGGACTCAAAATTGTTCGGAAAGCAGCTGCCAGAGTGTCTCTCTGGCTAGTTCACCATCAACCCCGCTGACCAGCCACCCATCGCCCGCTTCGTCAAACGCTAGGGTTGGGCTCTCTCCAAAATCCAGCGTGATACTTCCGCTCTCCGACACACGCCCAATGTTCGTCGCGAAGCCTGGCAGCGCGAGCGCTAGGACTCCGACCTGATCTGCCGCGACTTCGATAGTGAGGATCTGGTCTTGCTTGCTTGTCATCCAGTTTCCGAACGCGTTGTTCGGCAGGTCAGCAAGTCTGGCATCAGGGACATCATTGAAATGGTCGTAGTGAGCGCTGACCATGATGTAGCGCATGCGACGCACGATGATCGTGTTTGCCCAAGGATCCATTTCACCGTTGGGGATCCCTAGTTCAGCGCCTTGTTCCGTGGTGGTTCCGATCGATGGGATCACGACGACTCGATCGACAATCCCGGGATCCATCAAGTACGCATCCGCGACGTCCGTCAGCCGTCCACCGACGACCACCGCCAGTGGCGGTGACTCTGGGGGCAAGTTGGAAGCCAGCTCAACGATCAACGACGCGCCAGGAGAAGCATTCGGCACGGTGTCTTCAACTACGCCGCTAGCTGGGCGGTTGAGCGTGGGGCCATCGCTGGCCGTGACATCAGGTAGGTTTTGAAGCCCACTGGCGCGGGCTGCATTGACCATGTCTTGCCAGCCCGTCACATTGGCTTGCAGATCCGTCCAGGCTCGGCTGTCGCCGGCTATGATCCCTTCGAGCTGTAACCCTTTGGCGACCAGCAGGGCGGCGAACTCGCCTTGCCAGTTGTCGTATGCACCGTCATTGCACAACACAACCGGGCTGCTGAGATCCACTGGCAAGCCGGAAGCAGGCTCTTCTCCGGCGTCCGCCGCGGCATCGGAGCCTGCGTCACTCACGCTGGCGCTAGCATCCGCCGTTGGCGTTGGTGGCGCCGCGTCTGGAGCGGGAGTGAAACCAGCATCCGGCACGGGAACTACGGGTGGCGGCGCGTTGGACGCATCCGTGTCCGTGCTGAGACCGGGCGAATCCTCCAGCACGTCGGAGCCGGCGTCCAGGATGCCGCTGCAACCACAGACAAGACACGACGCGCTCAGGAGCAGTGCCGCGGGTGCCCGGCGACCGGGCGCATTCATTGGTCCTGTCCGGAGTTCATCTGCGGAGCGAGAACGCTCTTGGGATAGCGCGCCTTGAAGTCGCTGGACGCCTTCTTGGCTTGCTCCAGTTGGCCCACACCTTCAAGCGCTCGAACGCGCAACGCAGCACGCTCTTCTCCTAATTGGCTGTTAGGAAACGTTCGCTTGTGTTTGTTGATGTGGTTCAGCGCGACCTGATAGCTACCTGAGGCTACAGCCCGTCGAGCCCTGTCCAGCAACACAAATTCTTCTTGCGGCGCGGGTTTGGTTCCCTGCGACACGGAGGGTTTCTTGGGACGCCGCGCTGCTTCGTGGGGCGCTGGCGCCGATGGCTCTTCGGGTGCCTCGTCCGCGACTTCGGGCTCAGGTGCGGGCATTGGCTTACGCACCTTCTCCGCTTGCGTCGAAGGTGCCTGATCCATTGGGATAATCACCGGGGCGTCTGCTTGTGGTGGAGGACTGAGAGCCATCCAAGCGGCAGCGCCTGACGTCACCAACGCGGCGATCGCCACGACTCGAAAGCGGCGAAATAGGGCGACCGCGCGACTGCCCGTGCTAGGCGGCTGGCGCATGTGCCACAAGGCTGTTCTCGCTCGCAGCTCTGCTCGGCGCCGAACCAAGTCCGGCTGAGGGACAATCTCTCGCTCCGCACGCAACAGCGCTTCAGCCGCCTCAGACAAGCGGGGCAGCGAACCAGGTTTCATCGTGCGCCTCCCTGTAGCACGCTCACCGCTCGCTCAAACTCTTGGCGGGCTTTGCGCAAGCGAGAGTACGCCGTGTAGAGAGATATCCCCATGCTGCTGGCGATCTCTCGCATCGGGATCTCATCCAGATCATGCATCACGAACACCGCGCGGCGTGGAAGCGGCAGTCGTTCGAGCGCGAGCAACGCCAAGGAGCGGGCTTCGTGCACCGACACGGCCCGATCGGGGGAAGGCGCCTTGCTGACCTGTTCAGGTATCTCACCCGACACCTCGCGCGAGTGGCGACGCCGGTGCTGAGCTGCGACTCGAAATGTAATTCCGAACAGGTACGGTCTCAGCGGGCGCCTGGGGTCGTACTCGCTCCACTTGTCGTGCAAGACCAGGAAGACCTCGTGAACCAGGTCTTCGACGTCGGCCTCTCGAATTCCGAACCGGCGGAGCGTGCGGCACAGGTAGTCAAACTCCAGACGAAATGCTTCCAGCGCATGATCCGGCAGACCAGACTGATTGGGTCCATTGCCGCCGTCAGGAGACCGCGCCTTCCGATCTGATGCGGATACGGCCACCTGGCTATTATTGCGGTTGCGCTGCGTCACTTGTCACAAAAAGAAACCAACAACGTCGATTCCCGAAATGAGACTGACTGGTGGCAGACTGAAGGCGTTTTTCCCGTTTAGTTGTACCGTCCAATCCGTAAGAGTCAGGGCGCCCTCCAGGTGGATCCTGGCGTCCAGATCCGGTGTGATCGGTAAAACCGCCGCAAATTTGAGCCCCGCCTGGGCGAAGGGCCCCGTCGGAGAGCGCGCCTCATCGACTCCGAATCCGTTGACCCGGATCTGCCCCAGCCGGACGGCGACGCAGCCATCAAAGGGCCGCGCGCGCAGACACGGTGAAAAACTACCACTCCATGCCCACAGGTCGAACCCGCTGCCATCGCTCAGGTGTCGCTCCGTAGGTAGGATGCCTTCGATAGCTGCTTGGTAAGACCACGACGGAGCTTGCGCGAGCATTCCCAGGCTGGCGCCTACACCAACTTTCGGACCCCAGCCGAACATGAGTCGAGGTCCCACACCCACGCCAAAGCGCCACGCCCGTTCCGCAGCCGTGGGTGGCGGTGTGGGGGGAGGGGGTTGTGGCACTGGTGGCGGTGCAGGTTTGGGCTCGGCCTCTGCTTGCGGCACATTCAGAAGTTGAATGTGAACCGCCAAAGCGAAGGCGAGATTTCTGGCCAGATCAGCACAAGCGTCCGGAGCGGACTCGAAGCGGCGCTGCCCGCCCAACTCGCCTCTTTTGTCGCGCCATCGGAGCAAGCCGACCAGTCCGGTGCGATGGCTTGAGATCTCGATCGACACCACACGCGGGGCGTGGTCGACGAATGGCTCGTAGCCGACTAGCTGGCTAACGGCATCCCGGAGCTGGTCTTCACCGGGGCAATCGTCGGGCAGCTGAGTTTGATACTCCAGCGAGATTTGGTTCCGGGCCGTCTCAGCTGACGCGGGCTTGCTGGTGGCAGGCTGCTCTGGATACTGCGTGACCGGTTGCGCAAACGCCCCCCGTACACCGAAGAGAGCGCAGATTACACCGGCACGGATGCCGGCTTGGCGCACACGTACCCGCACGCGCTATCGGTACCAGTCCGGCGCACCGGTGACTACCCTGAGCGCAACAAATCAGCGCAGTTTTGCGGGGAACGCTGCGGCTCGGCTCAAATACCCCGTTGTTGGAGTCCTCGGAGGGAGCAGTTCCGCCTGCCG
>JBNLEN010000264.1:0-7514 GCA_050304975.1 Polyangiaceae bacterium
GTTGAGCCCCGTCTTGACTCGATGATTAGGCGTGACCTGATCGGCCAGCGCCCAACCAGCCAAAAGCCAAACTGACGCAAACACAGCCAGGCAACACAGGATACGACAGGAGCCCCCCCTCATGGCGCGAGGATAGTGGCGGGAGCATCGGCGCGAAAGAGCGCAAAATCTCGGCTCGACTTGCGGTGCGGAGTGGGCCGCGACGCAATGTTTGCTGGAATTTCTGGCATTTCCAGCCCTAGGCTGGGCGCAGGTTTTGCAACCGCTGGGCGCAGGAGCGGCAAACCATGAGTCACAAAGAAATCCGAGCGTTTGACTACGTCAACCAATCGTACCAACGCGTGCGCGACGCCATCAGTGCCGACGCAGTGGCCATCTTCCAGAGTGCCACCAAACAGGCTGAAGGGCGCAGCGGCGAAGTGTTGGCCGCGCTCAGCGTCGACCTGGGCGGCTTGAACATCAGTAAAGATGTTTCGATCCGCGTGGGGCAGGTCACGGAGGATGGCAGGGAGCTGTCACGGGTGACCCACATCCCGCTCGAATGGCAGGCCGTCGAAAATCCGGGCCTGTTTCCCGCGATGAAGGCGGATCTCAAGGTGTATCCATTATCGCCGACAGAAACTCAGATCGAGCTCAATGGGCGGTATGAGCCACCCATGGGCGTGTTGGGCAACGCCCTCGATCGAGCCCTGGGGCATCGCTTGGCAGAAGCCTCCGTGCATCGCTTCGTGAGCGCGATCGTCGAGCGCTTGCGGAACGATCTGGCAAGCTGAGCGACGTAAGACTAGTCGGGGCAGCGCGGGGGTGTCTCACTTTTGAGACAGAAACCGCTCTTGGGGCGCCGCCAACAGCCATTTCTGTCTCAGATCTGGGACAGTCCGCAAAGCACCGCGAGCGCGGTTGCGGCCGCCCCTGCGGGGCCGGCACGCTGTTCCTGGGCGCGAGCCACTTGGCTGGGTGGGCCGCGCGAGGCTGTCCGCCGCGGGGTCCACCCCTGCAGGCGGCTTTTCTTCAAGCGGACACTCACGCAGCCGCTGAGCAAACACTCACGCGGCGGCTGAGCGGACCCTCACGCCGCCGTCCACCGAGTGCTAGCGGCGAGACATGAAGATGCGCAGCAGGAACATGAACAAGTTGCGCAACTGAACCAACATCGCCAGCGCGTCCCCGACGGGGTCATCCATCTCACTGTGCTTGAAGATGTAGGAGGTGACGTAAAGCAGCAGACCCGCCGCCAACAGCGCGCCCACCGACGCGACGGCCAGCGAGAACACTTCGCTGTTCATGAAAATTGCCAGGATACACGCCGAGAACACCACCAATACGCCCATCGACAGAATCGAGTAGAGGTAGGAGAAGTCTTTGCGGGTGATGAAGATGTACGCGGTGATGCCGACGAACACACTAGTGACCATGAAGCCCGCGTCACGCACCGGCGACGCCGACATGGTTTCGCCGAGCCCTGCATAGAACTGGGCCACGAATACCATCGGCGCCATCTCAACACCCATCAAGATGGCAACCCCCATCAGCGCCACGACGTTCAGGTACGGCACCTTGCTGACCCAACCGGCTACGACCGTGGCCAAGAACAGCAGTCCAAACGCGCCGTACAACAGCACTTCGTTTCCGAGCATTAGCGCTGTGAGCATGGGGACCTGAACGCTAACCCCTTCCTCAGAAACCATTGGGTACGTCGGCCCGAGCGAGACCGCAGCCCAACCGCTGATCACCGCCAGTAAGGTGGCGGCACCCAGCAGGCCGTACACTTTGCGCAGGTACTTGACCCGCTCCAGCTCGATCGGCGGAGCGCCAACCAGACCCGCCACCTGGTTCTCAACCCCCGCTCCAGCTGTCGCCGGCGCAGGTGCCGCGAACGCGCCGCCACCGGCCATCGCATACTGCATGCCGCCGGGAGCGCCGACGCTGGCCGCGACGTCTTGGGCGCTGAAGTCCGCGAATTGGGTGGCCGCGTGGGCGTCATTCGAGGCCGCGCCGTAGGCTCCACCAGGCTGTGCCGCCTGCTGTTGATAGGGTTGAGCTGCTTGCTGCTGGTAGGCTGCTGCTTGCTGTTGGTAGTACTGATCTTGCTGAGCAGGTTGCTGGTACGCCTGCTGAGCAGGTTGCTGGTACGCTTGCTGAGCTTGGTACGCGGCTTGGCCGTAGTCCGCAGCCGGCGGAGACGCTGGCGTGATCACGACCTGAGTTCCGCCCGTCGGCGACGCGTAGGTTTGAACCGTCATGCCTTGCGCTTCGTAGGTCTGGCGGTAGCCCTCCACCGTCTGATAGTCCGCCGACGGATCCCCGGTGTTCACGACAAAGTTCCAACCACTCATGCTGCTGTCCCTCCTAATTCTGGACACGCTGTCAGTAGCACGAACCATTCTTAAAGAAACGTCGTGATTCGCTCTGACTTGGCATCACCGAGGCTTTCTTCAACGCTCGGGCCAAAGCACCATTCACGTCATCAGGTGGGGCGATGTCGGTCAAGGCCAGCCGGTGGCTGCAATAACTAAAGGCGACGCGCAGGTTGGGCGACTCAGGTGGCGTTTGCTTTAGCCCTCAGGTGCGGCAATAGAGCGTGTTCATACTGGTCCAGGGCCTTGTAGCGACGCACGTCGTCCGGTGTCTGAAGCAACACTTGCAGCATTCGCCGAGCGCGCTCAGGGTCCGACGTCTCTAGTTCAAGGGGGCTACAATAGGTGTGGATCCCAAAAAGAATGAATTCCGAGCGCCGTAAGCGCGTCAAGGTCTGCCGCTCCACCCGTAGGTACAACTCGCGCCCAACAGACTCCGCGTCCAGCTGGGGAGCCCGCTCGGCGACATGGCGCTGGTAGGCCGGCATGTGCTTCGTTGAGAGATCGAGTTGGTCCGTCAACTTGAAGTGCCACCCCAGACGGCAGTAGGTCCTGCCAGGTTTGAGCGCATTCACCAGGCGCTGCCCGGCGTTCACGGCTTCGAGCGTGCTGGCGGCCGTGGGCGCGTGCACCGCAGCAAACGATTGCCCCAATTTGTCAGCAATGTCCCAAGCGTTGGGAAAGCACAATTGCCCCCCGACGAAAGTCGCCTTTGGGTCCGCGCTGACCAAGACCAGATCTTCTTGCACTTGCCGCCCCACCCAATCCAGCGGACTCAACCCGGCGAGACTCTGCGAGTCCCCAAACGTCAGCTCGTGCCGCTCAGCCAAGAGGCGATTGTCCCAAACCCAATGCGCTCCGGAACACTGCAACCCGAAGTGGCTTGGATGCTTCTGCGCGAGGTCTTCCAACACTAGCTGCAGCACCTCCCACTCGACAACCTGCCAACGTTCACCCAGCGCGTCTGCACCTGAAAAACAGTAGGCGTCATGTTGTTGCGCCAGCAGCTGACGCTTGAGCGCCAGCTCTTGGCGATAACGAACTTCATCCAGGTCACACAGCGGCTCTAAAGCCTTGAGCGCACGGCCTCCCATCCCCGCTTCGAAAGCCTCACCGAATGGAAAGTGCTTCAACACTTCGACAGACTCAATACGCCCAAGAGAGCGATCCGCGGTAGGTCCTGGCTCGGGCACGACGGCGAAATTCTTCGACCGAGGTATCCCAGTCTCGAACGCTCGTACTCACGCCGAGGGCCACGGATGTTTGGGGGATCTGCCACTGCGCGCCTGCGCGGTACTGCAGGTAGCGGGTGCGCGCTACCGGATCGATCGTCAGGCGCTCTTGCCAGCGGTTGTTCCCCTCTTGGGAACGGTAGCGTCCGTAAAACACCTCACCGCTCAGCTGAAGTGGCCCCCATCGCAGTCGCGCATCCATGGATCCAGAATATCCCCAGCCGTAGAAGTAGTCGTGGTTTTTGAGAATGTGTTTTCCGATCTCACCTGGATGGGCCGCACGAAAGTCCGGGTACGCCAGCGAACCAGCGCCTGCGTAGTCCGGTTGTACGCGCGCCCGAAACTCTACCCGGGTCGGATTGCCCAGCCACGCTCCACTGAGCGTGTCCATATCGATCGCCAAACCTGGAAGATGCGCCACGCCCAATTGGTCACGGTAACCGTTGACGTCCGAATCGATGAACCGATACCCCAGCGAAAGTCCAATCGCCGTCGAATGGGCCCAGCTTCCCGGGTTCATCCCGGTGCTTTGCAGATGCATGCCAAGCACAATCGCGTCGGAATGAATGAACAAACCTTGCCCCGTTCGCGAAGCTTCCGTCCCCATCTCCAGGCGGACGATGTCCGCTTCATGAAAGAACCGGGCCGTACTTGGTGCAGTCAAGAAACTGGGCAGCGAAATCAAGCGCCCCCGAAAAGACACCGCCGCTTGGGTCAGCTGCTTGCGGTCTTCGGCTGGCGGGGAGACAGTTGAGTTAGGTAGCACATTCCGGCTCGTGCCCAGCTCGAAGCGCCAATCAAAGTCGTGCCACAATTGGTGCGGACGCGGTGCGGCGCCGTCGATTGATCTATCCAAGCGAGCCGGAAATCCCAACGTCCACTGGGCCACTTGGGTTCCAAAGCCAGGGTTGGGCGCGGCATCCAGATATTGACCCAACTTGTGAAAGAACTCGCCGAGCGGTAATCCCGTGATCGGCGTCGCGATCATGTCGTTGGTGGAAACGAATTCCCGATATTCGATCGCGAACTCCCACAAGAACGACGACAGAAACATGTAGCCGGCTGAAGTGCCCACCCCATGATGGTTGGCTCGCGCCAGCACATACATCCCCGCGCCAGCAAACGGGTGACCCGCGTAGTTGATCAGGATGTGATTGTTGTCCGTGCGCCAAGCTGTGCCGTCCAAACGCTGGCCAAAGGTGTGCTTGTCAAAGTCACGCAGGGAGTGGATGCTCCAGTAGCTGACAGCGAGCGCCCCTAGCCCAGCCCCCATACCCAACAAGGTGCGAAGATGGTGGGGCTCGGGTGGCGATTCATTCACCTGCGCAGGTTGCGACTCTGGCAGCATTGGCACAGCATCAAAGCGCTCCCCAGGCTCTGTCGCGAGGCCAGTCCGACTGAGGCTGATCAGACACAGCGCCCCCAAGCAGGCTGTCCAGCTTCGCAGTGGGCGCGGCATCGAGCCCTGAGTAGCATGAGCTCGTCGGCAAGGTACACACGACACTCAGGTCTTGGGAGCCGTCGCAGGAACTGCTTGATTTCAGCTTCCAACTGCGCGAAGCCCTCAGGCATGACGAGCTCCCGCTTGGTGCTGGCTGGCTGGGCGGTGATTGCGGTCCTGGGTCACTCCTCATCGGTACTCGCTGAGGAGACTGCGCCCGAAAGTGGGACGGTTGAGCTCACACCAGCCGAGCGCAGCACCGATGAACGCAGCCAAGTCGTGTTTGACACGCGAGACGCCTACACGCTGCTGCGCCCCCACCCGCTCAACCGACACCTGTTTCGCCAACGGGATGCGGCCGGTTCAGCCTACAGCATTTCCCCGAAGTCGGAGCATGTGGCGCTGTTGATGGATGCTTCCGCTGGTAGCCAGCAGGTGATCGACGCTGCCGACCAGGGACGCTTCCACGGTTTCTACATCGCGGACACCTACCTCGGCCTGAGCCCAGTTCCGGGGCTCGAGTTAAACCTGAACCTCAGTCTCTTCAATCCAAGCGCGAGTGATGGCTTTCGCTTCTCCTCCAGTTTCGCTGGTGGTGGAGCCCTGCACTTCTATTTCGATTATCCCATCACTGGAGCCAAATGGTTTCGCGCCGATGTGTTGGCCACGGACCTGGGCCCCGTGACGCTCGGCAGCGGGCTGCTTTTGGAGAGCACGCCGCTAGAGGGGCTGCTGGTTCAGTTTTCGTTGGATGAGTATTACTTCCGGCACGTGTTCGGCGGACGCGTGTTCTACGACAACGATGACCTGTGGGTATTTCAGCTCGGAGCCTACGACGGACTGATTGAGCTGCAGGGTACCGGCTGGGTGTTTGATGACGGACAACCCCTGCCCATCTACGCCGGGGCTTCCACGAGCCTGCCTTTGCTCGGTTCGGCAGCGTTGGGACATGAAGGGCTCTACCAATGGCAGCCACTACCCACGGCGTTGAACCTGAAAGCGGAATACCTCGCGCGCTTCGGCGGGGTTGAGCCGGTTGCCCATGGCTTCATGTCGCGCGTTGACGTGCTGTCCTCCGTGCACAGCTTGGCCAACCTACACCTGGGCTATCAGTTTCGCTACTATGGCAAGGGCTTCGGTCCGCGTGATGTTCTCCAGGCACCCACGTTGCACGTCACGCTGCCAAGCGTCGAAGACCAATACGTCACCAACAGCTTTGAGTACCTGGGGGCGTCTCCCGTGATGCATCAGTGGTCGCACTCGTTGATGAGCGAACTGCAAATACCCTTATTCGAGCATTGGGGCTTGCGCGCAGAGCTGGAATACCTGCATCGCTTCGGCGCAGATCCAAACGGCCCTGAACCTTTCGTGTCGCTGCCGGGTGGCGCGGAGTTTCCGGGTGCTTTCGGCAAGTTGTACTACCGTGGCTCCCTCCTGCTGTGGCCCTTCGTCGGAGAGCCCCATCGTTTGAGCCTGAACTTCACCAACAAACAAGCCGACAGCAACTACCTGCTCACCTCCAATCAGGTTGACCGGCGTTATGATCGTGGACACTGGGTGCTCTTCCTGGCGGAGGCATTCCTGTGAAGAGCCGGGCGGTCGCTTTAGCGCTAGCGTTGTGCGCCCCAGGTGTCGGGTGTGCGCCGGAGTCTGCTCAACCAGTGACGGAGGATGTTGAGGTCATCGGCTCGATGGATGCGCCCGAAGCGCAGCTGAGGGCCGCACTGGTGTGGGTCATCGGTAGCCCCACGCGCGACTACGTCACCAGCTTTGACCGGCGGCTAGATGACCCGACGAAGTTTCGCATGAGCTTGCGCCTGCCAAGCCCGGATGAGCTGCGTGAAACCAACCCGATCAGCAACGTCAAGCTGACGGAGCTCACCAACACGGATGTGCATCACCCACGTATCGTGCTCTATGATGACGTCAACGACAGCGGCGATCTCGATTTCGACTTTGGACTCAGTGACGCTGGCACCAGCAATCGGGTCGCTGGCGATCGCATCTTGGGGCTCAGCTCGTACGACCACCCCCATCCTGGGGCAATCGCCGACCTCAAGCACGTTCTCCGACAAATGAACCTATCGGAAACGGCTGAATTCTACGAGCTGACTGACGGACGCTTCACGCCGTTCATCGGTATGCGCAGTCATGCTGCCACCCAACGTCTTTCTGAGCTGACTGTCCCGCTGTTGTTCGGAGCCCCCGTCACCTTGGCCGCCAACCTGTGGTGTCAGCGCTCTTCACAAAGTGCTCTGACCGGCGTGACCAGCTCGCGGGTAGTCGTGGACAGCACGCTGGATAGGACTGCAGCCTGTGGAGCATCTTTGACGGCCTGCGAGTCCGTCAACTTGAGTGCCGCCGACCCTCCCGAGCTGGAATCGCTTGCCGATGGCTCCGTGGTGCGCCGCAGCGAATGCCGACGCAACGGTGACCTGGAGTGGCTGTTGATACGTGAACAGGAGACCACCTGCAGTGGATGTA
>JBNLEN010000265.1:0-7439 GCA_050304975.1 Polyangiaceae bacterium
AGCCTTCAAGGCGAACGACTTGCCGAGTACTCGTGACGGTACGAAAATGCCCGCCTTGCTGGCGGCCTGGTGCTTCCGGCACCTGGACTCGACAAACGGAGTGAGCCTTCAAGGCGAACGACTTGCCGAGTACTCGTGACGGTACGAAAATGCCCGCCTTGCTGGCGGGCTTTTGGTTCCGGCACGTGGACTCGAACCACGATTCAGGGATTCAAAGTCCCTTGTCCTGCCATTAGACGATACCGGAAAACGGGAGGGGGAGCTTACGCAGAACGAGATGATGCGCAAGCGAGCAACCGAACTCCCTTGAGAAAAGCACATTTTACCCATCATTTCAATGCCTTGAAGCAGCCGCGCCAAGACCGCGCAGAACTGGGCCCCCGGCTGTCGGTTGGCTATTTTCCCGAATTGGGGAATGCCGCAGTCCGAAAACTTCATGCACAACCTGTCGCCGTTCCAGCGACGCCTGCTAGCTACTGCTGTGGCGCTGGTCGCGGCCGTGGCGATAGTCAGCGTGCTGTTCGGCGTATTCCTGCTGCTGCAGGCCTTCGTGTCCGTCTTCTCGGGCGTGCTTTGGCCCCTCGCCGTGGCCGGGATCCTAGCGCTGATCCTGCGCCCGGTAGTGCGACTGTTCGAGCAGCGCCTCAAGCTGAGCCGAGTCGCCGCAATCATCCTGCTGTACGTGCTGGTCGTGATCTCGCTGGTGGGCATGCTGGCTTACGTGTTGCCGCTCTTGTTCGACCAAGCAGTAGCGTTCGCCAAAAAGGGTCCCGAGATCTGGGAGAACCTACGCACCAAAGCCGGTGCGGCATTTCCTCAGGTGCAAGACTTCTTGGTGCACCAGCTTGGCGAACAGCGCCTGCAAAGCTACGCCAACAACTTGAGCGATCAAGCGAGCAAGCTAGTGACGTTGGTGCTCCCGGCCGCCCGCGATCTAGTCAGCCGTGTGAGCATGATCTTTTCGATCGGTACGGGGCTGGCGATAGTCCCCGTGTACCTGTTCTTCTTCTTGCAGACGGATCGCGATCCAACGGATGACTTGGATGAGCAGCTCGAGTTCTTGCCCGAGCGCTGGAGGGGCGATCTGATGTTTCTGGTGCGGGAGTTCGCCAGCAGTATGGAGGCGTTCTTTCGCGGCCAGATATTGATCGGCTTGATCATGGGCGTGCTGCTGGCGATCGGCTTCAGCCTGGCGGGGCTCAACTTCGGGCTCGGACTAGGATTGATGATCGGTGCGTTGAACGTGATCCCCTACTTCGGCACCATCGTCGGCTTGGGTACCGCAATCCCAATCGCCTACTTTCAGCCTGGTGGTGGTCTGGAGCTGGTTGGCGTGGCCCTGGGTGTGTTCGTCGCCGTGCAGTTGATCGAAGGCTATGTGCTCACCCCACGCATCATGGGTGAACAAACGGGCTTACATCCGTTGACCATCATCATCGCTATCTTCTTCTGGGGTGTAGCGCTGGATGGCTTGTTGGGCATGGTGTTGGCCATCCCATTGACCGCATTTTTCGTGGTGTTTTGGAGACTGGCACGGCGCAAGTACCTGGCCCAGTGGGGCATCGGCGCTTCCGCCTCTGCACCACCTCCGCCTACTTCGGCGCCCCCACCTACCCCAGCCGAGTAGCGTGCTTCCGCAAGCTGCATTCCGATCGAGCTAGAACGATTTGCGTCCTCGGCCGCCGCCGGCTAGCGTTGTGCGGATGAGGTGGTACCAACTTCTTGCACTCGGAATGTTCGCTTGCAGCTCAGCGCTGTTGGTCTCCTGCGGTGATGATGAAGACGCAGCAACGGACGACAACGACGGCGACCGCAGCTCTCCTGAAGAGACGGGCAGCGTGTGTGAATCCAACGATCAGTGTTTTTCCGACGTCGATGATCTGCAGGGCGACCCGCTTTGCTTGGAGCGCGTTCGAGAAGGATACTGCACTCACACCTGTGAGAGTGACGGCGACTGCTGCGCCGCAGAAGGTGAATGCGACACTGACTTGAATCAGGTGTGTTCCCCGTTTGAGTCCACTGGCGACATGATGTGCTTTCTGAGTTGTGAAAAGGAAGACATCCAAGCTTCGGACTACGAAGACGATGGAGAGTATTGCCAGCGGGAGGCGAGCCCAGATTTCATTTGCCGATCATCCGGCGGCGGCGCAAACAATCGAAAGGTGTGCGTTCCCGGAGACTGCGGCGTCGGAGCCAGCTGCGACGTGGACGCTGACTGCGACACGGACCTCGACTGCCTAGACGACTTCAGCGGCGGCTACTGCGGGGTCAGCGGCTGCGAAGAAAATGGCGATTGCCCGGGCGATTCCAAATGCGTCATGCAGGGGGACACGGGCTTCTGCTTCAAGTCCTGCAACTCAGAATCCGACTGCACGTTCTGCCGCTATGGCAGCTCCGGCATCGCCTGCGAAAGTGACGTCGAGTACGCTGAAGAGGGGACGGACGGCAGCGTGTGCCTACCGGCTCGCTGAGCCAGCTCTTCCCTAGAGTGCATCCAGTCCCGACAGCAACAGCGCAACGTCCTCTTCGGTCGAGTCCGGTCCAAAACTCACGCGCACGCAGCCCTCGACTCCCAAACTGGCCAACGCAAGGGGCGCGCAGTGGGTGCCGCCCCGCACGAGCACGCCTCGGTCTGCGAAAAACCGAGCCACCTCCCCCAGCGCGCCACGCTGGGGCAAGAACGACACCACCGCGGTCATCCGCCGAGAGTCGACGTCTGCCCCGGGACCCAACAGCTGGACGTCATCGCGCTCCGCCAACGCTGCCCGTAACTGCCCAGCCAAGCTGCGCGTTCGTTCCCCGATCCGAGCCCGACCGCGCGCGCGTGACCAGCTCAGCCCAGCAGCCAAACCGCACAGGCCGGCGAGGTTAACGGAGCCGACGTCACAAAACCCAGGAAACGTAGCACAAGCTTGCTCCCCAACTTCACAGCTAGCGCCGGGACAAGTGAACTCCACTTCGGAGCGAGCAAACAATAGCCCGATCCCTTGAGGCCCTTGCGCGGCCTTGTGCCCCGCAACCACGAGCACGTCTGCAACTTGCGCCGCCTCGTCGAACAGATCAGTGCCAAACGTCTGCGCGGCATCGACTATCAGTAGGGCACCATGGCGCCGCGTGTGTTCCGCAATCTGCCCCAATGGGAGCAGCTCACCGGTCACATTGCTGGCTGCCGTCACGGCGACCGCCCGCACCCGGCCAGTCGAAAGCTGCCGCTGTAGTTCTGGTAAGTCCAGCGGCTGGCCGGGTTCGTAACCCAGGGCAATCCTCGCAACCCCGCGATGCAGCTCCACCATTTGCGCCTGCCGATCGAGCGCATGATGTTCAAGGGACGAAGTCAGCAAAACGTCGCCCTCAATCCAAGGCAGATCTGCAAACACCAACGCCAGGGCCGCCGTGCAACCAGAGGTGACCAGCAGCCGCCCGGAATCGAACTCTCCAGCGATGTCGCCCAAAGCACGTTCAGACAACTCGTTGTGTTGGCTGGGTTCCGCACTCAGCGCATCCCGAACCGCGTGCACCACGGCCGCAGGTTTGGGCCAGCTCGTCCCGGCGTGGTTGAGATAGCGCATCGCGAGACCCTACCACGTCGCTTCGCGTCCGCCGTAGCTCGGCTGTGTTGGCCCCACGCCGCCTCTGCAAACTCTGGGTTTAACAGGCGGGGCCCGGGATGCTAGCTTCGCCCGCGATGAACGTACGCTGCTTGTTCGCGGCGCTGGGGGCCGCAGCGCAGCTGGTCTTCGCGGCCAGCTTTGCCTCTGCCCAGCCGACTCCTCCGCCCGCGGCGACTTTCGAAGAAGCCCCGCCTGAGCCGCCGCAGCAACCGCCCGAGGGCAGCCCGGGATCAGAAGAGCCAGCGCCCTCTGCGGCTGCCCCAGCGCCAGATGATGCGACGAGTTCACAGCCGCCTACTGCGGCGGCTCCGACCCAACCCGCGGCGACCACCACCCAAGCCCCCGTTGAACCCGTTCAACCCGCGACAATCGCCCCGGCAGGCGCTGCCGACTCCAACGAGATGCCCGACGGTCCTGGCGAAATGCTGCCGGAGGAGCAGCTCAATCCGAACGATGTTCGGGTCGTGGACGCCCACGCCGACCGACTGCTGCTGTTTCCGACGGCTGACACCAATCCAGAAGGCAGCTTCTACTTCACCGCGTACGAACTCATCTTCTGGCAGTTGGGTTACTCCCCCACCGACTTCCTGCAAGTCACCCTCACCACTTGGCCGATCATCGTCGAAGACCAGCCCCTGTTTTTCGATCTGAACATCAAAGGCACGGTGCTGTCCGAGGAGGCATTCCGGTTGGCCCTCTTCGGCGGCGCCACGGCTATCATCCCTGAAGACGAATTTTTCGGCATCGCTAGGCTGGGGATAACCGGACAATATTGTACAGAACCCGAGTGCTGGGTGAGTTTGCACGTCGGAGGACTGGGAGCAGTGCCCTTTGGATCAGACGTTTCGAGCGAAATCGGCGCCGTAGCGATGCTGGGGGTCCGCGCTCGATTGACCCGCGTGTTCGCACTGCTACTTGAAGCCGAAACTGGCACTCTCACTCGAGACGATGAATTCGAAACGCCGCAGGGGGCGCTCATCAACTACGGCGTTCGTTTTTCAGGTGAAGCATTTGCGATAGATATCGGATTCCTGCGCCCTACCGAGGACATTGAAATCGTTCTGGGGCTACCTTGGGTCGCAGCGACTTACCGCTATTTGCCTTGAGCGATGTTGCAAGCTGACGCCAAGCAAGATGTAGCCCCGCTCCAGCGGCTGCGCACCTGGCTCTGGCCTGAAGGAGCCCCCACGCCCGGGCAGCTTACGGACTCGATGAGCGCCCAAGCATGGCTGCATGACCAACGTTGGCTACGTCTGCTCTGGTTGTTCGGGATAGCTACCGTAGTGACCGCGGTGAGTATGCCGTATCTGCCGATGGCTGACTTGCCGCAGCACGCTGCTCAAGTGGGGATGCTCAGGCATTTCGAGCACTATGCGGGGGAGTACCAGATCAATTGGTTCACTCCGTATTTGCTGGGCTACGGCAGCGCCTACTTGCTGTCATGGGTGGTCGGCGTCAGCGCAGCGATCCGTTTGGTGGTGGCGCTCTCGTTAGCGGCGTTTGCCATCACTTCAGCAATGCTGTTGCGCCAAGTAGGCGCGCGCCCGGGCTGGGCGTTACTCGTTGTGCCTGGGCTATTTGGCTTCACGTATGATTGGGGGTTTCTCAATTTTCTGGTGGCCGCCCCGCTGCTCTTGGGAGCGATGATATTCGCACTACGCTGGGCCCAACTACCGCGCTTGAACGCGTGGCAGGTTCTTTCGATCATCGCCTGCGCCCAGCTACTGTTCATGTCTCACGTATTAGCCTACGCACTAGCGGGACTGCTGGCGGCCACCATTTTTCTCACACAGGGTCCCCACTGGTACAAGCGTTGCTTGCGGGTAGCCTACTTCGGCACCGCCGTCCCGGTCGCCCTGTGGTGGATGACGCGCACGCATGACGCTGAACCGCAGGTTCAAGAATCGATCTACTTCAACCTGACCTGGGCGCGTCTCGGATACCTCGGCTCCGACATCGTTGGTCTGGAAGCGGGGGGCATCTACGCAACCCTAGGCTGGTTGGCATTGCTTCTACCCTGGTTCCAGGGGGCGCGCTTCGCCAAGCCTGTCTATCGCTGGCTACCCCTTGTCCTGGTCACCGCCATCTATCTGCTTGGTCCCACTCGAGCTTTTGGGACTCACTTTATTGCCAACCGTTTCACCTACTTCATCATGCCGTTTTACTTGTTCGCGCTCAGTCCGCGACAGTCAGCCCATGCGCAGCGCTTGGCGCCGATGACGGTGGCTGCGGCATTGACCACCTTGTGTTTCGGCTTCTGGGCGCGCGACACCTATCGTTTCGGTTTAGAGAGTGCACCCTATGCGGCTATCCGCCAGGCGATTGAACCCGGCAAGAAGGCGCTCTACATGCCTTTCGCTAGCATGAGTCCGTATTCTCCAGCGCCGGCCTACCTGCACTTCGCTTCGTACTACACAGCCGAAAAGCTTGGCGATGTGGACTTCAACTTCTCGCAGTTCTTCCCCGAAATGGTGCGCAACCAAGATCCCCGATCCCGCCCCATCGGCGCGGGCTTTTCGTTTGCGCCGGGGCACTTCGATTGGCGACTCCACCGCGGAGACAACTACGACTACTTCATCGTTCGCTCCCCGGGTGACGCCAAGCACATCATCCTCAAGCACGCGCCGAACCGCCACCTGACATTAGTCACCAAGCAACACTGGTGGTGGCTGTACAAAAAAGAGCTCGGCCCGCCCCCCGTTGCAGAAAAATAGGCAGAGAAGTAGCTCAGGCGGCTATCGCCTGCGAAACAGCCCGAGCACGGATGTGCCAGGCAATGACGAGGGCAGCCACTTCGTCTCCAGCTTTAACGCCTCGGCAACCAGCTGGTGCACGAGTGGGAATCTCGGAGAGTCCCCTTCCAGAGAGCGCTCCTTGCCCAACACTTTACGCGCCCCCACGGCCACGTACAATGAGTGGAACATGTACCCGACGTGCAGCGGCTCCAGACCAGCCTGGGCCGCATCCCGCCGCAGGTCGGTGCGGGAGTAACGACGGTAGTGACCGTAGTAATCATCATAGTTGGTCCAAATCTCTTGGCGGCCGGGGACCGTCAGCAACACCAGCCGAGCGTTGGGGCAGCGTTCCAGCCCTTGCCGCAACAGCGCGACCGGGTCCTGGACGTGTTCAATCACGTCCAAGTACATCAGGCACCCGACCTTGTCCGCGACCTCGATTGGTGTCTCCGAAACTGGCGTCCCAGCGAAGACCCGCCCCTCAACTCCTTCGGCGTGTTGGCGACTAGCAGGCTCAACCCCGTAGCAGTCCAGTCCTGCGGCAGTCAGATACCTCACCGTCAGCCCGGGCCCACACCCCACATCCAGTACCAGCTCTCCGGGCTGAACGTGCGGACGGAGCGCGCCCACCAGCAACTGATGCCGAGCGCGGAACCAGTAGTTTTGTTCGACTCCAGCCGGGAGAGCCGTCTCGAATTGCTCGTCGGAAAACAGGCCGCTGTCTGCCACCACCAACCAGGCTTTCGCACGAGCGCAGGCCAAAAACCAGGGACCAAGCCCAAAATGCCGATTTTGTTCGGGATTGCTGATCCGCCGCGGCAGATTGGCTACGCTCGCACCCAATGGCCGGCTACGACGAAGACTTCTTTCGCTACATCACCGAAGGCTCGCTGAGCTCAGCGGGCGTGATCGTTCCCCTCGTGCGGGACGAATTCGACATCAAGTCGGTGTTGGACGTCGGTTGCGGCGCTGGCGCCTGGCTCAAAGTCTGGGCTGACTCCGGGGTGAGCGACTACAGGGGCCTCGACGGCGCCGAACTGAACGCCGAACGTCTGCTGATTGCACCTGATCACTTCGAGCGGCGGGACCTGTC
>JBNLEN010000266.1:0-7384 GCA_050304975.1 Polyangiaceae bacterium
GCTGCCCCACCTGCCGACGTGCCCACCGCCGATGTTTCTGTTCCGCTGGCATCCGCTGGCTCTGATACCAACGTACGCCTGACGTTGGCTTTCCTGGCCGGGATTTTCGTGGTTTCGTTCTTCGCCTGGGGCTCGGCGAAAGTAGCCTGCAATCAGCACACGCCGCGCTACATCAACTTCAAGGTCGCGAATTTCGAAAAGTTGGCGAGCACTCCCAAAGACGCCGCCCTCGAGTTCCATCATCGGCTCAGTGTTCGCGACTTTGAGGGCGCCAAGGAGCTGACGACGGAGGCCGCTGCTGAACTGGTGACCAAAGCTCAGGCGGAGTGTGACGCCGCTTGTGCTGCCCAGGCTGCGGAACGCAGCCAGGACGTGCTCACTCGAGGCATCTTGTTGCGTCGAGGGGTGACGCAGGCGATCGCCAAGGCCGAGTCGTTCTATCAGGGGAAAGTGGACGCCCAAATCTACGAGATGAAACGCGATGGTCGGATCTGGAAGGTCAATGGGATCTCCGACGAGCCTCCGCCTCGCCCCGAGCCCGAGTCACAGCCCCCGCCCATGTTGCGCGCTCCTCCCGCGGCGACGGGCGACGCCCACGGTTCAACCCCGCCAGGCGGGGAGTCATCCGACTAGCTCGACCTGCGACGGGACTACGCCGCACGTCACGGCTCAAGCGGCCAGAAACCGTCTGGCAAGACGATCCCAGTAGGCAATGCCGATGGGGATGACCTCGTCATTGAAGTCGTAGTTGGGGTTGTGCAGCAGGCAGCCGCCCTCAGTAGAGCCGTTGCCTAGCCAGATGTACGCCCCGGGTTTTTCGTTCAACATGAAGGCGAAGTCTTCAGCTCCCATGCTGGGCTTCGGATTCGTTTCTACTTGCTGCTCGCCGACGACCTCACGCGCGCAATCGAGAGCCAATTGTGCTTCAGCCTCGGTATTGATGGTCGGGGGGTAGCGGCGCTCGTATTTGACCTCCGCGCGAGCGCCATTGGCCAGGCTGATCTGCTCTGCCAAGCGCCGTAGCCGAAGCTCGATATCTTGGCTGACGCGCGGATTGAAGCTGCGGCAGGTTCCCTTGAGCAGCGCGCGCTCCGGGATGATCGCCATCGCGTCGCCGGAGTGAAATTGCGTCACGCTCAAGACTCCCGATTCGAGGGGATCGAGACCGCGTGCCACGACCGTTTGCAGGGCAGAAACCAGCTGTGCCCCAACAGCGATGGGATCTACCCCCAAATGCGGCATTGCGGCATGACAGCCTTTGCCCGTGATCTCAATCTCGAAGGTCTCCAGGGCTGCCATGAGGGGGCCGGGGCGAGTTGCGATCTTCCCAGTGGCGAGCCCAGGCCAGTTGTGGATCGCGAAGACCGCGTCAGTTTGGAAACGTTCAAACAGGCCCTCTTCAACCATCAGCTTGCCGCCGGCGTGGCCCTCTTCTGCTGGCTGAAACACGAAGTGAACCGTGCCGTTGAATCCTCGGGCCTGAGCCATGAAGCGCGCGGCCCCCAACAGCATCGCCGTGTGACCATCATGGCCGCAGGCGTGCATCCTGCCGGAGTGTCGGGAGCGGTGGGCGAAGCTATTGTTCTCGCTCAAGGGCAGCGCGTCCATGTCGGCTCGGAGCGCCACCGACTTGCCGCCACTGCCGCAAGTCAGCGTTCCCACAACTCCCGTTTTGGCGATTGAGGTGCTCACATCCAAGCCAAGGCCCTGCAGCGTGTGAGCGACGAATTCACTCGTGCGGTTCTCTTCGAACGCCAGCTCTGGGTGGGCGTGCAGATCTCTACGCCAGGCGCTGACCTGCGCGTGCATCTGGTGGATCCGTTCGTCGAATTGCATGGCAGTTGTCTTGTCGCCCAGTTACTGGGTCATCAACCAGCCAACGGCCAGGCCCAGCAGCGCCGTGACCAGCAACGCGAGCGTGGCCAGTAGTGGAGACTTCTTGCGACCGTCGGCGAATTGGATCTCGTCAGTGTGAATTTCGTAGGTGCTGGATTGATTCGACAGAGCATCACCAGTGTCAGCGCCGTGGAGCAGGTCGGAGCGTTGACTGATCTTGGTGGCAGCAGCGTGAGCATCCGAGTCTGCCGTTGGTTCAAGCGCAGACTCTGTGATTGGACCCGCGTCGGGGGCGTCTATGCTGGGAGCGCGCGGTGTGGAACCGAGGGGGGCCTCCGCCTCGGCGCGGGGCGCTCTGGGTGGCGGCTTGGTCGTGGCCGCGTTTTCCGCTCGCTCTCTCGATTCCGGCTCGGTCGCCCGAGCGCTGGAGCGTTCTCTCAGTTCGGCTTGCGTGAGTGCTGGAGGAACTAGCGTAGGTATTTTCGAGGGGCGGTCCTGGAAGTTGTGGGCAGCGTCTGAAGGGCGCTCGCCAGCCACGGGCGGGCGCTCGACTTCGGCGCCTGGAAGCGTGGCTCTCGAGGGGGAGGGAATGTTGTGCAAGCGGGGAGTCGGGACGCTGCTGTCAGCCCTGTCGCGGTTCGGGCGGTATGCCTTGCGGGTAGCGCTCTGCGTCAGCTCCTGATCCAGCAACTCCTGACCCAACCGAGCCCGGGCACTCGGCTCCGAGTAGGGAGGATGATCGCTTTGGCCCGAGTCAGGGCCACTGGTCGGCAGCAACTCTGCGAGCACCTCCGCGGAGGGCAAGCCTGGCGGTCCAGGTAACTTCAGCGGCGTAGCATGCACTTCGCCAGCGCACAGGCTGCTCAGCGCCGTGACTGGCTGCCCCGGACCGTCCACACTCTCTTCTGAATCCGGTAGGGAATCCAAGCCAGCGTACTCAACTTCGAGCTTCCAGTGCTCTAGCACCCAGGCGCTGACTTGCTCGTGCGTTGCGAGCAGTGCTGCGGATGCCTGAAACATGTCCGCCATCAGCTCTTTGGCGTCGGTGTAGCGGTCCTTTGGGTGATAGGTGAACGCCTTCTCTGCGATCATCAGCAGAGCCCACGCTTCTGACGGAAGCTGTCCGGGCTCCGGCAACTCGTGGCTTCGGATCTGCTCAAACAGTTTTTGCGCCTTGTTTTCAGAGAAGAGTCGTTGCTCGGTCAAGCTCTCCCAGAGCATCACCCCGGCACTGAACACGTCCGTCTTGGCGCTGCCGGTGTACTTTCGCAGCAGCAACTCGGGGGCAAGGTATCCTCGTCTTGGTTGTGCTGGGAGTTTGGAACGACGATAGTCGCGCGGCACAGTAGCGACGCTGGATACGCCGTTGAGCCCCACCAGCACGTCTGCAGGGCAGACGTGGCCCTGAAATCGCTGGTGGGGCGGGAGCTCTGTGTTGGCGTGGACCGCGTCCAGCGCGAGCACCACGTCAAACATCACCCGCAAGCGGATGGCCAGTGGGGGCTTGAGCGCCAGCAACTGGTCGAAGGTCGGACCTGCCAGTGAGTTCCACGCGACAGCATCGCCTTCAGCGGTCAGCGCCTGCCGAGTACCAGAGTACCCAGACCCACCGGCGGCCGAGCGCGGCAAATGACTGCCGATGCGACGTTTTGGACTAGCTGCCATCCCCTCAATTTCACAGCGTCCTGACGTCCGCCGCTCAGGGGAAAGCTTGAGACCTCCCGGAAGCTCCGGCAACGCAAATTCGGATCGTTTTGCCCCTGTTTCCCCCCGCGGGCTGATTTGGGCAACCTGCGTCGCGTCGCTTTTGGGACTTAAGGAACCCTCCGGCCCTTAAGAAAAAGAGGCGCTGCTCAGCGCGCACACCCTGAGGCGGGGTGCGCGCTGGCTTAACGCCGCTCAGACGCCCATGCCGTCTTCGAACGAGCCGCCGGCGACTGGCCAAATCAGGTGGTCGCGGCAGTACTGGATGGCGTTGGTCGCCGTCGCATCCAGGTCTCGGTGGGCGCTCTCCGCCTCGGTAACCAGCGGAGCTGTCGATGTGCCCATCAACTTGCAGTAGCGTTCGGGGTAGCCGATCTCGACCAGCAGTTCGACGAAGCGCATCATGTTCATGTCGCCGGTTGCCAGATCTGTGAACTGCACAGCGCGCTTCTTCCAATCGCCCTGCATCTTGCGCAGGGGACGACCACCCAGGATCACGAAGTTCTTTACGGCGGCAGAATAACAGCGGTCAGCCACCGCGCGGAAACGCACATACATGTCCTCGCCCTCCCAGCAGTGGGAAGGATCGGCGGTCACACCCATGCACTCGTCGCCATCCACGGCGTTCAAGATACCCTGATAGTCGTCCACGCAGGTGGCAGCGGTGTTCGGGTGGATTTCGTGGCACAGCTTGAGCCCCAGGCCACGCGCGTGCTTGCGAATCTTTTCCGTCTTGGTCACGAACCGCTCGAGCGCTTCTTGCTCGAGATCGTAGCCCGGGCCTTGAAAGAAGCCGAAGGGATAACCCGACACCAGCTCGAACCCGCAGGTCACGCCGAAGAACATCGGAATGGCTTTGGCTCCGACTTCCGCGCACAAGTCCATGAACTTGAGCAAGTACGTTTCCATGTGGGCTTCGGCCTTCTCTGGAGACTCCTTGCGGAGCGCTTCCGGCAAGAAGGGCCAAACCGTCTTGCTTCCGGTCCAAGCCGTCGAGTGTGCCCAGAATGGGCAGTGCGCGGAGATGCCATCCAGCTTCATGTTGTGCTTTTCGAAGATCTCTTTGACCTCCTTGCCGCTCATGAAGCCGTCG
The DNA here is from genome assembly GCA_050304975.1 of Polyangiaceae bacterium. Lineage (GTDB taxonomy): Bacteria > Myxococcota_A > Polyangia > Polyangiales > Polyangiaceae > SZUA-265. The sequence continues at coordinate 4,634 of JBNLEN010000266.1, forward strand.
CCCTTTTCGACCTGGTAGTTCGATGGGCCTGCGCCATCCGCGCCGGCGTTCTTGGCGAACGCGACGAACTCATCCAGGGACTTGCCCCCGTGCTGAACTCCCTCAATGCTCGTGTGAAATATCGTCTTTGCCATTTCTTGATCCCTTTGCTCGCGTGCGAGGGGGGGATTCAAACATGGGCTGCGCAGCCTGTCCACATCGGCCAGTTCCCTGTCGTGTGCACAAATCCACTGGCTTCGGCGAGAGCGGGAACTCTCGTCGGATGGCTGCCTCCGGGAGCGGACGCAGAGCAAGCCAAGCGTGGAGCTCGGCCGGCGGGGCTCAACAAAATGAGGAGAGGCCACCGTCGATGACGGCAGCCTCTGCTCAAGTGTGCGGCAGGGCCAGCGGCCCTCGCGACTCAGGGGAACGCTGGCTCGTCGTGACGAACGTAGTCGTCCGCTTCCGGCTCCACCTTGGCGCGGCTCTTTTCGAGCAACACCGGCTTATAGCCGCCGCGTGAGCGGTAGTAGAGCAGGATCAGGATGAAGGCGACGGCCATGATGGCGGGCAGTACCGCGGCGACCCGTAGCGTGGCGCGCCCCGTCTGGCTGAGGTCCGCCTTGAGCGGCTCTTTGGCTTCGGCAGGGAATTCAGGTTGTGCCATCACCGCGCCAGAGTTGACCGCCGAGTAGCTCACGCCGAACAGCGTCTTCTCCTGAACGATCGGCTTCTTGTCTTCACCGAAGGTGCGGTTTTCTTGGCGGATTTGGGTTATCAAAGCCGGCTGTGCCTTCTCGACGGCGGTAGCATTGTAGTGGTCCTGAACGGCGCCCAAGAAGGGAAAGCCGAAAATGCCCACCGTCAGCAGACCCATCGCGGACACGGTGTTCAGAGTCATCGCGCCGCCCTTGGGGAACTGCTCAGAGACGAAGCCGAGCACCGTCGGCCAGTAGAAGGTCTGGCCAACGGCATAGAAGGCGAACGCCAAGAACACCATGGCCCCGCTGGACGCGGAAAGCAGGAACAGGCCGATGATCGAAAACACCGAGCTCAGCAGCAGCAGACCAGGCGGCGACAAGAACTTCAGTGGCACGCCAGCGAAGAAGCGCAGGGCCATCATGATGCCCGCCGAGACAACCAAAGCCCAACCGGCGTACACGCCCATGGTTGGCTCCATCAGCTTTCTGATCCAGCCGTCGGTCGCGAGCTCCGCGGTGGCTAGCGGGATCATGATCAGACACAGGATGAAGAATAGGGGCTTGCCTGTGGCTTTCATGCCGAAACCTGCAGCGAGACCGCCAGCGACGCCGATGCCCAAGCAAATCGCCAAGCGGTGGTCTCCGAAGACGTCCAGCTGGGTGGCAAACTCGTAGCTGAGGAAAGCGATGGCCAAGCCGGAGCCGAGGCCGCCGAACTCACGCAACATTTCCAGCATGGAAACGTCGTTGTCCACGCGCTCGTCAACCGGGAAGCGTTTGACCACGCTGAACATCACACCGTAGGCGATGACTGGGATCAGCATGAAAAAGAAAGCCGACTTGGCTGCGGGCCACGAAGTCTCGCTTTGGTACATGCCCAAGTACACGATGCCGCCAATCACCAATCCTGCCGGCCACGACGCGTGCAGGATGTTGAGCATCTTGCTCTTGTCCTGACGGTACATGCTGGCGCACAGCGGGTTGATGATGGCCTCAATGATGCCGTGACCAAGACCGGCGGAGATACAAGCCCACCACAACGCGTCATAGCTAGTGGCGGTGACCGTGCCGAGCACCGAGATCGCTTGCAGTGCGAGCGCGATGTACATCGAAATGCGATAGCCAATCTTGTCCACCACCAGACTGAACAAGATCATCATGATGGCGATGGGCCACAGGCCAGCACCGAACAGCGCACCCACTTCAGTGTCGGACACTTGAAAGTGCTCGCCCCATAGCGCCGGCACCATCGACCGAAACACGAATCCAACCCCGGCTGCTGTCAGCGCCAGGAAGCTGCCCCAGAAGAGCAGGCTTTTCTCTTTATCACTCAGTTCCATAACAAGTACCTGAAACCTTTCTTCGATTTCTCTTGTCGGCGGCGATGCACCGGACTGTCGCCCCCCTAGGTCGGCTCGACCTCGCGCGAGCGCGGACGCTCCTATCCAATTGCGCGAATTTGTAAATTGTTCTTATAAAAAGCGCAACAGTTAAGAAATTAGCGCCCATGAGCTGGCGACTGGAAACGTTTTCCGCGGAAAATGAGAGCTGCGTGCTCCGGAACGTTACATCAGATTGCGGGGCATGCATTGGCGCGAGCTGCACCAAGGTGACGCGTGCAAAACCAACGCATACCGGCAGCCGACTGCTGCAGTGCGTCGTAGAGGCGCTTGGACGAGCGGCGCGGATGGGCCGCGCAGGTTCTCAGTTCTTGTTCACTTCAAGCGCGGGCGCCGTCGTGCACCACGAGGCCCTATCAGATGGAAAATCCGAGAGCTTGAGGTTGTGAAGCAAGTGCGTGGTCTGGTTGCCAAGCTGAACCAGCCGGGCCATGCCGCGCATTCCCGCCACGTCCGCGTGAAAGACCGGATCCACGTCTGCGTGAGCGATGATGCTCAGCTCAAACTCTGCGGCCGTCGGGCGAGCGTCGGTCGGGGATGCGGTGAGCTGAGATAAAGCATCGAAGGCGCGCTCGACCTGCTGTTGGTCGACTTTGCAGTCGTGGGCGCCGAGTACGGTCCAGCGTCCGTGCACCTTCTGCAGCGTGACGCCCGATGCGTGGCTGGAGATG
>JBNLEN010000267.1:0-7304 GCA_050304975.1 Polyangiaceae bacterium
ACGGGGTTCGATCCCGCTGGAGCCAGCGCTCGAACTCGATATCAAGAACATCATCGTCGTGCTCACTCAACCACCGGGCTATCGCAAGAAGCCGTCACGCAGCTTGAAGATTGCGGGGCGCGCCACCTATCCAAACTATCCGGAGTTGTGGCCCGCTTTCGAGCAGCGCGCCGAGGCCTACAATCGGCAAGCGGACCAAGTCGAGGCACTGCAGCGCGAAGGGCGGCTGCATGTCATCCAGCCGCAGACCGTATTGCCGGCTTCACGCATGACCCGGGACCGCAACCGGATCCTGCAGACCATTCAGGCGGGTCGAAACACGGCCAAGCACTGGCTGGCAGAAAATGACGTCGCTCGCCTGTTGAGCTAGACGCGCTCCAACACGGCTCCAGCGCCGAGCCCACCGGCAGCGCAAATCCCAAGCAACGCGAACTGAACGTCCCGCTCAACCAACTCGTTGGCCATGGTGGTTACCATACGCGCCCCGGTGGCACCGAAAGGGTGACCGATAGACAGCGAACCACCATGGACGTTGAGCTTGTCCGGATCGACCTCACCGAACGCCTGCTCCCTGCCGAGTCGGCGCTTTGCAAACGAGTTACTGGCCAACGCCTTGAGCACGCTGAGACATTGGGCAGCAAACGCTTCATGCATGTCCACCAGTCCGAAATCCGACAAGCTCAGCCCGGCGCGGTCCGCCGCCTTGGGCATGGCGATCGCGGGGCCAATCAGCAGTTGATCGCGCGGATCCACGCCTACGTAACTCCAGGATTTCAACGCGGCCAGCGGCTTGTAGCCGAGCGCCCTCGCCTTGTCCTCGTTCATCAAAAGCACCGCAGCCGCGCCGTCAGTCAGCGGACTGGCATTACCAGCCGTGATCGTACCGCCACGCTTGAACGCCGGGCGCAGCTTGGCCAGCTTGTCCACGCTGGTGTCCGCACGGATGATACCATCGGAGTGGACTTCTTTGCCCGATGGGCTGACCACCTTGGTGATCTCCCGGGTGAAACGCCCACTTTGCACGGCCGCCGCCGCTCGCTGATGGCTGCGCACAGCGAATTCGTCTTGCGCCTCGCGGGTGATCTCGTTGCGTTCGGCCATCTTCTCTGCACTCTGCCCCATCGTCTCACCCGTTGTACGTTCAGCCACTTTCGGCATACTGGGCAGGATGTCTGAAATCGGATTCAGTTGCGCCAACACCCCAAGATAGTCTAGTGGGCTGCCGCCCTTACCCATGGCCAGGGGCCCCACCTTTTGCACAAACCGCGGCGGCAGGGTTATCGCAGCATTGCTGGTGGAGTCAGATCCCCCGGCAATCGCAACGTCACAATCGCCGCGTTCAATCGCGGCCGCGGCCGTAGTGATCGCTTGCAGGCCCGAAGCGCAGGCGCGCGTCAGCGTCATCGCTTCGATGCTTTCCGGAAGTCCTAGATCCAGCACCAACTCGCGACCAACGTTGGGAGCTGCGGGTGGCAATATCACCCCTCCCCAAACGACACTTTGTACTTCTTCTGCGCGAAGTTCTGTCTGCTTCAACAGGGCCGCCACGACCTGCGCGCCCAGCGCTATCGTATCCAGTTGGAGCATCGGCCCAAATGCTTTGTTGAACGGTGTTCGAAGTCCCTGAACGACTACTGCTCTTGCCATCGTGTTCCTCTATCCCCAGTCATTCAAAGCAGCCACCCTAGGCGCCAATCAGTGCCCCGCCGCACACGCGCAGGACGTTTCCAGTCATGCCCGCTGCCCAGGGCATCGCCAAGAAAGTAATCACCTCAGCCACGTCACGCGGCTGCCCGCCCTGATTGAGCGCACTCAAGCGACGGGCGGCCTCTCGAATCGCCAGAGGCATGCGGGCTGTCATTTGCGTCTCGATAAAGCCCGGGGCAACCGCACTGATGCTCACTCCCTCGGGGGCCAATTGCGGCGCCAAGGAGCGCACGTAACCGATCAGCCCTGCCTTGGAGGCAGCATAGTTCGTCTGCCCCACGTTGCCGGCGATCCCCCCGACAGAAGACAGCAAGATCAAACGTCCGCCCGGGCGCAACAACTTCTCAGAACGCAGGCCTTCGGTGAGCCTGATGATCGCTTGCAGATTGACGTCCAGCACCATGTCCCAAGATTCCTTGGGCATTCGCCCGAGCGTCTTGTCCCGCGTCAGGCCAGCGTTGTGCACGACGATATCCACCCCGCCATGTTGCTCGTGCAAGTGTTGATTCAAACTGGCCGACGCATCCGACGCGGACACATCCAACAGCAGCATCGAACCGTCGATGTCACGTGCAACCCGGCTGGCTTCACTTTCGGCACCCGGACGGTCGAGCACGACAACGTGTGCGCCCTCGCGCGCGAGGGCTTTCGCCGTCTCCGCACCGATACCGCGCGACCCACCAGTGACCAACGCGACTTTACCCCTGAGCGACCGATACGCCTCGAGGGCTTCACCGCCGGATTCGATTCGATGCGACAGACTCACGGGTTGCGCCGTCACGAACGCGGAGTATCCCGACAAGAAGAAGCGCAGCGGACCGGGCAGATGCCGTTCGGAGTCCTGCTCGACCCGGATCAGGTTGGCCGTGCTGCCTTTGCGCCCGAGCTCTTTGGCCAGACTGCGAGTAAAACCTTCCAGAGCTTGCCGCGCGGCATCCAGCTCCGGCCGCCCAGAAGTCGCGGGGCGTGACAAGATCACCACGCGCCCTCCGGTCTTCAATTGCCGCACGCGTGGAGCAAAGAATTCATAGAGCTGACCCAGCTGCGACGCATTTTCAATGCCGCTAGCGTCATAGATCAGCGCCTGGACGCGCAAGGCCTGCTCTGCGCGTTTGCCGTCTGTGGGCGCATTCTTGCCCTCCGCGGTCTGTCCGTTTGGTGCCGCCTGCTCGTCTGCTGGCAGCTGTTTCGCCGGCTCAGCCCAGGCTTCAGCGGCTTGCTCAAACACCTGCAAATGCTCCGATGCGCCGGCCCAAATCACTCGCGCACCGGACGGAGCCAGCGTCTCAGCCAAGGGCTGCAGCAGCTCCGGCTTGTCCACGGCGCCCACGATCACGCTCTCATCGCTCAATATCCTTGTACGCCACGGCTGCTTTTCACGCCGCAACGGCGGAGGCATGGGCAAAGGCAGGCCGAGCGATTTGACCAGCGCACGCGTCGTCGGGTTCTTACTCATCTGGAGAAAGTAGTCCATCAATTGGCCTCCGCTGCGTTCTTGGGGTCGCTGCTGTTGACTTCCAGAGCCGCATCATTTGCCAAACCAAAGCGCCCCACCAGGTAGGCCGCTCCTCCCGGCGCGTCTCCGATGAACAGCTCACGCTCATTGTGAACATACAACCCAACCTGGGCCGGTAGCAGTAGCGGGCGTGTGAAGTCTGCCTCCAGCCAGCGCAATTGCCCCACGTCCCCGGCCAAGCGCGCCCGCACAATCCCCTCGAACGCTTTGGCGAAGGAGCCAAATCCGTGGAGGATCACGCGACGAAAGCCCGCCAACTTGGCGTAAGGTGAAAGCCAATGGATCGGATTCAAGTCCCCCGTGAGACATGCAAAGTCGAATCCGGCATCGGCCCCAATGCGTTGATACAGCAGCTCCTGCGCGCCTTCGGGCACACGCGGCTTGCTACGCCTCTTGCTAGCCCCATCGCCCTTGGGGCGAGCGAGTGGAACGTACACGCGCAACTCCGCCTCCAGGGCTTCCGGTACACTGGCGCAGCCCGTGTTGACGCTGATGGTGATCAGCGCTCGCTGGCCATTGTCGTCCACCTCAGTCAGGCGCGCGCGAATGATCAACGATTCTCCCGCCGGCAAAGGCTCGAGCACGCGCAGCTTGCAGCCCGCGTTGATCACCTTGGTGGCGGGATACGGCAGGGTCTTGGCAACCGCCAGCATGGCCGGCAGACTCCACTGGGAAAACAGGTGCGGGGGCACGATCCCGCTATAGCTGCTCGGGTCGCCTCCGGCGAAGCGCACGAAGTCACGCATCAGAGCTGCCGTCGGCGGAGGCACGCAAACGATCGATTCCGGCCCAGGGACGCTGACTGGGGCGCGCTCGGCTTTGCTGGATGTGAGTAAACCCAGGAGCGCCTTGAGCCCCCTACCCTGCTCAAACAAGTGTCGGCTGTAACCAGACATCCGAGTGCCTGAGTCTTGGCCGCTCAGCTCTGGAGCGCAAGACGCTTGTCGAAAAGAAACTCGATCGTGTCACTCAGATCGTGCAACTCGCGGGTTTCCGGCCTTCTGATGAATCCGTGGCTCTCATAGAAGTGGTGCGCCTCGACAAAGCGGCTGTCTGACCACGCCACCAGGCGAGCGCAGTGCCACAGCTGAGATTGTCTCTCGGCCAGCTCTTGCAGCCTACTGGCCAAGCCTCGTCTGCGTTGGTCTCGGCGCACGTACAGCTTCTTCAACTCACCGAATTCCGCGTGCCGGACGACACCGATGCAGCCGACGATTTCGCGTTTGCACTCAGCCACCCAAAACCTCCCGGGCTTCGCGGCGAACGCACTTTTGATCGCCAGTAAGTCCGGCTCCTCACGTTCCACGTCGAGGATGCAGTTGGGATACTCCGCGTAGACGCCGCCGATCAGGGCTACCAGCCCCTCGGCGTCCGAGTCTTCGGCTAGACGGATATTCCACGCCCTCGGATTGTGGTCCTCGCTCATCGCGGCGAGTATACGCACACCATGCAACGTCCCGCAGGATTCCTGGCAGGTCTCAGTGTTCCCGAATTCATGCGCCAGCACTGGCAAAAGAAGCCTCTGCTGTGTCGCGGGGCACTGCCGGACTACCAGTCTCCCCTCAGTGCGGAAGAACTAGGAGGGCTCGCGCTGGAGGAAGAAGTCGAATCCCGAATTGTCGAACGCGCCGATTGGCAGCTTTCCCGGGGCCCCTTCACCGAAGCCGATTTCGAACGCCTGGGCGAACGGGATTGGACCTTACTCGTCCAGGATCTCGACCAGCACATTCCGGAGGTCGGTGAACTGCTCTCGCTGTTGGATTTCCTGCCGAGCTGGCGAATCGATGATGTGATGGCCAGCTTCGCCGTCCCCGGGGGTTCCGTCGGCCCGCACTTCGATCAATACGACGTCTTCTTGCTTCAAGTCGAAGGCACCCGCCACTGGCAGTGGAGCCGCCAGTTCGACCCAAGCCGACTCGAAGAGTCAGAGCTGTGTATCTTGAGTGAATTCGAAGCAGAGGAGCAGTGGGAATTGCACCCAGGTGACATGCTGTACCTGCCACCTCGAGTCGCGCACTATGGCGTCGCGACCAGCGACTGCGTGACGTTCTCTTTGGGCTGCCGAGCGCCGAGCGTGGCGGAAATCATCGGCCACTTCGCGGCGCAAAGCCTCGACGCGTTGAGCTCCGCCGGTAGAACCGAGGACCTGCGCTACCAAGATCCTGATGGGCCGCTACAAGCTCCTGCCGGACAACTGAGCGCAAACGAGATCTCGGGTGTTGGTCGGCTCTTGAGGCAACACCTGAGCTGGGGCCCAGACGAGCTAGCACGTGGCTTCGCCCGGTTGGTAACCCAACCCAAGGCGCTGTTCACAAGAACCGATATCGAGCAACTGTCTGCCGCGGAGCTCTCCGCTGCTTGGCGTTGCGAACACTTGCGGCAGCGCAAGGGCAGCCGTTGGCTATATGCACAACTAAGCTCCGGCTTTGGCTTGTACGTCGATGGCCAGGAGTGGTTGCTGGATGCGGACGCAAGCTGGCCGCAGCTGTTGGGTCCACTTTGCGGCCGCGAGCCATTGTCGAATCGCGAGCTTCGGCAAATAGCCGGTCCTCAGCGAGCGCTCGTGGATGAGCTGCTGCGGGACGGCTACCTGGAGGCGATCACGGAAGATCGCCGTTGAGCGGATCATAGCCGGCGGAACGGCCCTTGGCGCCCTTGAACCCAGACTTCGCCTTTTGAGGCTTGCGCCACGCCTTGCCACTCCGCTTCGGCTCTGGCGGCGGCTCCTGGCCCGCTAGCGCCGCCTGCATCTTTTCGCGCATCGCCCGCTCTTTCTCGGCTTCTTTCTTGAACGCCCGATCTTCAGCGGCAGACACTTCGTAGCCTCCGGTCTCGAGCGGCGCATCGGGATCCACTTTCGGGGGAGTGATCACGGTGATGGCCGGGCGGGGCGAAGCGGCAGCTGCCACGACCGGCGCGGCTTCTTCGGTTTCGCTGCCTGCCAGGTTCTCCAGCGTGAAGCCTCCAGCAACCAGCACCGCAGCCGCCGCGGCAAACAGCCCCCACTTGGGAGCCTTCTTCTTGGGAGCGAAATCCGGCTCCTCGTCGTCGAGCTCCGACAGATCAAAAGCCACAGGCGCCGTGCTCAGCGGAGCCGCGCTCACGGGAGCCATACTCACCGGGGCACTGGCGACGGGGGCACTGCTGAAGGGTGCGCTGGCGGGCGCGACACTGGCAGCTCTCGCCGGTGGATAGCCACTGGGAGCGCGCGAAATCGTCTGCTCGTCCTCCGCATCGAGCTCGTCTTCATCATCTCCGCCAGCGGCCTCAGCCAGCGGTAGCCACTCATCCATCTCGTGCGTCCACACGAGCGTCCGCTCAGTCACCCAGCCCGCTTGGTAAGCGTCATCCAGCTCGTCCAAGCTCAGAACCCGGGTGTCTCCCGGTGCGACGGCGACCAGCCACGAGTCTTCCGGCAGCTCGACGGGCCCGATTTCGGTGTAGTGCTGGTGTTGGGACATGCGGTTCTCCTTTGAGTGAGCGCTCAGGGTAGACGCCAGCGCTCTCGGCCGCACCTTGAACGGGCATCGAACGCGCTGTATTTACTGGGTAAACCCAGTCGCGCGATCGATACGATCCCGATTTTCACCGGGGTTACGCTCCGACAGCATCTTTGGATGCGGTCACAACCAACCAGGCTAGATTTTTCGTCGCCACCTGCGCGTTCCGCGACTCAGTCTGTGCTGAAAAATGCCAGCGTTTCGATGTGCTCGGTGAAAGGAAACAAGCCGTACGCTTGGCAGGCACGTAGCCGATAGCCGGACTGTAGCAAACGCTCCGCATCTCGGACGAACGACACCAGGCCGCAGCTCAGGTAGGCGAGCTTCAGGCTGGACTGCTGCGCGCGCTCGATCAACGCCTCTAGCACCTCTGGTTCGAGTCCTTTGCGCGGCGGGTCGACGATAATCCATTCGGCCTGCGTCAAGGACGAGCGCGCCTCCAGCGCCGCACCTTCAACGATCAGACAGCGCTGCTGTTGCTCCCTGGACAATTGCGCGAGCCCCAAGCGCAAACCGCGCACTCCACCCGGCGCGATTTCATTGAAGCTGACGGCACATCCAGACGCAGCCAACCCCAATCC
>JBNLEN010000268.1:0-7302 GCA_050304975.1 Polyangiaceae bacterium
ACAGGCTGACAGGTCCGCGACTTTTAGCGCACATCTCAGCGGCAGGACAAGCCCAGTTTCCAGTTCAGGTGCTCGGCAAGCTAGTCCAGCTAAAGCGCAGAAGGCAGCCGGGACGCTACGGCGGAGGCAACCCAGCACACTCCCCACCGACCCAGCGGAAGCACCTCGGGGTTGCCGGGCTGGACGCCGCCGTGCTCTACGGAATGATCGCTAGTCGATCTATTGCGAGATCGGGTCGGGGCACAGCACTCGTTTTGCGGCGGCGGCGGAGCGGCGAGCGCACAGCCTCGAAATCCGAAGCGTAGCGCGCCGGGATGCACGTTTCAGGGACGCAGCCAAGCGCTGGGAATGGGTCCCTGGGGGTGCGGCTCGCGGAACACTTGGACTGTGTACTCGTAGAGACCGTAGTCTGCGAGAATGTTCACATGGCGGGATAACTGACCAATGCAGAACGCTGCCGCTCGATCCATCTGCCAGTGAAACAAGTCCTCTCGCGTCCAGTCCACGTGCGGGCTCATGACGTTGAAGGACAGGGCTGTCTTCGTCGCGCCCCAAGCGGCGCGCAGCAGCTCCATGGCGAACGACTCCATCTCCTCATTAGTCATGGCGTAGCGTGCCGTCAGCACTCCATTGATCAGAGTGAAGTCGTGACTGAGCTCCGGCAGCGGTGAGGCGATGATGTCGCGCATCTCGAAACGGTGCTCGGGCCATGCCTCGCGAGCAGCTTCGACCAGCGGCGCACTGATGTCCACCCCGAGGTAGCGCTCTCTCATCGAGCCGTAGCGGTCTTCGAGGTAGGCGATCCCAAGACCCGGCCCACAGCCGACGTCCAGTAGTGAAAAGTCTTGCCGGTCGCCGGCCATGCGCAGTAGCGCGTCACACCGACGAACGCCTTTGGCGACCGCATCCTTTTGATCGAGCCAGACCGAAGCTGGAGAAACACCGCTGGTCGCGACGCTCGTCTCGATTGGTTCGGCGAGCATACGATTCCTTTTTTCACTCATGGCTCTACTTCGATCTGGGCAAGGTGGGGGGCTGTGGTCCAAGTGGTTGCCACTGGGCACCTCGGTAGGCGGGAAAATAGTCGAAAACGCCGGCGCTGCCGTGAGCACACAACTCTTCGTAGCGTTCGCGGTCGAGCACGTGCCCACAGAGATACCCGGGCAGGCTGCCGGTTGCCCATCCGCTCTTGAAGAACGCCAGACCACCGCCGTGACTTTCGTCTAGTCCAGGGACCGAGCCCAATGCAAACCAGCGTGCCGTGTCACGGAAATGTTCGATAGCGAACGCATACAGGGCGTATTGCGCACTCAGACTCTGTCCAGCGGGTGTCGTCGAAATGAGGTGCGCGTAGGCGACTCCTCTGTCGAGGTAGCAGACGAACGCCCCCTGCACTTGTCCGTTGCGGCTCGCGCGGAAATAGCGGCATCCTGGGACTTCCAACTGCCGCGTCAACGACTGCGGTGTGAAGGCTTGGATGCCCTGGAGCTCATGGCGTTCAATCAAGTGGGCGTACAGTGCGGTCCATTCATCCGAGTGGGCGACGGGATCTGTGGCCAACTCCATGTCGAGCTCTTGAAGGCCGCGCTTTCTGTAGCGGCGATGTCGTCGTGGCAAATATTTCTCGAAAGGGACTCGCAAGTCGGTCACGAAGTGGGTCTTGAAGACGCGAACGATATCGAAACACTCGTCAAGCTGGTCACGCGACACAACGGAAAACGGATCGGGAACGACCGACAAGCACACGAGCCCCGCTTGGTTGTCCTTCAGATCTGCGGCTAGCGCTGCATAGTCGTCGCAGCAGAAGAAGGGGTAAGGCCCGCTGCCGTCCACGTACGCTTCAGCCGGCGTTTGTCGTTGGAGATACCAAGCGCTGCTGTGCGGAAACTGGCTCGGAATCCCAAACTCAGAGAGCGCTGCGGCGTAGTCTGGGCTCGCATAGCCGTTCGGAGTGCCGGCCTCATGTTGGCAATCCTCAGGCTGGATTTTGCACAACATAGTCCCAATTCCCGTTCGCATCATCGCTCCAGAGCAATTCCAAGCGTGGCAGGTCGTCGAAGTCGCTGGCTTTCACCCAGGGCGCCGTGCTCGCAATGCGGACACGTACCGAAGGCCGCTCACGATGCATCTCTTGCAGGTGCTCGTAGAGCTCAAGTCGACGTTCCCACTCGTCGTGGTCCGTATCATGACAGCGAGGGTCGGGGGGCAAAGGTAGGGCGTCACGTCCCAGCCCGTCCAGTGTTCGCTTGAACTTGGATAGCGCCAACTCGGGGCGCAACTGCCGGCAGAACCACTCATGACCGCGCCGCGCGATGCTTAGCGCGCGCTCAGGGTGGGCGCGGTAGTACGTGACCTTGTCGAACATCTCGTCCGCACAAGCGTAGGTGTCGCAGCATTGACCCGGGCGAAACAGTTCGTCGAAGCCGGTTGCGGTGGGCAGTGCGTCCGTCAGCATGAAGCCGCGTGAAGACAAAACCTCAAAGCAACGCAAGTTGATGTCCGAGTTGAGGCTACAGTTGAATGAAATTAGGGAGCTGCCATAGAGCCGCGCGGACTCTTCGCGCGTGGCAGTGGTGATGCGGAGTGGGGCTTGCGCTTGGCGTAGCCGAGTGAGCAGGTGGTGACGGTACCCGTGATATCGCCATGTGTGTCCGACCATCGCGATCACGTCGTCGCGCTCGGCCGAATAGTCCCCAGGGACGTGGCGTGTGATCAGGCCGGGGGCCCAAGTGCACGCGGCCAAGTCTGCCTTGACGAACCAGTGCAGGTGATGCGACGCGAACTGACCGACAATTAGGTCGAAAGCCTCTCGGCGCAAGTATCCGATTAGCGTGGAGATTGGATTTGGGAAGTGGTGGGTATCGCCGAGTAGCAGGATCTTGGGGCAACCGAACCTTTCGAGGTTGCGTGGGAACACGCCCATGTCTTGTTCGGCGAAGATGATCAGCTGGTCAAAATCATGACCCCAGCCCAGTCGGTGGCAGGTTTCAGCCAGGTCAAACTCCCCACCGTTCAGCCAGTGATCCACCTCGAAATCGTGGTAGTAGCCGAAGTTCAGATCACCCTGGTCACCCAGGCCGTCCTTCAGCCGGGTGACCATGGTTTTCTGCTGTGGAGAGAACCGGACTGGCGGGATCCATCGCGGATATTGGCCCCAAACGACCAGCACCCTCGGTTCCGCGCGCCCTGACCTATACATCGCCGCAATAGTACCCACTTTCCCACCAGCGACTCGAAAAAAGTGGAGTCACCTCCGCGGCTTCCCGCGTAAGGTCCGGTCGCAGCATGACGTTTGGTTCTACAGTTCGACCGCTCGGTGACTCGCCCTTGCTGGCGTTCAATGATCCATGGCACGACTCGTCGTTCTTCTTGTCGGACAGTCGCGGCTCACTGCACGTCGAAAGTGAGCGATTCACTCGTCGCAAGTACGAGCCAGCGAACCCGATGGTGGTCTTTTGCGAGTTGTTCCCCGAGCGGGTGCACTCGTTCAACACCATTGGGGTACAGATCAACGGTGAAGTGCAACGCTACGCGACCGAGCTGGCGGCTTTCAAGCATGGAAGAAGCACAGCCGAGTCGCCACCAGAGATGCCGGTGGCGGATCGAGAGCTGCCGCCTGATCCCGCGCTGAAGCCTGAGCGTGCACGGACTCCTGCCGTGCAGGCGTTTTCACGCCATCTGCAGCGTCAGGACGTACACCTGTACTTCTTTGGTCACTACGCGTGTCACGCCGCGAACGCCTACTACTCATCCAGATGCGAACGGGCGCTAGTCGTGTGTCTGGACGGTGGCGGAATGGACTACCGTGTGGGGCCGTCTGATCCGCTGTTCTTCACTGAGGCGGAGGTCGCGTTGCGGACGAAGGGGACGGGGCGCCACGCAATCTATGGAGCCATATACCACGGTGAGGGTAACGCTCTTAAGCTGGTTCAGCAAGTCAAGGACCTTTCGGTTGGTGGCATGTGGACGCGGGTCATCCAAGAGTTGATGGGACTGAAACCTGGCGAAGAAGGGACCGCCATGGCGATGGCTGCTTTGGGAGATCCGCAGCGCTTTGAGCGTCAGTTCGCAGAAGCGGCGATTTGCTATCCTTTGGAAGGATTTCTGGACGATGGGCGGCTCAGCGAACTCCAGCGTTGGCTGGCGGATATGAAGCCCTTGGTGCGCTCCGACCAGGATATGTTCGATGTGGCAGCTGCGATGCAACAAGCGACTGAGCGCGTCGTGAAAGGCGTGTTACAGCAGTACCTGAGACCTGAGCATGAAGCATTGTGCCTAGCGGGCGGGGTCTTTCTCAATTGTCTGCTGACGGGCAAGATTCAGCGCTGGTTTCCGTGGCTGCGCAGCGTGTACATCCCACCAGCACCTTACGACGGGGGCTTGTCAGTGGGGGCTGGTCAGCTGATCCACCACGTCGTGCGAGGCGAGCACGAACGGTTTTCGCAAGACGGGACTGCGCCCTTTGCAATGGGGGAGCAGTACTCGCGCCAGGCGGTGCTCGAGGCTGCCGAAGCGCAATCCATTCCAGCTCACGCTTGGACAGACGCGGACTGCGTGGCAGCGCTTTCCGAAGGCAAACTGGTCGCTATCTTCCAGGGCTCTGCGGAATCTGGACGCCGAGCGTTGGGACACCGAAGCATTTTGGCGCACCCTGGCTTTGCTGGAATGAAGGAGCGCATCAACGAAGTCGTCAAGCATCGTCAGTGGTATAGACCATTCGCCCCTATGGTGTTGGCGGAGCACGTCAGCGATTGGTTTGAGTGCGACGAAGGCTTTGAGTCGCCGTACATGTCGTTCGCAGTTCCGGTGCGTTCCGCTGTACGAGAGCAAATTCAGAATGTCGTGCATCTAGACGGCACAGCCCGCCTCCAGACGGTACACTCTGCGCTCACTCCTCGGATGCATTCACTGTTGAAGGCTTGGTACCAACGAACCGGGGTGCCTGTCTTGTTGAACACTTCTTTCAATGATCGGGAGCCGATCGTGGAGACACCCAGTGACGCGCTGCGGACGTTTGGGCGTACTCCGCTGGATCATATCTACTTTGCGGATCATGGTGTCGCCGTCAGTTCCGGCTGACCGCGCCTTATTATGGTTGTAGTGAATCAGAATCATGGAACTAGTTGTCGCGACGACCACACTTAACTCGGCCGATGTTTTGGAGGCCTTTCTAAGGCACTTGTTCGACCTGGATGCAAAGGCTGTGCTGGTCATGGATTTGGGCTCGAAGGACGACACGCTAGACATCCTCAATCGCGCTGAATGGCGGGGCCAGATTGTGCATGTGCCTTGTCCGGGCTTGGAGAATTTGGACCCTTCAAACATTTCACTAGACGAGGCGAAGCGCCGCTTCAGGGTCGGCATGTGCCTATTCTGTGATCCGGACGAATTCATCTCGCCGGAGATAAAGAGCATAGGCATACCTGACGACGTCTCATTGATTTCGTTGCCGCGCGTCAACATGACGACAACCAAGCAGCGAGCGCTCGAGATGAATCTAGAACTGGAACTGAACCAGCTCCATCTGCAGATCGATCGTCCGGTGCAACGGAAACCTGCGGATTGGCAGCAGCAACGACTTGACCCGCCGTGGATCTTTTCGCGAATTGGCAAAAAGGTGCTCGTTAGCCTCTCCGCGACCGAACGTATCGGCCCTGGTGACCACTCCGCTCAGGTAGCGGGTGGGGATTCACTTGAGCTGGCACGTCTTCCGATGAGGCACTATCCAATGCGCAGTCTGGCCGCCTTCGAGAAGAAGGTGGAGGATATCATCGAGCATTTTAGGCTGAACCCGGACTTGCCCCCGAACTGGGGAGCCCATTGGCGACGCTGGGCGCGCCTGCATGAGCAGGGACTGATCCGACAGGAGTTCTTGGACCAATTCGTCGAAGGGAATCAAGTGGAGCAGCTGGTCGCCGACGGAACATTGAGTGCGGACGCCAGTTGGCGACCAACCAAGGACTGAGCTTATCCTTCCAGCAAGTCGGCGAGTGCGGCGACAGTGTGCGCGATCTGAGCGGGCGTGATGTCTTCGAACAATGGGATACTCACGACGTGTCGCTGTAGTATCTCGGTTGTGCTCAAGTCATCGCGCCCGAAATCGGCGAAGGCCAAGTGCCGATGGCAACCATCACCCCACCAGCGCCTTCCTTCCACACCTCGTGCCGAAAGTTGTTCGAGAACGTCAACAGCGGCGGCGCGCAGAGGCTGTACGGTGAAAGTGCCACTGACCCACGAACGGCCAAATCCGTCTTGGAGTAGGAGTTCCGTGAGCTTGCTCAGGGCGGTTGCGTAGGTTCCCGCGTTGTCGAGCCAGCGCTCGCGCCGTGCTGGCCAGGTTCGGAGGCCTGCAAGTCCGACGGCGGCGTGATATTCACTCAACTTGGCGTTCGTGCCGATGGCCCTAGCCTCGCGCGATCCGAAGAATCCGAAGTTGGACCGGCGCTGAACATCATCGATCAGGTCCTGGTTGTGACACAGAACGACCCCCCCTTCGCCCACGCCAAAGATCTTCGTCGCGTGCAGACTCACGACGGTGGGCACCAGCGTCGCTCGTGCGGTGTCGAAACCCGCAGCCGCGTCGATGACGACGGCGATGTCCGTGTCCTGGCGGAAGCTTTCCCAGGCACTTGCGTCCATCGGGGCGCCAAATGGCGAGACGGGAACAACCGCACTCACAGTCTGTCCGACGCGGGCCGCCGCTTGACGAGCGATTTCGGGCGTGAGTGCCCACGAAGAAGGGTCAACATCCACAAAGTACGGTCGCAGCCCGGCGGCTACGGCCGCATGGGCCGTCGCGGGGAACGTCCAGGCTGGGAGCAGGCACAGACCTCCAGCTTGGGGACTCTGCGCGAGCAATGCCAATGAGATGCCGACAGTGCAGTTGGCTACGGTCGCGACAGACTTGGCCTGCGTCTGAAAATGCTCTGCGAGTGCGGCGTCAAAACGAACCGACAGGGGACCGAAGTTGCTGTACCAACGGGTGGAGTCGATCTGCTCGAGAAAGGGAGCGACTTCGGAAGCTCTTGGCAGCAATGGCTTGCAGCACGGAATCAAGCCTGTTGGGAAGGGTTTCATGCTTCGCGCGACGGGAGTTGACTGCCTAGGGCAAAATCGACTGGTTGGAAATCGATTTTGACCGGGCAGCGAAGAGGCGGTCCGGTTTTGGGTCAGGGCTCTGGTGTGTCCCCCGGCAGACCGTACGCCAAGTTCAGCCCGAAGAAGAAGCCGTTGGTGAGCGCGAAACCGAGGTCGGCGCGGGCCTGAAACTGCTTGAGTGGCTTATATCGAAAGCTCAGCTGC
>JBNLEN010000269.1:0-7218 GCA_050304975.1 Polyangiaceae bacterium
AACCCAGGATTCGGCGTGTGCTGAAGGTCTCCGACCTGCTGCCATTGCTGAGCTTGGACCTGGCAGATGCGATTGTCGTGCCGGAGCGCATGGAAAGAAGCGTCAGGTTGGCAACCCGACTCGAGCTCAACCTGATCAAGCCTCCTGCGGCACTTCTCGGGCGCGCGGCACTGTCGTTCGTTGGAGGGGTGCGGGTGCCCCTCATCGAGCAGGGGCTGCGACAACTTTCGACCGCTGCCCGCCACGCACTGGGAATCGACGACTGGGGGGAGGAGCAATGAAGCGCAGAGTCTTTGGCATTGCCGCCGCAGCCGGCGCGTTCAGTCTGGCCTGCAGTCGCACAGCGAACGTGGTGGAATTGCCGTTTTGGATGAACAATCCGGAGCGTCGAGACAATCGTGAGCTGGTGCTGGTGCTGACTCCTGTGTCTCGTCCTGTTCAGATCTTGGTTCAGACGCTTCGCTCGGAACTGGGAAGCGCGTTTGACGTGCACACCTCAGCGGTGAGCCCAGAGACTTCGTCAGGGGACATGGGGCGTTGGATCAGCGCGCTCAAGCCGACTGTTGTGGTGCTCGTGGACAACCCCACCGCGCGCACCTACGCACGGTGGGCTCGGACTCAGGCCGCGCCGCCCCCAGCGGTGATTGCCATGGCTTCCTTCGCAGAGCAGTTGCGAAGAGTGATTCCAAATTCGACTGGGGTTGCGTTCGAGCCGCCCGCTGTGGCGAGCCTAATTGACGCGCGACGTCTGCTGGGTATCCCCATCCAGCGAGTGGGCGTCGTGTACAGGCGAGGGTTCGAGTCTTTCATTGCAGTAGAAAAGGCCCGCGCCGAGCTGGAGGATTTGGAGCTGGTTTCCGTTGCCGTACGCGCGCACCCGTCACCGCGGGATCTGAGCCGCGCACTGATGCAGCTCGAGGACCGAGGCGTGCACGCGTTGTGGATCTTCAACGACAATCGCCTGCTCTCCAATCGGTTGCTGCAAAAGGCTTGGCTGCCGTTCACTCAGCGCCATGAACTGCCGGTCATCGCGGGGGTGCCCAGTCTAGTCAGCGGGGAATTTCACCTGGGTACCTACGCGGCTGTGCCAGACGTGGAAGGTCTGGGCTTGCAGGTCGCTGACTTGATTTTTGGTTTGAGAGAACAGAGTTGGGTCGTCGCAGATCGACCTGTTCAGCCGCCTTTTTCGATTCGTACGTACATCGATGTCGAGCGTGCTAGGCGCCTCGGCATGCCCAAGCACGAAGAGCTGACGGTCGACGTCCTAGTTACTTCCAACGGAGGGCCTTGAAGTTGGGGGCACGCTCTCGCGAAAGCCTGCGCACCGGGGGATTGCGTGGCAAGATCGTTCGCGCCACGGCGATGCTGTTGATGGCGACCGGTATCGCCTCACTGGTGGTCGTGGGCTTGGTGGAGATTGAGCTGTCTGAGGCGGACAACCTCGTGCTGGAGGCGCGCATTCGAGAGACGCTGCTGGCGCGCGGTGAAAGTCTGGTCAAAAGCCACGCCGGCGTTTTTCGTTCTTTGGTGCGTGACACGGCGGTCACTGAAATGCAGAGCACCGTAGCGGACGCCGTGAGCCAGCAGGACGTTGTGTACGGCGCGTTTATCGATCACGAGGGACGCTCCTGGGCGTATTGTTCTCCCACCCAAGATTGTGCGTCTCCGTTGGAGGCTCGCGAAATCTTGGTCGTTGAGAGTGCAGCGGTTCGCCGGGAGCTGAAGCTACCTGATACCGCAGAGCCAACCCGGCTGCAGACTCGTGAACTCGAGGCGTTCAGCCTGCCGATAGTCGAGTTTGCGCATCCCGTCGTTTTAGAGGGTGAGCAGGTTGGAGTGCTGCGCTACGGCATTTCGACCAAGCCGCTCAGCCAGACGCTAGAGGCGATGCACCGTCGTCGGGAAGAGTGGCTGCGTTCGGGGTTGATGACGATCGCTGCCGTGGTCGCGATGAGCTTGCTGATTGGCGTGTGGTTTGCCCGGCGTTTGGCTGTGCGAATCACCGAGCCATTGAAGTACTTGACCGGTGCATCCACACGCCTGGCTGGGGGAGACAGAGCGGTGCGTGTGAACATCCGCTCTGGGGACGAGTTGGAAATATTGGGTGACAGCTTCAACGCTATGAGCTCGGAATTGGAGAGTTCCTACTCAGCATTGGAAGCAACCAACAGGGACCTGCGCAAGGAGGTGGAGGAACGAAAACTCGCCCAGCGTGAGCGCAGTGAGCTGCAAGATCATTTGATTCAGTCACAAAAGATGGAGGCGTTTGGACAGCTTGCCGGCGGGGTCGCCCATGACTTCAACAACATCTTGGCAATCATCGTCGGAAACACCGAGTTGCTGCGCTTTGCCGTTGATGAAGACGAAGCCGAAGAGGCTATGGCTCTCAACGAGGAGATTGCTCAGGCAGCCGAGCGAGGGGCGAATCTAACTCGACAGCTCCTCACGTTCGCACGCAAAGAAACCGACAATCCAAGAATTGTCGACGTCAATGGGACTTTGGCGGGCTTCGAGAAGTTGATCCGTCGAGTCTTGGAGGAGAGCGTGGCTGTCATCGTCAAGACGACGTCACCGATTCCGCGTGTGCTGATTGATCCCGGACGCCTCGAACAAGTTTTGATGAATCTGTGTGTGAACGCTCGTGACGCGATGGATGGTACTGGCACGCTCGAGCTCAGGACTGATAGTGTGACTCTAGTCGAGGAGACTCGGCTGACGAGTGGCTTGGCGGCGCCTGGAAGATACGTCACGATCGAGGCCGTGGATTCGGGCAAGGGTATTGCCGCGGAAGACGTGCCCAGGGTATTTGAGCCGTTCTTTACGACGAAGCCCGCGGGGCAAGGAACCGGGCTTGGTTTGGCAACCGTGCACGGTATCGTGCGGGACGCCGGGGGCCAGATCGAGGTCGAGTCAGTGCTCGGTGAAGGTACTTGTTTCCGAATCTACCTGCCGAGCACTGAGGCGGAAGAGCCAGTTGACCGAGGGACTGCGCCGATCAAGCTGAGCGACGGCCGCGGCGCCGCGGTATTGTTGTGTGAGGACGACGAATCCGTTCGGCTGATGATGACGCGGCTCTTGAAACGCGCGGGCTATTCAGTGCATTCGGTGGCGTCTGCGGTCCAAGCGCTGGAGTTGCTCGAGAAGCGGCGTTTCGATCTGCTGGTGACAGATGCGGTCATGCCGGAGATGGACGGCGGCGAGCTGTCGCAAGCGGCCCAGAAGATCCACCCGGACCTCCCGCTCCTGTTCGTCTCTGGCTACACAGGTGGCATTTTGGAGAGTTGCGGCGTCAAGGAGGATAGCCTCAACTTCTTGCGCAAGCCTTTCCGCGCTGCGGAGTTCCTGTCCCGCATTGAGAGCCTCATCACGGGCGAAGCATCCGAGGGCAAATCATGAACTACCAGCTGCGGCGGGGAATGCAGGCGGTGCTCACGGCTGCGTGCGTGTTCGCAAGCCAGACCTGTCGGAGCAGTGGCGCGCAGGCGCAAGACGCTCCGACGGGAGTGCAAGCGACGGAGGATGAGTCGAGCGTCAGTTTCGTATTTTCCGAGGACGATCTGTCGCTGATCGATCTCTTGGAGTTGGAGGTGGTCAGCGCCTCCGATGCGTCCGAGAGCGTAGCGCGTGCGCCGGCTGTCATCGACGTGATAACCAGTGAAGAGTTGACGCGATTCGGCTACCGGACCTTGGCTGAAGCGCTCGAAAGTGTCGCGGGGCTACATCTGGTCCACGACCACGCAAAATACAGCTTGGGTGTTCGAGGTATCAGCAGCGGACCGCGAGGATGGTCGCGCATTGTCAAGGTGATGATCGACGGTCAACCCATCAGCTTCCGCCCCACGGGGGAGAACTTCCTCGACGTTTCGGCCGTCCCCCTTTCAGTCGTTGAACGGGTGGAGGTCATCCGCGGCCCCGGGTCGGTGCTGTATGGTGCAGACGCCTACCTGGGCGTCGTGAATGTGATCACCAAGCAGGCTTATCAGCTGCAGGGTGGCAGTGTGGCTGGCGGAACCTTGCTCAGCCGAAATGAAGTCAAGCCATGGGGTGAAGTGGCAGTCGGCTGGGACACTGAGCACGTGAGCTTGCTGGTGGGGGCGATCGCCGAGTCGTTGCGTCGCGAGGGGTACGGTGCAAGTGCTCTTCCCGGGCGCTCCCCCCCAAGTGCCGAACTCTCGCAGGGGCAGGAGCGGCTGAGTGGCTCCGCGTACGGGCGGTTGACCTGGTTTTTGGGGCCTGACCACAAGTTGTCTTTGGACGGTCACTTTCAGCGCCTGGATCGAGACGCTGAATTTATGGACTGGGGCCCGTTGGCGCACGGAAATCGCGTGCAGCTAGACAACGGCTATGTGCGCGCGCGCTACGATGGCTCCTGGCGCCAGCGGCTGTTTTGGTATGTGTCTGGCGCTTATGCCCGAGCGGGAATCGGGGCCGATGATCGGCTGCAGCGCAGTGCGAGTCTTGATACTCACATTGAACGGGAAATGCAGACCGTAGGCTACGACACGCAGGTAGGACTGCGTTACCACTTCACTGAACACAGCCAGTTCAGCGTTGGCTTGGACTCCAGCATCGACGAACAATCACTGCTCGCCCACTACACGGTCACCGATGACGGACGCCGCACGCTGAATCCCCCAGCGTCGACTCAGGTAGGAGAGCGGCTGTTCCTCGGTATCGGAGCGTTTGCCAACGCCACCTATTATCCATTTGAGCGGTCGGAGTTTGGTGCATTGTCACCTTTGGGGCTGACAGCTGGCGTTCGGCTGGACTCGCAGAACATCTACGGAGAGAACTTCAGCTCCCGCGGCGGCTTGGTCTACGAGATCTTCAAGGGACACTATATCAAGCTCTTGTACGGCTCCTCTTATCGCGCGCCAGCGGCCTCACAGCTGTATTCGAACTACATTGAGCCCGGCGGGATCATTGGCAATCCAGATCTGTCAACGGAGAAAGCACATACAACCGAAGCCGCATTGGGGATGACGTTGATGCCTGGAATGACATTGCGCATCAACGCCTACTACACGCGTGTGGTAGATCGAGTGGAGATCCGCCGCCCATCCCCCACCACACTGAACACCAACGCTCAACCAGTGAATTCGACACCGATCGATTCCTTTGGTGGGGAGGCGGAGTTTGACTACAGAGTTTCGAATCTCCACTTTTTCGGAAGCTACGCTCTGCAGGAGTCGACGTTTGAGACCATCGACTTCTTTTCTATCGATCGCGAACGCGTCATGGTGGATTCTGGGGGATACCCAACCCATCTGCTCAAGTGGGGCGCGAGTTTTGATCTACCGTCCGCCTACGCCCGATTCTCGACGCGAGGGCGCTGGGTCGGAGCGCAACCTGGACACTTGGAAAACAACATCAGTGTCAATCGGGCCAATGCATTCGTAGACCGATATGAAATCGACCCCTACGTAGTGATGGACCTCGGCGTATCGACTCTTGGACTCAGGCTGCTGCCGGGCAGGGACACGGTCATCAGCGGACAAGTCCGCAATCTGCTGGATTCGGACTACTCCTTCCCGGGTTATGGTGGCTTTGACATCCCCGGATTCGTCCGCAGCTACGAGCTGGCTATCACGCAGGAATTCTAGACGCACACCCTACGCAGGCGCAGGGTCAGGGGGTGAGATCGAAGGGCACGAACTTCGACTGGTCGAGAACGAAATCGCCGTCACTCTCTTGCTTGACCTGCCAGAGCAACACGACTCCTTGGGTGCGATCCCCTTTACTGTCAAACTCTATCGAGCCGGTGGCTCCGGCGTAGGTGATAGAATCACCAGCGACTAGCGCCTTCCGAGCTTTGCTCCAATCTCCGAAATTGATGAGTTCGTCGCCCTCTTCCGCGCGGGAGATCTCACCCAGGACTTTTTTCAGCCGCTGTGCGTCCGTTGATTGAGTTGCCTGAATGGCCAGTGCAATCAGGGCAATCGCGTCGACTCTGGACGTCTCCAGATCTGCATTTTCGTCATACCCGTTGTCTGCCATGAGTTCACGCAACGCACTGTAGGACTCGGTAGATTCATCGGCGCCGCCGACCGTGCCGACCACCCTGGACAAAAATGAGGCTGGGGCGTTAGCCACCAAGTCTTCCCCATAGAAGCCATCGGCGCCGAAGAACAATGGAGGCTCGTCCCCGTAGGCATCCAGGTAGCCGCCAGAGTCAATCTGTAGAGCGATAGCAAACGCCTCCTCGAACGCGAGGATGTAGATGGCGTCGGGTTGGTCGGCGAATACTTCATCAAGCAGGTCCGAGTAGTCGGTGTCTTCGTCGGCATCGGTGGGCAACTTGGTTTGGGCGACCACACTTCCGCCCCCCTGTTCGAAGTTTTCTGCGAAGACTCCGGACAGGCCGTTCCCCCAAACGTCGTCTCGAAAGAGCACGGCTGCAGTACTAATGTCGTTGTCCAGCATGTAGTTGGCGGCAATGGTTCCGTGCACGTTGTCCGAGGGGGCGGTGCGCCACATCAAGTCATCGTCATCCAGATCGCGGATTGCTGGAGCCGTCGCCGAAGCGGAGATGAGCAACATATCCAGCTTCTTCGCTGCTCCTACCGCTCCGTCCGAGCCATCACCGTTTTCCCCGAGAGTCAGCGAGGACCAAGGGGGGCCCACGGTGGCGGTGACGCCATCCGCCGCGAGGCTTTCCATCGCGTCAACGACGCCTTCCACGGTACCCTGATGGTCGACGACCACCAGATCGAGCTCATGTCTGCCGTCCTCCAGTTCAATCCCACCGGCGTCGTTGATGTCACGCAGCACGATGAGCAATTGTTCTGCTCGCTGCTGAGAGTTCGCACCAGCAATGTCGGTGGCGATGAACCCGATCGGAATCCGTTCGGAGCCGGAGGGCTGGTCATCGTCCGAGCAGCCAAGCGCTATCAGGCACAATGCTGCGATCGCGTAGTCAGTTGTTCTCGCGCGCCAGCTCGCGGCGTTTGCTGCTATCTTCACGGCGACACTCCCCTCGATGTCGTTCCCTAGTCTAGACTCAAGCTCTGTCTTGGGGAGCGATCGATTGCCAAATTCTTTCGGCCGCCGGGTTCGCGGAGCCCTCGAGTTGCTCTTGAATCAGGTGTTCTTGAATCCGCTGGCGAATGCGGCGCGGGCGAGCGAGCACTTAAGTTTGCAGAGGCCCGTCCGAAAGCGAAAAACCAGGCCAAACCGCTGCGGGATGCGGCCGAATCTGGCCAAGTACGAGAAAAAACT
>JBNLEN010000270.1:0-7169 GCA_050304975.1 Polyangiaceae bacterium
ATCTTCGCCTTTACCAACGGCGGTCAGTCTGGCTTCGGCGATACCCTTTTGCACCAGCCAATAGCGCACGCTCGCGGCGCGGCGGTCGGACAAGTCCCGGTTGTAGTCGTCGGAACCGCGAGAATCGGTGTGACCTTGTATCTCAATCTCGACGCTCGGATACTTGTTCAAGAAGACCACAAACTCATCGAGCACCTTGGTGGTCTGCTCATCCTGCTGAAGCTTCGCCTTGTTGTATTCGAAGTTGATCGTGCCGTCGTAGTCGAGCTGCCCTTCGCGGTAGGTGATCGTCTTCTTCGGCTTTGGTTTGGCATTCTCGGGTTCATCCTGCCCCTCGAGCTTGGCTTCCGCGGCTGCATCAGCGCCGCTCTTGGCATCCGCCGAGGCTGACGCCGACGCGCTGAATTGGCACCCGGATCCGGTCGCCAAAATTCCCATGACCACCACCCACTGGGTCCACCCCCAACGCCGCTGCTTCACGCCGGAGACTCTAGACCAAGTCGTTTTCTTTTCCTACATTTCCTGGAGCGCTTCAGTCCGCGCTATGAGCCGAGCCGGAGCCATGAATCAGTACCGCAGCTTAAACCACGACTACACGATCGACACCATCGAGCAGCTGCGCGATCGAATCCAAGAGCGTTTTCCTGATTCCGGCCTTTTTGGCGTCAGTTGTGAACTCTGTGAAATCGCCGAGGACGCGCGGCGGCGCTGCGCCTGGATTTCCAGGCCGCATTGGCCGCTCCGCGTCGGGCTGATGCTGTTCGTGTTGGCCAGCCTCGGCATTGCCGCCTACGGGCTCCAGTTGATTGAAGTCAAGGATGAAGCCGTCGGCGTGGGTGAGCTGATCCAGGCGATCGAAGCCAGCATGAATGAAGTCGTGTTGATTGGGGCTGCGATTTTTTTCTTGATTACGGCAGAAGGACGAATCAAGCGTTTTCGGGCGTTGACCGCCCTGCACGAGTTGCGTGCCATCGCCCACGTGATCGACATGCATCAATTGACGAAGGACCCGAGCTTGGACGAACAACGTCCGGCGCCGACACGCTCTTCGCCAAAGCGCGAGCTGCACGGCGCTCAGCTGAACCGCTATTTGGATTACTGTTCCGAGCTGCTTAGCTTGACGGCCAAGACGGCAGCCCTTTATGCCCAAGAGCTCCGGGATCCAGTGGTGCTGTCCACGGTGACCGAACTGGAAACGCTGACGACCGGTCTAAGCCGCAAGGTTTGGCAGAAGATCACGCTGCTGCACCACCACCATTCTAGCGACTGATCTCCGCGAGTAACCGTGGGCGACAGCGTCGGTCCCTCACCCAATATCCTGCCAGCAAATTTCAGGCTCAGACAAACCGCTTAAGAAGTCTGCAGCTCGTCGTTTTTGCTCGCACTTGCGCCCCGTCTCAGAGGAAGCTGGTTTCGCGGCGCAGCTCTTGCTGTCGCCTGGAGGTTGTATGCACGTTTCTCGGTTGACTCGAATTGCAATGATTGGCGCGCTAAGCGTTTCACTGGGGGCTACCGGGTGCGGCAGTGATGGTGATCCAAAAGGCGACGATACCACCAAAGACGATACGGGCGACGATGACGATGCCACCGACGACGATACGGGCGACGATGACGATGCCACCGAAGACGATACGGGCGACGATGACGACGCCACCGACGACGATACGGGCGACGACACCACCGACGACGATACGGACGACGGCTCAGGCGGCGATGCAGGTTCGCCCATGGTTGACGATGACCAACCCGACGACGAAGTTTCAACCGACGCCGGCACCCCTGATGCCGGCACCGAGCAATCGGACTCATTGACACTCAAGCGCCGCGTGTTGGTGGCAGCTGACGGGGCTGAACAGTATGTGGGTCCCGGATACGAGGAGCCGGGCCAAGGCTGTACTTTCGCGGCGCCCGCTTCCCCTGAAGCTGGCTACGTCTGCAGACCCAATACAGACGGGGTCGTGGTCTATGCGGATCCAGCGTGCCAGAGCCCACTGTTGCGAACGCGCTCATGTCCCGCAGCCGGCCAGGTCGTCAGCGGACCAGATGGCGTGCTACAGGTAAGCGCTGAAACGACCGCCGAGGTGTACTACCGGTTACGCGGAGACGCGTGTGAGGAGCAGACCATCGGCGACTTCAATTTCTACGAACTCACGCCGAGCGAGCTGCAATTCGCCGAGGGCACTCTGGAGACGGACGCTCCAGCTGCCGACGGTTTGCAACTATCCTTTATTGCGTCAGGGGGCTCTCGCTTCCCCGAGCAGAGAGCTTTTGCAGACGGAGTCTGCTCCCCACAAAAAACCCCAGGCGCGGACGGTGACATTTACTGCGTGCCAGACGCGTCCCGCTACGCCGAGCGAGAGCACTACACCGATGCCGCGTGTACCGACGAATTCGCCACATTCTACCCTGACCTGTTCCCGGGCGTTGGTGAGCCCAGCTACAAAGCAGACATCTTGCCCGACCCTAATCATCCGGACGGTTGTTGGGGGCTGCTCGCGGTTCACGCCTTGGGCCCCGGCACCGACTCCGTGGGCGACCACTACTTTGGCCAGTCGTGCGAGCTCCAGTCGGCACAAGCAGGTGAGAAAGCTTACCCCGTGCTGCAGAGCGTGCCCCTGAGCACGTTCCCTCAGCTACAGGTGATGGAAGTTGGAAGCGGACGCCTGGTGCACCGCGCGCTAGTCGACGCGCAAGGCAACGTCGTCGGCAGCGACGGCTGGTACGACAAGCAACTGCAGGTCGCGTGTCAGCCCTACCGTTTCAGTGACGGGAGTTTGCGCTGCTCCCCAACCACCCAAGGCGGCGGCGGTCAGTACTATTCGGATGCGAATTGCACCGAGCCGCTGTGGTCAGAGGGTCGCTGTGAGGTGCTGTACGAAAAATTGTACCGAGTCAGACTGGGAAATCCTCCGACGGTCTGCGGCGGCAGTGCCGTCATCGAGGTGCAGGAAGCAGTCAAATACACCGGCGCCGTTTACACTGACAACGGCGGCTGCGTGGCGACCACTCCCCAGACCGAGGTGTGGCAACCCGGTCCGATGGTTGACCTGTCGACCTTCGAAGAAATGCACTACGAGTTCCGCTAGCCGTCCCCGACTGAGACGAGCCTGCCCTAGCTGAACGCCCGGCGGTCGTTCGGCGAAGCTTTTTCGCCGACCCAACCGCTTTTCGCCCAATGGACGGGGCTGTCGCCTCGTCTACCATCCACATGTGTGCGAGACGGACAATCCTCGGTCTACTGCTGCTACCCCTGGGGTGTGAGCAGGACGGCGTGGCCACTGCCCTAGCCAAGTCTGCGCAGGATGACGACTCCAATGATCCCCCAGGACCCATCGACAGCCCGGGCTCGACTCTCGCAGGGCAACCCCACGTCGAGAAATCGAGTCAACGCGAGCAGCTCGTGATCCAACCCCTGGGAAAGCAGCTCCCCGAAGCCGACGTGCAGTTGGTGCAGCGAGCGCTGACTGCATTTTTTGATTTTGAGATCGTCATCGCCCCGCGGCTAGAGCTGCCCAAAAAGGCGTTCTACGAAAAACGTCAACGCTACCGGGCGGAGAAACTTCTGACGTTCCTGAAGCAGGTGCGGCCAAAAGGCGCCAGTCGCGTACTGGGACTCACGGGGGCCGACATCTCCACCACCAAAGGTGAACACGAGGACTGGGGAGTGTTGGGGCTCGCTACCGTCGGCGGGGAAACTTGTGTGATCTCTAGTTTTCGTGCGCGCCGACGAGCCAAAGACGCCCAGCACACGCGGGTTCGCCTCGCCAAAACGGCCGTCCACGAGATCGGACACACCCTGGGCTTGCCCCATTGTCCGAATCACGGCTGTCTGATGGAAGACGGAAAAGGCACCGTGCTCACCACCGACCACGAGTACGACTTCTGCCATGAATGTCGCATGAAGCTGCTGCGTCAGGGGCGACCCATCGCCGACGCCAGCCGTCCCATCCCCTGGCCCGATCCCCAGGCCACCGAGTAGGCATCCTCAGCGGCTACGGTGAGCTCAGGCCGTCCAACAGTGCCAGCACGACCGTCTGCACCCCCACCGGCAATGCCGCCTGCGCATCCGGAGCAAACTTCGGGGAGTGCAGGCTGGGCAAGTCGTCCACCGGGGTCGCTGCGAACGTACGCGGCGCAACCGCTCCCAGACGCCACATGACGCCCGGTATCTTGAGCTGGCGAGCGTAGCGCGCGAAGTCCTCGCCGCCCATCGTGGGCGGCATGTCGACCACGCGCTGCTTGCCAAACGCCCGCTCGAAACGAGAGCGCAGTCGCTGCGACCACTTGGGGTCATTGTAGCCGGAAGGCGTGTAGCTGGGCTTGACGTTCACCACCGGCGGCCTGGGCGCGTGATAGGCCTCCGATATCGTCGCCGCCAGGTGTTTGATTTCCGACAGCAGCTTGCGACGCGTGTCATCGTCGTAGGAGCGCACCGTCAGAAGCAGCTCCGCTTCGGGCGGAATGATGTTGTTCTTGGTACCGGCTTGAATGCGACCAACGGTCACCACCGCCGGCTTGTCCGGGGCAATGCGACGCGACACGATCGTCTGCAGCGCCAGCACGAGTTCGGAAGCCATCACGACTGGATCGATGGCTTGATGCGGACGCGCGCCGTGTCCACCGCGCCCGAACAGCTGAATATCGACGGAATCCACGTTGGCTGTCACGTAGCCCGCAGAGACAGCGACCGTGCCCGCTGGTAGGTCCGGCGAATCATGCAGCGCGAGGGCCAGTCGCGGTCGCCCCACCCGTTCGAGCAGTTTCGCAAATTGCGGATCGGCTAGTATCTGCTTCGCCCCGAGCCCCAACTCCTCTGCTGGCTGAGCCACAAACAGGATGGTTCCACTCCACTGCTTTCTCAGCTGCGCCATGAGCCGCAACGAACTGAGCGCTACCGCCATGTGCAAGTCGTGGCCGCAAGCGTGCATCACACCCGGTGTCTGGCTGCTGTAGGGCAGCCCTGTCTGCTCCGTCACCGGCAACGCGTCCATGTCCGCCCGGTACAGGACAACCGGAGGCTCGCTGTGCACGCCGGGACGCTGACCCTCGAGCCACGCCAATAGCCCGTTTCCCCCCACACCAGCGTGCACTTC
The DNA here is from genome assembly GCA_050304975.1 of Polyangiaceae bacterium. Lineage (GTDB taxonomy): Bacteria > Myxococcota_A > Polyangia > Polyangiales > Polyangiaceae > SZUA-265. Next base: position 5,094 of record JBNLEN010000270.1, read on the forward strand.
GAAACCGAGCTCCGTCAGATGTTTGGCAAGATAGGCCGCCGTGTGCTGCTCCTGGTTGGAGAGCTCGGGGTGCTGGTGAAGCCACTTGTAGCGCTCAAATGCGGCAGCCGCGTCCGCCAAAGCCAGGGCTTTGACCCGGGCGGAGCTCACGGGATGTCGAGCGGGTTTGGGCTGAGCGCAAACGCAGGTACTCAAAGCGACAACGAGCAACACCAACGCGAGAGCAAACGGGCGCTGCGCCGCAGTCCGCACCGACCAGACGGGAGCGGCAAGATTCATGACTGCCTGTCTTCCTGTTGGCGTTCCAACTCGAGCAAACGACGCTTGCGCTCCAGGCCCCAGCGATATCCCGACAAGCTACCATCCTTGCGCACCACCCGATGACAGGGCACGACCACCGCCGCAGGGTTGGCCGCGCACGCCCCCGCTACCGCCCGCGTGGCCTGCGGTTGGCCGATGCGACGCGCCAGCTCTGAATAACTCACCGGCCTGCCGGGAGGCACGCGTCGCAGGGCGTTCCAGACCCGCCGTTGAAAACTGGTCCCCTGTAGGTCTAGGGGGAGATCGCTCGATTCCGCGGGACGGTCGACGAGACGAACCACAGCCGCGACGGTGTCTTCGAATTGGGCGTCGGCGAGCGACATGTTTGCTTTGGGTAGCCGCCGTCTCAAATCCGCGACCAGGGCTCGTTCGTCATCCCCCAACAGAATGGCACACACGCCTTTGTCCGTGGCGGCCACCAACACTCGCCCGAGCTCGCAGCCCCGGATCGCATAATGAACCAGTTGCTTCACTCCACCCTCCCGATAGTCACGTGCGGGCATTCCCAACGTGGCGTCTGATTGTTCATAGAAGCGCGATGAGGAGCCGTAGCCAGCAGCCACGATGGCCGCAGTGACGCTAGGCCCACGCCGAAGCTCCCGCTGGAGCTGCTCCGCACGGCCAGCAGCGAAGTACTGCGCCGGTGTGAGTCCGGTGGCTGCTTTGAATTGGCGCCGCAGCTGGGACTCGCTCAAGCCGGCCGAAGCAGCCAGCTGAGACAGGTTCGGGCGGGTCTCGCACCGCTCAATCCAACGGCACCAGGCGACAGCCCGCTGATTCAGCGGCTCTGAGCCCAGGGGTGAGCAACGTCGGCAGGGTCGGTACCCTGCCCGCAACGCGTCCTGCGCCCAGCGATAAAACGCCACATTCTCGGGTCTGGGTAGGCGTGACGGACACCACGGGCGACAGAAGATACCCGTCGTCCTCACCGCGTAGAAGAAGCGGGCATCCGCGCCGCGCTCGCGACGTTTCAACAGCATCCAACTTTCGTCGGCCAGGACTCGCTCGGCGTCGGTAGCAACCATGGCCTCGTTCTAGTCCGCTGGGAGGCGTCTCGCACTCCGGAACCGGGCATGCAATTGGCTGGCAGAAGCGCCTGTCCGCCGGCTCCCCAGACCGCACCAAATAGCGCCAAATCGGGGGGTTCTCTAAGAAACCGCTCGCTAAGCGCCCCAGGGTGTGACATCGTCCGCGTCCTTATGAACTTGACCCCCGAGAGCGGTAGGCCTCGTGGGTTTTCGGACACGGCTTCTGATTTGCGCTGAGCTTGCCCGATTGATCCTGGTGAGCGCAAAGAGACGCAAAGAGAACGGCGCAAATGAATACGAAACTGTTTGTTGGAAACCTGAGCTACAACACGGGTGAGGCGGAGCTACGTCAGGCCTTTGAACCATTCGGCACCCTGCGGTCCGTAACGATCATCACCGATCGCATGACGGGTCAACACCGAGGCTTCGGCTTCGTGGAGTTTGAGAGCGAAGGCGACGCGCAGCGCGCGATCGAGCAGTTAGACGGCAGTGATCTGGACGGCCGCAATTTGAACGTCAACGTCGCGCGTGAGCGCGCTCCTCGGTCGAATTTCGAGGGGGGCGGTGGCGGCGGCGGCCGTGGTGACTTCGGCGGCGGCGGCGGCGGCGGCGGTGGTCGTGGCGGCCGACGCGGCGGTGGCGGCGGCGGCAAGGGCGGCGGCGGCGGCGGCGGCGGCGGTGGTCGCGGCGGCTCCAAGCGCTGGTAAACCCCGCTCTTTGCTGAGTC
>JBNLEN010000271.1:0-7151 GCA_050304975.1 Polyangiaceae bacterium
GCCGAACGCCGAAGTTCCTCCCCCGTCGCGGATATCTGGATTGGGTGACGCGTCTTCCTCGTCAACGCCTCTGACGCCATCGGGATGCATGGGGGCGCTCTCATCGACTAGGACAGATGATTCGCTGCAAGCCGTCAGGGCCAATCCGGTCGCGAGTTCTATGCTGACACGAACCCATCGCTTCGCCATCATTGACCCGAACGCCATACTTTCGACCTTCCTCGTGGTCTGCTCGAATACGCTGATCGCCCAGCGACCTCCGCTTGGGCGCCAAGTCAGACACCACGCGAGCGTACTGCAACGCCGCGCGCGGGTCATCTACACTGCGGCGCCATACTCTCGCCGGACCCGCCGCCTAGGTAGAAAGGAAGCGTCGCGCCCCGCGGGGCCGGCTTCAGGCTACCAGTGTGGCGCTGTCGCGATAGGGGATTGAGCCGCCCAGCACCAGGGACTCTCGACTGACTGCGGATTGTGAGATACCGTCGGGCCTAGTGCAAACCGGGAGGCATCAGTGCCGGACGACACCATCGGACCAGCAGAATCCAAGCGAGCGAACACCGAGCGGCTGACTCCCGTCGAGGTTGAGGTCGAAGAGCGCCAAGCTATCGGACGTCAACTCTCCTTGGTGCTCAGCGGCTTGAACGAACACGACGTGCGCCGCTCCTCGGATTGACTGGCGAACCTGGGGTGACTAGCGAGCTGTTGGAACTCGGCGGTACCTTCCGCACCCGCACCGCCGAAGAGACCTTGGAGGCGATCAAGCCTCACTTCGCGCGTTTTGGGATCACGCGGCTCGCGAACGTGACGGGCCTCGATACCATGGGCATACCGGTATGGATCGCGATTCGACCAGCGGCACGCTCACTGACTGTGTCTCAAGGCAAGGGCAGCACTGATGCATTGGCGATGGTGTCGGCCGCCATGGAATCCATCGAACTATATCACGGAGAAGTATGCGTGCCCCCTGGGACGTCACACGCGTTGGGACAGGCACTGAGGTCTGATGAGTTCGTAGACCCGCGTGCGCTCCCGATTCGGTCGACCGCAGAGTTTCGCGAAGAGAAGCACGTGTTGTGGGTTGATGCCACAGACTACGAGACCGGTGAAGTCTTCAAAGTGCCTCGGGAGCTGCTGGATCGAGACGCTCTGGTCAGCAACGCCTATGAGCGAGTGTTCATCTCTACATCGAACGGCTTGGCTTCTGGAAATACGCGTGACGAGGCGATCATTCACGCCCTGAGCGAAGTGATTGAGCGTGATCAGGCCGCGTTTTGGACGGTTCGCGAAGGCTTGACCCAGCCGACGCCAGGCTCCCAGCTGGATCTCGAGACGGTGGACGACCCACTGTGCGTCGATCTGATTGCGCGGATCCGTCGCTCCGGGCTCCGGGTTGCCGTGTGGCACTTGGCCGAAGCATCCGATGTGCCGACGTTTACTTGCTCCATTTGGGATGAGGACAAGGCCACCCTGTATCCTAGCCGAGAGGGCGGCCGAGGAACGCACCCTTACAAGAGGGTGGCGTTGTCACGTGCGCTGACTGAGGCTGTGCAAAGCCGGCTCACGCACATCTCCGGCGCGCGAGACGACGTGTTTTGGTATCGCTATCGCGATAAGATCCACATCGACGAGCATCAGCCGTTCATGGAGCACATGAGAACTGCCGCCAAGCCTATCGATTACCGGGAGGTACCTGAAGCACCGCCGATGCTTGACGCTCCTGCGATGCTGCGCTGGTTGATCGCTCGTTTGAAGGCTTGCACTGGCTCGCGCTGTCTGGTGGTGGACTTGTCCGCACCAGAGCTGCCATTCAGTGTTGTTCAAGTGATAGCTCCTGGGCTTGACATCAAGCCGCACAACGCGCTGTACACCCCAAGTCCACGCATGATGGCCTACCTCAGTAGGCTGGATCTGCTGGTATGAAGACTTGCGTATTCGTCGGGCCATCTTCAGGTGGCGTCCAGTTGCCGGCAGACTGGGATCGTTACGCCCCTGCCGCGATGGGCGCCATTTGGCGAGCAGTTCAGCAGGGCTACGAGCGGGTAGTATTGGTGGACGGAGTGTTCGGCACCGTACCCGCCGTCTGGCACAAGGAGATCCTACATGCGCTTTGCTCGGGCGTGCACGTCTACGGAGCCTCGAGCATGGGCGCTTTACGAGCGGCTGAGCTCGCGCCGTATGGCATGCTCGGTGTGGGGGTCATCTTTCGACTCTACCGAGCGGGTTGGCTCACCGACGATGATGAGGTTTGCGTCATCCACGGTCCGCGTGAATTCGGGTTCAAGCCTCTGTCATTGCCGATGGTCAGCATTCGCCGGACCGTTTCTGCAATGCTGAGAGCTGGCGAAGTGGAACGTGACGTGGCCGACGCCGCGCTGCAGACGCTGAAGCAGCATCACTTCTCGCATCGGACTCGGGATGCTGTCCGCCAAGCGCTCGGTAGTTCCGTTGCGATACAGGCATTCGAGCGGCGCTACGACGACCTCAAGACACGTGACTACCAGGCTTTGCTCGAGTTCATACGACGGAGCCCTGCGCCACCAGAGCCGATTGGCGTGCCCTGGACCGAGCTGCAGACCAACAAATGGCGCGCGCAATTCGTCGACGATGCGGACGACATTCCGCCGCTGGAGCCGTGGTGAGGCCTGCCGGGCTGGAGCCAAAGCCTGCGTAACTACACAACTCTCGGGACTTGACGGCGCACGTAGCGAAATCGGCGCGACCGTGGCATGCTGGCGTCGCCAAGATAGGCGAGCTGGAGGATCAAGGAATGTCAGAAAAGAAGCCTGAAACCGCCGAGAAGCCGGATACGGCGCAGAAGGACGAGGATGCTCTGTCGGACGAAGAGCTCGAGTCTGCAGCCGGAGGAGTCGGGCTGCTGTCTCCCAAGCTCAGCGCGCCCAAGTTGAACTTGTCCAAGCAGGGCATTTCTCCTGTCGTCTCGCCCGTCGTTCAGTCCGAAGAGGAAGAAGAGGCGATTCAGGGCATCAACTTCTATCAGAAGAAGCGGTAGCCATACTGCAGCTGCCGGGCGCTCCCCCCGCATGGGGGCGCTTGTGCTCCTGGGTGAGAGCCAAGCTTTTGTGGAGCTTGCCCGCTTTGCGTTTGGGCGCATGCTGTGGGGTGGGTCTTCTCGATGGAGACTTGTCAGTCCAACGGGAAGGAAATACATCGGCATGCGGGACCCAACACGAACGGCGACGTTTCTGGTCAGCTGTGCGGCGTTCGTTTGCGCCTGTGGAGCTGGAGCGGCAGATGAAGTCACTCAGGCCGCCGCAGATGATTCAGCTCAGGGTGATGGTTCTAACAAGGACCAAGGTGACGACATGGACGTCGGTAGCGGAGTGACCGACATCACCGACGCAATCTTGAGTCAGCGCAGTGGTGATTGCGCCGATTACGCTGGCACCTACGAGGCGTCCGTTATGGACATCAATCGCGGCCTGGACTTTCGAGGCAGTTTGACCATCAGTGCAGACTCGACGGCTTGCGCTATCGTTTCAAACAATATCCCCAACCACAATTTCAACGATCCGAGTGCCCACTTCGCAACTGACGCGTCCGAAGTGACTCAAAGTTTCAGCATCCCTCGAAACCCTCAGATGGCAGCTGAGAAGACCGCTCTGTCACAGCGTCTCTACAATGCCGTGATGCTGAATGGCGTGCCTTTGGATCTGCTTTCAGCCGGCTGCTATCGACCCGATAGCCCGATGGCCGACGCGGACGGTAACGTGCCTATCGGATGCCTCGAAGATGACCCTTGGCTGTTGGACCCTCTGGGGACTGACCACGGCTTCGGCACCGATGAGCACAACGCGCACACGCAACCCGATGGCTCGTACCACTACCATGGCAACCCGGCGGCGCTGTTTGATGACGATCCGGGGCCCGCTGGCTCACCAGTGATCGGCTTCGCTGCTGATGGCTTCCCCATCTACGGCAGCTATTTCGTTGATCCCGACACCGGTGAGTTGCGAAAGGCGCGGTCAGGTTGGACGTTGAAGTCAGGAGAGCGCCCGGCTGGAGGCGACAGTCCTGGCGGAGACTACGATGGCACCTATGTCGCCGATTGGGAGTTCACCGGCGCCGGAGATCTGGACGAATGCAACGGCATGCTGGTCGACGGACAGTACGGCTACTTTGTGACCGATGCGTATCCGTGGGTGCTAGGTTGCTTGAACGGGACTCCGGACACGTCGTTCTCCAAGGGCCGCCCTTGAGCGACTTCAACCGGTAGCGTGGCGTACTGCACGCCCGGCTTGGGCTAGGGCGGCTACCTCCGCATCATCCAGGCCATCGGGGTTAGCCCCGACAGTCGCTTCCAAGATCTGACGGTAGTTGTCGACGGCAACATAGTAGTCCGGGTCCTCCAGGACGTTGATGTCGCAAATGCGGTCGGCCCGTTTGATCAGTCGGATGCAGTCCGCCGACAGATGCCGTAGGTGGAGCGTCTTGCCAGCTCGTTGATACTTGTCCGCTAGCTTGTTGATGGCTTCTATGGCGCTTTGGTCAACGATTCGCGATTCCGCGAAATCAACGATCACTTCCGAGGGATCGTCGGCGATCTCGAACTTGGAAAGAAAAGTCGTCGTCGAGCCGAAAAACAGCGGACCGTAAATCTCGTAGTGCTTGATGCCCGCATCATCAATTCGTTTGCGAGCACGGATGCGCAGAGCGTTTTCCCATGAAAATACCAAAGCAGAAACCACCACGCCGGCTAGTACGGCCACGGCCAGGTCGAAGAACACGGTCATCACCGTGACCAGCGCCATCACGCAGATGTCCGCCACCGGGAATTGATTGAGCAGCTTGAACGTGCGCCAAGCGAAGGTACCGATCACCACCATGAACATCACCCCCACCAGCGCGGCGATGGGCACTAGTTCAATGTAGGCCGCGCCAAACAAGATGATGCCGAGTAGAGCTAGAGCTGCCACGATACCTGAGGCTCGTCCGCGTCCGCCGGATTGGATGTTGATGATGCTTTGACCGATCATGGCGCAGCCGCCCATGCCGCCAAAGAAACCATTGACGATGTTGGCCGCCCCTTGCGCCACGCATTCTCGATTGGCGCTGCCGCGTGTCTCTGTCAGCTCATCCAGCAGATTGAGCGTCATCAACGACTCGATCAAACCGATGGTTGCCAAGATTACCGCGTAAGGGAAGATGAACTGTAGCGTCTCCAGGGTCAACGGGACGACGGGCAGCGAAAAGCTGGGCAGGCCAGCGCTGATCCCGTTTCCTCCAGATGAGGCGACGAACGAGGCGACCGTGGGGGTTTCCACGTTGCCAAAGATGCAGATCGCGGAGACCAAGCCGATGGCGCCCAGCGCCGCTGGGATTGCCTTGGTGAGCTTAGGAAGCAAGAACATGACGGCCATGGTGAGGGCCGTCAGCCCCAGCATGATCCACAGCGGTTGCCCCTGCAGCCACACGCCGCTTTGCTTGAACATGCCCAGCTGGGACAGAAAGATCACGATCGCCAACCCATTGACGAAGCCGGTCATGACCGGAGACGGGATCATGCGCACGAACTTGCCGAGACGAAACAATCCGGCTGTCACCTGCAACACTCCGGCAAGCAGCAGCGTGACCAACAGATAGGATAGGCCGGTCGCGCCTTCTACACCAGACGCTTCCCCTAGGGCCGCGCCTTCGCTGACCAAAGCGACCATCACCACGGCCATGGCGCCGGTCGCGCCGGAAATCATGCCGGGTCGACCCCCAAACACGGAGGTCACGAGGCCCATCATGAATGCGCCATACAGGCCGACAACCGGGGCGACGCCGGCCACAAACGCAAAGGCGACCGCTTCAGGGACGAGAGCTAGCGCGACCGTGATGCCGGACAGCACATCTGAGCGCAGTTGTTGAAGGGGAGTTTTCGGTGTTGAAGCGTCAATACGCTGAGAAGAATGCAAACTAGGCCGTATTTCTGTGGAGGCTCTCAAGTAGCAGCGCCGTTGTGGGGCTCCTTGAAGACAACTCCCTGAAGACAAAGGGCGCGGACCCTACACACCCGGCGGCGGTTTCACAACAGCCGTTTTTGTCAGAGTTGGCCTTGTTCCCAGTTTCAGTGGTGCTGTGCCCTACGCTTCATCAGCTTCGCCATTTCGTCAGCTGCAAGAGTCTTACAAGAGGATGGCGCTTCGTGCTTCTCACTCGTCGCTGAAGCATGCATGCTGGAGGAGTGTCGCACGAAATCGAGCAAGACCTCACGGCTCTCGCCGACCAGGGATTGAACTGGATAGCCTTCGTACCCGGCCAGTTGGGGCCGACGCCTGAAGGATGTCAGGAGAGGGCCGGCAATGGTTTGCTGTTGCTTCTTTCGTTGGGCGCCACATTCGGGCGGCAGACGGCGTTTGCCGATGAGCTAGGGCATCCGTTCGATCGGCGCGCGACGCGATTGGCTCAGGATTTCATGCAGCGCCGCGTGTTGCCGCACGATCCGAGCGCGAAGTTGGTTTATCCGGGGCCCACGCGGCTGGATTTGCGAGCCTGGTTAGAAGTCGGGGGCGTTCAGTTTCGCTCCCGACTGGGCATTGGCATTCGGCCTGATTGCGGGCCGTGGCTTGCCGTGCGCGCTGCGATTTGGGCAGCGCCGTGCGACGAACTGAGGCAGGCGTTACTCGACCGTTATCCGCCGCTCGTCGGTCCGTCGCCTTGTGATGACTGCGCCGACAAGCCGTGTTTGGACGCGTGTCCCGTGGATGCGCATCGCCTGACCACGGGGAGGCTTGAACGCTGTATCGAGCAGCGTCTGCTAGACCACAGCACCTGCACGCAACGTTGCTGGTCCCGCTCTGCTTGTCCTGTGGGGGCCGACCAGCGTTACGACGAGCCGCAGATGCGTTATCACTATGGCGTTTCACTTCGCGTGATCCGTGACTGGAAAGCCGCGTCGAGTCTTTGACACGCCGCCGACGTTTCTTAAGCAGAAATAGACGGCGACCCGTCCGGTCGTAAAGCTCGGGCTTGCCGGCGTTGGCGTGGCTCTTGCGTTGGCGCTCGGCATGCACGTCGACGTAGCGGTTGCAGGCTTCCCGGATCGCATTGGGAACCAAGCGTTTCGTTTAGCTCACAATGACGGGTCGAGCGGGGACACGCGAATCGGGCCGCTCAGGTTGAGCGCTCACCTGCCGAGCAGCGCTCTC
>JBNLEN010000272.1:0-7073 GCA_050304975.1 Polyangiaceae bacterium
GGCAACGGCGGTAGCGGCGCCAAGCAGTACTCGTTTGACTTCCAGGACGGTTCGCCGGCTACCGGCTTCGGCACGGCCACTCAGGTCACCCACACCTTCAGCGCTCCGGGCCACTACCCGGTCGTGGTCACGGTGCAAGACGCTGAGGGTGTGACGGTCAACGCCAACATTCTGCAGACCATCCACAACACGATCACAGCCACCGCGCCGACCAAGTCGGCTACCATGGCGCTCAACGGCAGTGTGCTGTACGCGGTCAACTCGGACAATGACACCCTGACTCAGCTCAACGCCAGCACGCTGGCGAAGAACTGGGAGGTCGCCGTCGGTGACAACCCCACCACCGTGGACGTTGACAACAACGGTCGCGCTTGGGTGGCCAACCACGATGACGCCTCGATCAGTGTGATCAGCAGCGCGGGCGCTACTGTAGCGACCTACAACATGCCCCGCGGCAGCCGCCCCTTCGGCATCGTGTTCAATCCGTCAGGCAGCGAGGCATACGTCACGCTGGAAGGCAGTGGCCGCCTGGTGAAGTTGGATCCGAGCAACGGCAGCACCACCGGTGACATCGCCGTCGGTGAGCGTCCCCGCGGTATCGCTGTCTCCGGTGACGGCGCCAACATCTACGTGACGCGCTTCATCTCTCCGAAGACTCAGGCTGAGGTGCGCCGCGTCTCTGCCAGCGGCTTCAGTGTGGCGGCCACCATCACACTGCAGAACGACACGACCACCGTGGACGTGCAGGACGCCGCCGGCGGCGTACCGAACTACCTGGTCAACATCGGGATCTCTCCCGATGGACAGCGCGCGTTCATTCCGTCGCAAAAGACCAACACCGACCGAGGCCAGTTCCTCAGCGGTGAAGATCTGACCCACGACAGCGCGGTCCGCAGCATCATCTCCCAGATCACACTGGGCAATGACTCGGAAGACTTCGGCGCTCAGTTTGACGTGGATGACACCAACCTGCCGATGGACGTCGCCTTCACCCCGCTGGGTGACTACTACTTCGTCGCGCTGGAGGCGAACAACCGCGTGGACATGATCGATGCCTTCAGCAACACCGCCATCATGCAACTGCAGGTTGGTCTCGCTCCCAAGGGCTTGCTCATGAACAGTGCGGGTACCCGCCTGTACGTGCACAACTTCATGGGCCGCAGCGTGCAGATGTTCGACACCTCGACCATCGTCAACGGCACGAACCTGAGCGCTTCGGAAATGGTCATGACCAACACCGTGGCCAACGAGAAACTCAGCGCCCAGGTGCTGCAAGGCAAGCGCATCTTCTACAACGCTGCCGACTCTCGCATGGCACTCGACGGTTACCTGACCTGCGCTAGCTGCCACTTGGACGGCGACTCTGACGGCCGCGTGTGGGACTTCACCGACCGCGGTGAAGGTCTGCGCAACACCCGCAGCATGGTCGGCGGCGCCGGCGTACGTGACGGCAACGTGCACTGGACCGCCAACTTCGACGAAATCCAAGACTTCGAAAATGACATCCGTAACGGCTTCGGCGGTACGGGTCTCATGACGGACGCGGACTTCAACAACACCTCGAACCCGCTCGGCTCTCCCAAGGCCGGTCTGAGCAGTGATCTAGACGCGATGGCCGCCTACGTGGCTTCGCTGACGGAAAACCCGCCCAGCCCATACCGTAACCAGGACGGCAGCATGACCGCTTCTGCTCTGGCCGGTAAGACCGTGTTCGACAACAAGGGCTGCGGCACCTGCCACAGTGGTGACTACTTCACCGACGGTCAGCGTCATGACGTGGGCACCATCCAGGCAAGCTCTGGCCTCGGTATTGGTCAGCCTCTGGCAGGCGTTGGCTTTGACACCCCCTCCCTGTTGGGTCTGTGGTTCAAGGCTCCGTACCTGCACAACGGTGTGGCGGACACCTTGGCTGAGGTGCTCAACAGCGCCTCTCACGGCGGCACGGATACACTCACCACGCAAGAGCGCAGCGATCTGGAGCAATACCTGCTGCAGCTCGAGGTGGACGAAGCGCCTCCTCCGCCTCCACCGGCAGGCAGTCTGGTGTACGAAGCGGAGAACGCAACCTTTGGCGGCACAGCTGGTTCAGCTAGCGGCGGCGCCAACTGGTCCGGAAGCGGCTTCGCCGACTTCAACGGCGGCGAAGGCAGCGTGACGTTCACGGTCAACCCAGGTGCAGGCACCTACGACCTGGATGTCACCATCGCTCAGATATCCACCCGCGACCTCGAGGTCCGGGTCAACGGAACGCTGGTTGGCACCCACGCCTTCGCTTCCAGCGGAAGCTGGGACAGCGCCTGGGCAACCGAAACCGCCGCCACCGGCATCACCCTGAACAGTGGAAACAACACCGTTCAGTTGTCCACCAACGGCGGCAGCGGCCCGAACGTCGACAAGATCACGTTCAGTGCCACTGGCTCCAGCGGCACGGCCATCCCGGTTCGCCTCGAAGCCGAGAACTACGACCGAGCCAATGAGTTGACACCCGCGTCCAACCTCGGCGGAGCTTGTGACCGTGGTGACGGTGTGGACATGGAGCCCACCGGCGACCCACTCGGCGGGAACTGCAACGTCGGCTACACCGACGCTGGCGAGTGGCTGGAGTTCGACATCAGCTCACCCGGCGGCACCTACGACATCAGCGCTCGCGCTGCGTCAGCCCTGACCAATCAGACCTTCCGGATTGAGCTGGACGGCACCGACATCAGCGGCACCGTCACCGTGCCCAACGGCGGCTGGCAAGCGTTCACGAACTTCAGCACGAACGTCAACATCAGCGCTGGCAATCACACCGTGCGCGTCGTGTTCATCACCGGCGGGATCAACCTCAACTGGATTGACATCGACGACAACCAAGCGCTGGCTAGCTACGCGTTCGAGAACAACGGCACGGACGGCACGGGCAACGGCTACACCGCGACCCTGCTGAACGGCGCTAACTACCAGCCCGGCCACACCGGCACTGCTGTCAACATCAACGGCGGCACCCAGTACGTGGACCTGCCGGATGGCTTGGTGCAAAGCTGTAGTGACTTCACCTTCGCCGCCTGGGTCTACATGGATACCAACCCCAACTGGTCGCGTATCTTCGACTTCGGCACTGGTCAGAGCACCAACATGTTCATGACCCACTCCGTAGGAGCCAACAAGAACGTCCTCCGCTTCGCCATGAAGCTGAACGGGGGTGCCGAAAGCCAGGTCAACCACGACCTTGGCAGCGCGTTCCCACTGGCCTCTTGGCAACACGTGGCCGTCACGCTCCAGGGCAACACCGCGCGGCTCTACCGCAACGGAAGCCTGGTCGCCACCAACGCGAGCTTCGTGCCCAATCCTTCGGATATGGGGAACACCGCGAACAACTACTTGGGCAAGTCCCAGTACCCGGACCCCACTCTGGATGCTCGCTTGGATGAGGTCGTGATCTCCTGCACCGCCTACTCGGCAGCAGACATCGCGGACCTGGCCAACTAAACTTGGCCAACTAACTTGGTCAACTAGCGAATCGCCAAACGCAGCAACGGGCCTCGGATGGAAACATCCGGGGCCTTTTGCTTTTTGTACTCTGCGCCGTATTGCAATCCGTGCAGTCACCCTTGATGCGTGCTGTAATCTTGCTGGAGGGAACAATGCGACGTTGGCAATGGCTGATCTGGATACCGACCTTGGCACTAGCCGGCAGTTGCTCCAAGCCGAAGGCAGAAGCGCAAGAGCAGCCCAAGTCAGAGACTGGCGATCCCGTGATCGCCCAACTGCAGACCGTGGTCGACAACTGCGTGATTGATGTGCGGGCCGCGCAGATCCGCAACTGCAAGACCAAGGACCATGAGAAGCTGATCACCAACTACCGAGGTGGGCAGATGTCACCGGTGAAAGCTCTACCCACACTCGTCCAAGTGATGGAGGGGGCCGACGAAAAGCAACAAGTGGTCGCGGCGGATCTGCTGCACGAGGCCTATCGCTACGCGATCGCCGACGCGAAGCCCGAGGACATCCCGGCTGCGCTGGCGACCAAGATGATTGAGTTGCTGCCGAAACTGCGCCGGCCACTGGCAGTGCAAATGGCTCCAGCCACTGTGCACGCGGCCATGCTCGCCAAGCAGGATGAGGCGCTCTACAAGATGCTGGACGCACAGGTCACGCACGTTCGTTCCTCTGCCTACAGTCATATCCAGGAACACGGAGGCCCACGGATCGCCAGCAAGCTGAGCCAGCTCTTGAAGGATGATGATGTGCTGGGTATCGCCGTGCTGAAGGAGGCCGAACGTCGCTTGATGCAAGCAGACAAGCCGTCCAAAGAGATGTGCGACTTGGCCAAGGAGTTCCTGTCCGACAAGCGCGAAGCGGTCACCGAGAGCGTCGCGCCTATGGCAGGTCTATGCAGCGGTGAGTACGCCGAAGCCCTAGTTGCCGAAGTGACCAAGCGCTCCGAAGACAAGACGCTGACCCGCGGCATAGTTCGCCCCACCAGCATGCTGTGTGAGCACATGAGCCGCCAACAGACCCAGACTCTCACGAGTGAGCAGTGCGTCAAGCTGCGTGAGCTGCTCGAGCAGATCATCGATGACGAGGAGCAGACACTGGACACACGTCAAGCTGCCATGAGCAGCCTGGCTCACCAGTTTCATGATGACAAGACGCTCGAGCTGATCACCAAGTACAAGGATCACGAGTTCAAGCCGCTGCGCATCAATGCTCGAAATCTGATCCGCGTGATCGAACAGGACCGTCTCGCCGGCACCAAGTAGGGCGGGCCGGTAGTTCTCGAAGCGACGCTGGCACCGCGGGGTCGCCGGGCCCTTGCGCTGACGCCGGAAACCGGTCGGCCATGCTTGTAGGGCTGTGGTGAGTAAACACCGGCGCTCACTATGTGGTGGTCCGACGGGCGCAATCAGGTCCAACAATTTGCACAAAAAGTAGCGTCCTGATGGCCCGTGACTTCGGTCAATGGGAGCGCCGCGCGCGGACGTGTTCGTGCCTCCAGAAGCAGCTCGATCACTGGGTTACGGGTTTTATGATCCCCTGCGCTTTTCGTGCTGCATCGGGCCAGACTTGTACAAGCTCCGCATACCCAAATTCGGCGTAGCGCGTGTTGTTTGAGCCATAGCGATCTGATTGCTCGCTTTCGGAACTGACCCTGGAGGCGTCCCATGATTTCGATGGTTAACCAGCTGCCGTCGCGTTGACAGCATTGGTTTGTGCAGCTAATTAACTACCTCGAAGGCGAGCTGGTAAGACACGAGGAGGGCACCACCCTGACTCGGCGAGCTGGGCGGCTTCACTCACCACCCGCAGTAGCTTCGGCGCTGCGTGACAAGCACCTACATGGACCGTCGTCTGGGCGGCACGCGGCACTTCTTTAAGCTGCGCGTCGAGTCAGCCGGGGTTCGCACTCTCACGCACATTCCTCACTCGAACGCTGCAACTCAACCAAGGGGTCCCATCCATGAAGATTCATCTAGCGCATCAAGTCGTCTGCTCTGGGTTCATCACGCTGGCGCTGGCCAGCGCTGCCAACGCTCAGTCCACACCGCCCAACTGCGGTGACGGGGTGCTGAACAAAGATGAGGGTGAGCAGTGTGACGACGGCAACTTCACCACCGGCGACGGCTGCAATGACTACTGCGAGATCGAGGGTCGCTGTCAATCTGGACGACTTGGTGTTGACGTGGCGGCCACAACGGCCAGCTCCGTACTCAACGGCGACGACCTGAACTACGGCGCAGACAATGCCGCCGACGGCAACGGCGTGACCTACTGGGCGAGCGCTCCCGGCGCCCCGCAGTGGGTGACGATTGACATCGGTGAAGTTCGCCACGTCAATCGCTTCATCGCCCAATGGGAAGAGACGCGGGTGCAGGAGCCCTTCAGCGCCCCCAGCACCAACTATGAAATCGCGATCTCACTAGACGGCGTCAGCTTCACGACTGTGTATCAGGATCCCAACGCCGACGGCGGTATTGATGAGCTCACCGGCTTCAACTTGCTCGCCCGCTACGTGCGGCTGACCTCTCTGGCGAACAGTTCACCGGACACCGTCGCGCTCCACGATCTGATCATCTACGGCGATGTCGATCTCAGCTGTGAACCCCAGATCTGCGGCGACAACATCGTCGACATTGGTGAAGAGTGTGATGACGGGGGTCAGACAGCCAGCTGCAATGCTGACTGCACCATCAACACTGGCGGCGGCGCGCAGCCCTTCGGCGTCACTCAGTTGATCAACTCTGCCACGGGCACCTGCCTAGCGATCGAGTTCGGCTCCACCGGCGACTGGGCAAGCGCCGTGGTTCGCACTTGCAAAGATGGCGGTGACGACGACAAGCAGCGCTTCGAGTTCAAGGCGGGCGGGACTGCAGGCTCGAGCACGCTCGTGGCGCAACATAGCGACAAGTGCGTCGACGTCTCTGGCGCCAGCTCCGCCGACGGGGCCAACGTGATCCAGTGGTCTTGCCACGGTAATAGCAATCAAGACTGGATCCCGGTCGGCACGGGCAACAACTTCCAGTTGCAGGCGGCGCATAGCGGCAAGTGCCTGAGCGTCAACGGCAGCAACGTCGAGCAGAGGGCGTGCGCATCTGGCGACGCGTCACAAGTTTGGTCTCAGCGCTTCCCCACTCCCTCGGGCGTGATGCAGCTCAAGAACCGCTCGAACGGCAACTGTCTCGATGTCGCCGGAGCTGGTCAGGGCAATGGTGCCAATGTGATCGGCTGGGGTTGCAAAGACAGCAACCAAGGCAACCAGCTGTTTGACGTGCAGACGGGATCGGGACAGCTCGTCGTCGCGCAGCACAGCAACCGCTGTGTGGACGTCGCGAACTGGAGCCAAGCTAACGGCGGCAACATCCTGCAGTGGGACTGCTACGGCAACGCCAATCAGCAGTGGTACCCGGTCGCAACTGAGGGCGGCTACTTCCAGCTGCAAGCAGGACACAGCGGCAAGTGCATGACCCTGGTCGGAATGAACATCGAGCAGCAGACCTGCGTCGCCGGAGACTTGAGCCAGCAGTGGATCGAGCGTCAGCTCAGCAAGCAGTTGCCGGCGGACTATTTCCTGCTCACCTTCACCTTGCCGG
>JBNLEN010000273.1:0-6996 GCA_050304975.1 Polyangiaceae bacterium
CGAGCTCGAAACAAGAAGGCCACCGCTAGCGCGGTGGCCTTTTTTCGTGGAGGGGGCTGGGATGCCGTTTACAGGCCAATAGCGCGCTTGAAGCGCTTGCCGTCCGCAAACATGTCCACGTTGGTAAAGACGTAATGCGCCCGTTCGTGGGTGGCTTCTTTGGCAATCTCAGCGAGTCGTTCGATCGCCGGATCTTCGTACCGGGACTTGTGACCAGCCGGCCCTGGCAAACGGTAGTAGGCGACATCCCGCTTGGACGCCCCGTGCTGCAATGGATCGCGCGCAGCGATCGTACCGGTATCCTCCGCCAGGGAGTCTGCTTCGTCAGGGCCCCAGTTCGGGCCGGCGTCGAAGACCACCGTCTCGAAGTGGCTCTTGACCTGGCCGAGGAACTCTTTGAGCGCGCTCTTGTTCGGGCGTGACTGAGCGAAGTCGCTGGGCGCCACGAACACGGCCAGCTTCGCGCTTAACTGCTCTGCCACCTCGTCCAGTGTCTTGAGCGAAGTTTCGATGACCTTGCCGGCTCGGAAGCTCTCTTGGCCAACTTCCCGAGGTCCAATCAGGGCAAATTCAAAACCGTCTGGGGCTTCGCGCCGCCAGCGGCGAATTGTGCCAGGTCCAGGAACCGCGCGATGGGTTTCCTGGACTTCAACAAAGTCGTATTCCTTGAAGTAACGCGTCGCGGGAACCGCGAATCCGGCGCATCCGACAGTGATCATCTTGAGTAGTTCGTTGGGAGCGATGAGATTCGAATGCCGAAGAGACGCTGGCAGCCACCCTCACATCCCGAACGAATTCCAGGGCGCGCTGGCACGCTTGATCCTGCTTCTGACTCAGATCCGGTCCTGATCGCCCAGGTTTTTCGCAAGTCGAGCTGGGGTCTGGGTTCCGACGTGAGACGCACAGTACTGATTTCTGCGCCCAATTGCCGGGGTCGAGATGCTACCAAAACTGCGACGATTGCCCAGAGCAAAAGCCGAGTTTGTTTATTTTTCAATGATCCCGTGCTGATACGGAACTGGCTATGGCTAGCTGACGATCAAATTGAGGATCTTGCCGGGCACATAGATCACTTTCCGGATCGTCTTGCCGGCTGTCATTTGCTGGATCTTCTCGTCTTCCTGGGCCGCCGCCAGGGCGTCGTCTTGGGACGCCTCCTTGGCCAGGGTCACCCGGGCCCGGACTTTGCCGTTGATTTGCACTGGGACCTCGACCACGTCGTCTTGGCATAGCGCCTCATCCCACTCGGGATACGTAGCAAACGCTAGCGTGTCTTGGTTGCCCAGGCCTGCATTCAGCTCTTCCGCCAGGTGAGGCGCGAACGGCGCCAAACAGTGCAGCAGTTTCTCCAGTGCTTCACGCGGCGGATTGTCGATGCCGCTCAGATGATTGGTCAGGATCATCATCTGGCTGACTGCGGTGTTGAAGCGCAGGGTTTCGATATCGTGGCTGACTTTCTTCAAGGTTCGATGCACGAGCTTGGCGGTCGCTTCGTCCATGGCGCCTTCGGATGGCTGTCGGGTGGCGACGGCATGCACCTTGTCCAAGAAGTTGCGCACCCCCTGGATGCCCGCTGTTTGCCAGGGTTTGGTCCGCTCCAGCGGCCCCATGAACATCTCGTAGACGCGCAGACTGTCGGCGCCAAACTCTTCCACGACGTCGTCGGGGTTGATGACGTTGCCGCGGGCTTTGCTCATCTTTTCGTTGATCACCTGCAGCTGCACGTCTTCGAACTTCGGGTGGCAGGCTTTGCCACCCTGCCAGCTGACGCCAGCGCCAATGATGACCTCAGACAGGGCCTGCCCGGTCTGCTCGTCTTTCATTTCTCGGCTACCGCGGCTCACCGGGACGACTCGGGGGTCGTCGGGAGAAAGTGCCAACGTTTCATTCCCTGCCTCATCCAGGACGGCGAAGTAACGGTAGCTCTGGCCCAGGATCATCCCTTGGTGGACCAGCTTGTGAAACGGCTCGGCGTGTTTGACCACTCCGACATCGAACAGCACTTTGTGCCAAAAGCGAGCGTACAGCAGGTGCAGCACGGCATGCTCCGAGCCGCCGACGTACAGATCGACCGGCATCCAATCATCATAGGCTTGCTGGGAGAAGATCCGCTCCGTGTTGCCCGGATCCAGGTAGCGCAAGTAGTACCAACAGGAGCCCGCCCACTGCGGCATGGTGTTGGTCTCACGCGCGAACCACTGTCCGTCGCGTTGAAAGAATCGCCAATCGAGCGCTCGAGCGAGTGGGCCTTGAGGGTCGTCCCCTGGCTTGTAGTCTTCGAGCTCCGGCAGGCGCAGTGGTAACTCCGATTCTTCCACCGCTATTGGCTTGGAGTAGTCGATTTCAAAGTCCGCTCCCGTCCGAGGGTCAGCGCTGGTCTTCACTGGGAAGTAGATCGGGATGGGTTCACCCCAGTAGCGTTGACGGCTGAAGATCCAATCGCGCAGCTTGTAGTTGACCTGCCGCTTTCCGACTCCCTCAGATTCCAGATGATCGATGATCTTGGACTTGAATTCGTCAGTGGGGAGGCCATCGAATTGTCCCGAACGGACGGCAACGCCCGGCTCTGTATACGCGCTCTCGAGCTGTTCCGTCAGCTTTCCGTCGGGGCTGACCACCTGCACGATGGGCAAGCCAAACTGCTTCGCGAACTCGAAGTCACGCGTATCATGGGCGGGGACGGCCATGATCGCGCCGGTACCGTAGCTGCCCAGCACGTAGTCGGCGGTGTAGATCGGGATCTTTTTGGAATTGACCGGATTGACGGCGTAGGCGCCGGTGAACACCCCGGTCTTTTCCTTGGAGGTCGCTGTTCGCTCCAGATCGCTCTTGCGTGCCGCCGCTTCAGCATACGCGGCGACCTCAGCCCGTTGCTCCGGACTGCTGATTTGCAGTGTCAGCTTGTGGTCCGGGGCGATCACCATGTAAGTCGCGCCGAACAGCGTATCGGGACGCGTGGTGTACACCCGCAGTTTTTCTGGACGGTCCGCGAGCTGGAAGTCCACTTCCGCACCTTCGCTGCGACCGATCCAGTCACGTTGTTTTAGCTTGGTTTCGGGCCAATCCAGGTCCTCGAGATCTGCCGCCAGACGGTCGGCGTAGGCGGTGATCTTGAGCTGCCATTGGCGCAATGGTTGGCGCACGACAGGATACCCTCCCCGCTCACTGACGCCGTCCGTGACTTCTTCATTGGCCAGCACCGTGCCCAACGCCGGGCACCAGTTGACCGGGACTTCGCTTTGGAACGCCAAACCCCGCTCAAACAGCTTTAGAAAGATCCACTGGGTCCAGCGCACATAGTTGGGATCGGTGGTGTCGACCTCGCGTGACCAGTCGTAGGAGAAGCCAAGGCTCTTGAGTTGCCGCCGAAAGGTATTGATGTTCTCTTGGGTCGTGTCCCGCGGGTGGGTACCCGTCTTGATGGCATGTTGTTCGGCGGGCAGTCCGAACGCGTCCCAACCCATGGGGTGTAGTACGTCAAAGCCGCGCATGCGCTTGTAGCGAGCGATGATATCGGTTGCGGTGTAGCCCTCAGGGTGACCGACGTGCAGCCCGCTGCCCGACGGATACGGAAACATGTCGAGCACGTAGTACTTTGGGCGATCGGGACGACGCTGGGTCTTGAACGTCTGATGGTCGTCCCAGTACTTTTGCCATCGTGCTTCGATGCTTCGGTGGTCGTAAGCCATGGCGAGCCTTTAGCAAACTCTGACAATCCGCACCGCTGCCGAGGCGTTTGGAGCAGGCCCTGTGACCAATGTTGGCGTGAGTTGGGCAGATTGTCCGGCGGCGTTTACGTCAGTCGGCGTGCTTTGCGCTGTAGCCGAATTCGTCGCCGGGTCAGGGCCGGTTGTTTTTCACCGGTTCCCTGCTCGACCAGATCCAGCGCGCGAGCAGGCTGTTTGGTGAGGTGTTCGTAGAGCTTGGCCAACTCGAGTCGCAGCGCCGGGCTCGGCTCCAAGGCGTAGGCTTGTTCGAAATCCGCCAGGGCCGCGTGCTTTTCCCCGAGGGCTTTTTGGATTTCCGCTCGGGTGCGCAGCGCCTTGGCGCCGACGCCTTCACTGATGGCGACGTTCGCGGCGTTGCGCGCCTGATCGAAGCGGCGCGCGCGTTTCAAGGTATTGGCGATGCCGACGAAGTCTTCGCCGGTTAACGCGGGCCGTTCCTCCCCGTAGAGCGAGACCAACGCGGCCATCGAAATCACGTCCCAGTGGTTGTGGTCCAAAATCGCCTGCAGCCCAGAGGCGTCCCGAGTTCGCAAGAAGTGCAAATAGCGCGAACACACTTCCGCGCCATCGATGTCTCCGTGCCGCTCGAAACCCAGGACTTCATTTTCCAGCGACGTCAGCTTGCAGCGCGAAAGGCGTTCCTTGTGCACACGCCGAGCCAGGTGCAGCAGATCCAAATGCCGCTTTTCGGGGGGCGCTGGCAGACGATTCATCACGTAGCGCCCCTTCAGGAGCGGCCAATCGAAGGATTTGCCGTTGAAACTCACCAGCACGTCGCTGGCTTCGACTCGCTCCCGCAGGTGCAGCAGCGACGCTGCCTCCTGCTCTGGGCCCTCCAGTACCAACTGCTCGACGACGAAGTGGCCGGCTTCGAAGAAGCCCAGCCCGACGACGAACGCAAACACTCCGGCCCCACCCAGGCCGGTGGTTTCCGTGTCCAGATACAGTGCTCGACCCAGGTCGACGTGGCCCAGCTCTGGATCGAGCGCCAAGAGCGACAAGCGCTGAGCGTCGGCTTCATCGGCGCCGGTGACGCACAGTCTGCCGACGTGCTCAGACGGAGCCAGGCGCTTACGTCCGATCCAGAATTGGCCAGCGGCATTTTCTTGTGGCATCAGCAGTAGCTGATCGAAGCCGAGCTCGGGCAGGTCTGGGGGGACTTCGGTCTCGACGCTGGCGTCGTTGCCCAGCAGCGACTGCATCCGCTCCCGTAGCTCACGCAGAACCTGATCGCGCGGTGTTGGTGCAGACGTTGTGGCGTCGACTGGGGGCTGCGCGGGCGCCTCGGACGCGATCGGGCGAGACGTAGCGGACCCAGAGGTGGGAAGTCGAGCCAGGCGGCGCTTCAGGCTCATTGGCCCTCGGTTGAGGTTAGCTTGAACGCTGCCAAGTTTCCGTCCCCGGCGGTGGCCCAAAGCCTGCCCGAAGGGTCAAACACGGGTTGAAATAGGGGCGCATTGCCAACCCGACAGGCGAGCTTCGCCTGGTTTGAAACGGCCCATAGAACGCCGCTTGCCGTGGGTAGAAAAGCGACGCCGCGGGATGTCGCCGGCGGCGCAGACAGCTCGAACTCAAAGTCTGGGCCCAGCGTCAAGGCGCCGCTTTTTACCCAAGCTAGGTGCCTCGCCCTCTCAGCCGTCGGGGCTATCACAGCCAGCGCTCCAGCCTCGCTGGCCGTTGCCGTTTCGACCCCATCCACTTCCCATTGGAGTTCACCTTCAGTGGATACGGCGATGAGGCGCGAGCCAGCCAAGATCAGTCCGCCCTGCTGCGCCACGTTCAGTAGCTGGTAGGCGTCAGCGCCGGGCAATTGGTGCGACGTCCGAGTCCACGGCTTGCTGACAATCTGTAGCTTGCCGTCGGCGGTGATGAGCCAGGCGCGGCCGCTGGGATCACTCACGGGCCCGGCTTGGATCTGGTCGGAGAGCTTGGCTCTCCAGAGCAGCCCGCGTTTGGTCGAGACGGCGTACAGAAATTGCTCGGTGCCGAAGTACAGCTGCCTAAATGAACTGTAGCTGAGCGGCGTACGGGGCTGCACCGGACTGGGGTAGATCCAGTGGGGCGCGCCGCTGGGGTTGAGGCCGTACACGTAGGCGTCGCTGCTAGCGGCGTAGACGCGGCCCTGCTCGTCCGTGGCGGGCCTTTCAAGCAGCGCCCCGGATACCGTGTAGCTCCACAAGAAGCCTCCCTGCGGGGAAAGCGCGTGCAGGTAGCCCTCGTGGGTGGCCAAGTAGGCCTGACCGCTGGGAGCAAAAGCGGGCTCGCTGCTGAAGGGTGAGGCCGACGCAAACCTCCACTCGAGTCGCAAGCTGGGGTTATCGCTGTGAAGTCGATCGCAAGCCCTGATTTGACTGCCCCACGCCTCCGTCTCGAAGGCCGTCGAGACCGCCGGCAACGCGAGACCTAGGGCAGCGCTCGAAAGCTGTCGACGCGTGAGCTTGCGATACATCGGTTCAGGTCTTTCGTCTCACGCGCTCAGCCTCGGTGCAAGCGACAAAACGGGGCCGGCTTGGTTGTGGCCCGCGCATCACCCGGAGCTCAGCTTGCAAGATTTTGAAAATCGTGGCGAAAATCCCCCATCGTGAAAGTGTTCGGACTGACTGGCGGTATCGCGTCTGGCAAAAGCACCGTGGCCAAGCGCCTGCAGGAGCGGATCCCTGTGATCGACGCGGATGTGCTGGCTCGGGAGGTGGTCGAGCCGGGCACCCCCGGCCTGCAAGCGATCCGCGACAGGTTCGGCGACGGAGTGCTTCAGCCCGACGGCAGCCTGGACCGAAGCGCCTTAGGCGCGGTGGTCTTCGCGGATGAAGCAGCGCGAAAGGCGCTCAACGAGATCACGCATCCGAGGGTGCAGGAGCTCTTGAAGCTGCGCTTGGACGAACTCGAACGCCAAGGGCAGAGCGTGGCTTGTTACGAAGTCCCCCTGCTGTTCGAGTCGCAGCTGCAGGAGCGCTTGCGTCCCGTGGTGCTCGTGTCCGCCAACAGAAAGCTCCAGATCCAACGCGCCATGGCCCGCAACGGTTGGAGCCGTGAGCAGGCAGAAGCGCGCGTCAACGCGCAGCTGCCGCTCGAGATCAAGGCGGCTCAGGCGGACTTCGTGATCCACAACGACGGCGAGTTGGAAGATACTCTACGTCAGACGGACGAAGTGCTCGACCAAGTGCTCCTGCGGCTTGGCGAATGAGTCTGCCGGGCAACCCTGGCAGCCAGACGACTCTTCCCGGTTAAGACGATTCGCGGGCTTCAGCAGCGGTGAGTGTATTGTCCA
>JBNLEN010000274.1:0-6945 GCA_050304975.1 Polyangiaceae bacterium
GACACAGTGTGGCAGCCGTGCGGGCAGATGTAGGCGTTGAAGCCACCGTTGTCGCACTCGGCGTGCTGCCGGGTCTTGTCCTGCACGAACTCGACGAGTTCGGCACGCATGTTCTCGACGAGCATCTGACCCTGCAACTTGGCCGCAGCGTACCGCTCTTCGATATGGACGTAGCGTCCTTCGGAGATGGCGGCGCACGTCCATTCAGCGTACACCTCGATCAGCGTGTCGGTCGTCGATACCGATGCAAAAGTCCTGTCCGAAGTGCTGATTTCTGCAGCGAGTGAGGACCCCAAGCTCAACGAAGCATTTTCCGGTGACATCGTCCTGCCCAAATCTGACCTATTCGGTGACGAAGTAGTCCTGATAGACCGTTCAAATTCCGTGTTGACCTGGGTTGAGTTGGACACGACAGACGTCAGAGCTCAGCTCGATGTCGGTCCAGGTTTTGACAGCAACCCGCAAGATTATCTGCAGGTGGCAAAGGATAAGGCCTACGTCACGCGCTTCGCCGAAAATGGCGATCCGGGGATGGAGGACTTCGACTCGGGTTCGGACGTGCTCGTGATCGATCCGTCGAAACCGGAAATCATCGGCAGCATCGATCTGAGGGAAGCGATGGACGAGGACTTTCCTCCGGCTGCAGAGGGTTTGGTTTACGCCGGCGGCCAGGTGCACGTGTTGCTCTCAGGTCTGGCGTCGGACTTCTCCGACATCGCCGCCGCGCGCATCGTTTCGATCGATCCTGAAGAAGACGAGATCGTCAACGTGCTAAAGCTGGAAGACATGCGCAACTGCCTGTCTGCGGTCTTGTCACCGTCGGGGGAGCACCTGGCAGTCTCGTGCACTGGCTTCTTCGGGCAAGACCCTGCGGACGGTTGGCCCGATTCTGGGGTGGTCTTGCTCAATGTTGGCAAGCAGCTGGAAGAGAGCGCCACCTTCGGTGCAGACTTCTTTCAGTACTGTGAGGATGATGAATGCCAAAGCGCTCAGGTTACCGGCGTAGCTTTCGCGAGCGATGAACTTCTAGCGGTCAGCACACTCGGGGCCATCGGCGCTGGTGAGGATGAAGACATCAGCTATCCAGCAATGGTGTTCGAGTTGAACCTGGAGGAAGAAGAAAGCAAGCTGCGCCACGAAGGAGGCGCGTTCGATATCGGGCAACCCGTGTGTTTCGAAAACGCCTGCCTGGTGCCCGATGCCGCTGGACCCGGAGTGCTCAAGTTTGACGTCGAGGACGCTGAGCTCGATCCAGGCAAGCTGCAGTCCGTCGACGAGAAGACTGGATTGCCTCCCCGACACCTGCAGCGCTTCTAAGACGGATTCGAACGTGCTGCCAGGACTACTGCTATCTGCCGTACACCGCGTCGAACAGGTATTCCGTGGCGGGCAGCATGTTCACTCCCGCGTCCCCCCACAACTCTTGCGGGCCTTCGATGATGCCGGCTCGTCCGTTGGCGCAAGCTCGAAGGCCCTCCGTTCCTGGCAGCTCACACAAGGTTCGACCGCCCCCAGTACCAACTACGATGATTTGTGGATCCAGCTCCAGCAGCTGGACCGTCGACAAGCGCGGCCAGCCTTCATAGCGGCTGGCAGCCACGTCGATTAGGCCGGCTTTGGTGAGCACATCATGATGGCTAGTATGGGCGGCGCCGCCGTAGAGCATACGTCCGAACACGGTCAGATAGACAGCGGTCTTGCGCTCTTGGTTGGGCAGGTCCTCTGCCACGCGGTTCAAACGCTGGGTAAATGTGTCCAAGAAACGCTGTCCGCGCTCGGGAGCCCCAATCAAGGCCGCGATCTGCAGCACGTTTGGCCCAAAGGTTTCGAGGCCGCGCATTTGACCCATGTTGAATACCGTGATTCCGGCTTCCCGCAGTCGTTCGACTTTGGCGAGCGAAGTGTGCGTGTTGAGCAGCAGCAAGTCGGGGTTCAGCGCGATCAATCTTTCGACTTCATCCAGCGCTGCGACGTGGGGTTTGCCCGCGAAGCGGTGCCCGTCCAGCGTGGCGTTGGCCGCATACGTCGTGAACGCGACAATCCGCCGGGGATCGCAGATCTCGATCAACACACGGTCCGAAAGCATGCTGCCTGATGCAATGCGTTCGTAGTTTTTTAGCGGCGCTGGGGTGCCATCCACGTCCAGCAGGGCGCGGGTGCCGTCTGCGAGCTGTTCGAAGCGCAGCTGGGGCGCTGCCGCACGCTCGGCACGCGCCTGCTCGGCCGCCAGTGGATTGCGTGCCATGGCCGACAACGCCAAAGCGAGAGCCAACAGCGCTAGGCCGGAATTCAACCATGAAGCTTGCGTCCATGGGGTCATGTTTCACCTCGGTTGGGCTCGTCATCCGGGGGCAGGCGATAGGCAAATCCTCGATCGCGCAGCAGCTCCACGCCGAACACCTCACGGACTGGTCCTTCGGAGATGCATTCGTCAACCTTGCCTTCGATGTGCACGCGCCCTTCTTGCAGCAACAAAACCCGATCACACATTTGGCGAGCTTCGTCCAAGTTGTGCAGCACGACCACGATGCTGCGCCCGGCCTGAGCCAACTCTCGAACCAAACGACAGAAACGCAACGCGTGCGGGATATCCAGCGCGGCAGTCGGTTCATCCAACAAGATCAAAGACGCCTGAGTCGCCAAGGCTCGCGCCAAAAGCACGCGCCGCTGCTCGCCGCCCGAAAGCTCGGTGAAGCGACGACTCTTGAAGCTCTGCAGATCGCAATCCGAAAGTGCCTGAGCCACCGCACGCTTGTCGACTGCCGTCAGCCCGACCCCGGCCGGCGAATACGCGTAGCGTCCGTGTTCAACCACCTGCTCCACGCTCAGCGGCGCACTCAGCAAGCTGCGCTGCGGCACATAAGCGACTTGTTTCGCACGCTCCAGCGGCTCGAGTGTTGCCAGTTCAGCGCCTCCAACCCGAACGCTGCCCGCGTAGTCCACCAAACCCAGTGCAGCTCTGAGCAGCGTCGTCTTTCCGGCTCCATTCGGACCCAATACACCAAAGACGCAGCCTGGCGTCGTGCGCACGTCCACGTTGTCCAACACCAGGCGCCCTCCGAGCTGAACGCTGACGTTCTGCATGAGCAATTCAGCCATGCAAGAACTCCCGCTGGTGGCGAAGCAGTAGCAGCAGGAACACGGGAGCTCCGATGAGTCCAGTGACGACCCCGAGTGGTATCTCCCCGCGGCCTGGGAACGAGCGGGCGATCATGTCACACCCGACCAAGAATGCCCCGCCGCCCAGAGCCGCAGCCGGGATCAACCGCCGGTGGGTCACACCCACCAGTGTGCGCAACGCGTGGGGCACAATCAAACCGACGAAGCCAACGGTGCCCCCGACAGCCACCGCAACCGCGGTGAGCACGGCAGTCCAGGTGATGCTCCAGCGGCGCACACGCTGCACGTCGAGCCCCAGGGTGGTGGCTTCTTCTTCCCCCGACAACAATAAGTCGAGAGGCCTCGACCAAAGCAAGCCAGCGACAATGCCGCTGAGCGCCAAGGGCGCGATCATCAGCACATGGCGAAAGCCGCTACCGCCGACGTCACCCAGAGCGAACGCGACCAGAGCCCGGCCCAACTCCCAGCTTTCTTGCGCCACGCTGGTAACGAATGAACTCAGACTGAGAAACAGTGAGTTGAGCAAGAAGCCGACCAGCAGCAGTACCACAATGTCGCGACTGGTTCGAACCAGGAGCTGCAACAAGAACAGCGCCAGCAAGCCGCCGGCAATGCTACCTAACGGTAGAAACATGTCTGGCGCCAGCCAGCTTGGCAGCATTCCGATAAACAGCGTGTTCACAGCCAGTAGTGATAGCTGGCCCCCGAGGCTGGCCCCTGCGGTGGCACCGATCAACGAAGGACTCGCGAGTGGATTGCGAAACAGACCTTGCACCAGCACGCCTCCTACCGAGAGTGAGGCGCCCGCCAAGTACGCCACCAGGATGCGCGCCCCCCGTAGGCCGCGAATGGCTTCACCGATATCATCATCCATCAGATTGCCATGGCCGACGAACATGCCGGCAACCATTACACAGATGGAAGCTAGGGCGAGCCCGACGTATACGAATGCGACCTTGGCTGGCATGAGCAACCACGTCATAGTCTTCGCGCTTTGACTGTGCAATGACCGAACGAAGTGATGCTAAGGGAAATGAGGTTTCGATGAGTTCCGAAGAAGACGAACAACACCGACTGCGAATGCAGAAACTCAAGCAAGAGCAGGACGCGAAGGTGCGTTCAAAGAAGGACAGGAAAGGGCTGATCCTGATCAATACGGGTGACGGCAAGGGAAAGTCGACAGCGGCTTTTGGCTTGGCGTTGCGCGCCGTGGGTAACGGAATGCGGGTCGGTTTGGTGCAATTTATCAAAGGCACGTGGAAGACGGGTGAGAAGAAGGTGCTCGCGTCGATCGATGGTATCGATCACGTGGTGTCCGGTGATGGGTTCACCTGGAACACGCAGGACCGCAGCAAGGATATCGAGTCGGCAAGAGCTGGCTGGGAGAAGGTCAAACAGATGATCGAGGCCAGTCGGGGTGAATCCCCCAAATATGGCTTGTTGATTCTGGATGAGCTGAACATCGCCTTGCGCTACGACTATCTGCCCGTCGAAGAAGTGGTCGACGTGTTGAAAGCCAAGCCCCACATGCTTCACATCGCGATTACGGGACGTGACGCCAAGCCCGAGTTGATTGAAGTTGCTGACACCGTGACCGAGATGCGGCTCGTCAAACACGCGTTCGAAGCGGGGATCCAGGCGCAACGAGGGATCGAGTTCTGAGATGCAGGCGCGCTCACTGATGTTGATGGGCACTGGCTCTGATGTCGGTAAGAGCGTGCTGGTTGCAGGCTTGTGTCGTTTGCTCTGCAACCGCGGCCTTCGCGTGTTGCCGTTCAAGCCGCAGAACATGTCGAACAACGCTGCCGTGACGGCAGACGGCGGCGAGATCGGGCGGGCTCAAGCGCTGCAGGCATTGGCCTGTCGGGCTGAACCGGAGGTGGACATGAATCCGGTGCTGCTCAAACCTCAGACCGACGTGGGGGCGCAGGTGGTGGTCCGCGGCCAGGTCGTGGGAAACGCCAGCGCGGTGGAATACCAAACGTACAAGCGCAAGCTGCCAGAGCTGGTGCAGCAAAGCTTTCAGAGCTTGCGCCGCCGGTGTGATATAGTGCTAGTGGAGGGCGCAGGTAGTCCGGCAGAGGTGAACCTGCGGGAAAATGATATCGCCAATATGGGCTTCGCTTTGCCGGCGCGGGTGCCCGTCGTGCTTATCGGTGACATCGACCGAGGTGGGGTGATCGCGAGTTTGGTTGGCACCCACGCGCTCTTGCCTTCCGCGGAGCGCGAGCTGATCCGGGGTTTCATCATCAACAAGTTTCGTGGAGACGTTTCATTGTTTGATGGGGGGCGGCAAGTCATCTCACAACGTACTGGTTGGACCGATTTTGGCGTGGTGCCATGGCTGCCGGATGCGGCGCGCCTACCTGCTGAGGACGCGGTGGTGTTGGAACGTCCGACGCTGTCCGAGGGAGGGCGCGTGAGCATTGCCGTGCCGATGCTGTCACGCATCTCCAATTTCGATGATTTGGATCCGTTGCGTGCGGAGCCGCAAGTGGATGTGGTGATGGTGCCTCCTGGGCAGCCGCTTCCGGTCTGCGATTTGGTGCTGATCCCGGGAAGCAAAGCCACTCTTTCCGACTTGGCATTCTTTCGGCAGCAACGCTGGCATGTCGACTTGGAAGCGCACGTCCGCCGCGGCGGCCAGGTTTGGGGTGTGTGCGGTGGGATGCAGATGCTGGGTCGACGGGTCTCTGATCCTGTAGGGATGGAGGGGGCTCCAGGCAGCGTTGAAGGGTTAGGCTTGCTGGACATCGAGACCAGCATGGGGGGGAGCAAACACTTGCTGCAGGTTTCCGGGAAACACCTGGCCAGCGGCTGCGAGATCCGGGGTTACGAGATGCACCTGGGCGACAGCGTGGGAGCAGATCTCCAGCGGGCGCTGTTTGCCGTGCGCCGCGGGGATGAAGACCGCGCGGAGGGGGCGATGAGCCCAGACGGACGCGTGGCTGGGACGTACCTTCACGGCGTCTTTGGCTCCGATGGATTTCGGCGCTGGTTTCTCGAACAGTTTGCGATTCAGGCTCGGATGCTCGACTTCAGCGCGCGAGTGGATCAAGCGCTCGACGGCATTGCCGAGCAACTGGAACGCCACCTGGCGATCGACGAGCTGCTGGACGCAGCCTGCTGAAGCCGACTAGCTCGGGATAACGCTCAGCGAGCGCACTGGGGTGAATCCCACGGCGTGTACGCTCAGGTGGACAGGGTCACGAAATTCATGAGTTGTTTCGCGCAGCGATCCCGGGGATCCCAGTATTGGAGTCAGATCGCGCCCGCGGCACGTCACTCGATGTGACAACTTCGGATCCGCTCCAGACACAGAAGGATTTTTGTCGCGCGGGTATCTTTCTGGGAGGATCGGCGGTCAACGAAATCTAGGACCGAGCGGGAATACTGGGGCTATCCGTGGCTGGAGCTACTCCCTGCGAGGCGCGGTGCTATACCGGTGCCGTTCATGAGTTTTCGACCACTTGTACGCTCCACTGTTTGCCTGGCGTGGATCGCTCTACTGTCGAGTCTCGGCTGCAGCTCGCCCAATGAAGAAGCGGGCCGCGGGCAAGCGCCGCCAGCTGAAGACGCGAACCCGCCGCCCAGCGACGTCACCGGCGACGACGGTCTTCAGGCGGCCAGCGGCACGGCACTCATCGCTCAGGCGACGTCCTGTGAGGCCCCGCAGAGTGCTCGGCCACCGATGCGCCGACTGTCCCGCATCGAATACGCCAACGCTGTGCGTGATTTGTTCAAGGCTTCACCGGGTGCCGCCGACAACGTACCGGACGTCAAGGTGGTTGGCTTCAACGCCAACTACTCGGTTCCGCTGAGTGA
>JBNLEN010000275.1:0-6924 GCA_050304975.1 Polyangiaceae bacterium
CAACAATCGAAACCAACGAAGCAAGACTTCGCGGAAACTCCCAGCCACAAGATCCGAGACGTGATTGCGCTCCTTGGTTGATGGGCTCACGCGCAAAGCCCTCGTCTACGTGCCAGATGGGATCGACAAGCCGCCGCTGCTGATCTCGCTCCACGGCATGGGCATTGGGGCCAGTTGGAACCAGGGCGAAATGATGAAGTTTGAGCCGATCGCTGACCGGGAAAAGTTCATCGTCGTCTACCCCGAAGCCGATCAGGATTTGCGCTGGGATCTGGGTGGCAATCACGACATCGATTTCATGTTGCAGATCATCGATGACATGGTCGCTGAATACGGCGTCGATCGAAATCGGGTGTACGCTTCCGGCTTCTCGATGGGCGGCATGTTTTCACACACGTTGGCTTGCAAGATCCCGAACGTGATTGCGGCTATCGCCCCCGGCAATGGTTACCCCCTCGGTGGGCTTTCGGGCTGTGATGATAGCCGCTCGGTACCCATCTTCCACATGCACGGCACGGCGGATGATTTCGTCGCCTACAGCGCGGATCCATTCGTTCCTGCAAACTCGTGTCGAAGCCTACGGCTGCCCGTCAGAGCCCATCCGCACGGAGCCGTACCCGGAAGGCAAAGCAGACTCCAAGTCCTTCAAGGAGTACTGGGGCCCCTGCACGGACGACAACGGCAACACCAGTGAAGTCATCCTGATTTCCGTCGCCGGCATGATCCACGATTGGGCGACGGCGGGTAAAGGCAGCACGAATGAGGATCCGGAGTTCAACGGCAAACCCTTTGACATCGATGGCAGCGAAGAAGCCTGGGCGTTCCTCAAGAACCACTCCCTCGAAGGCTCGGACATCGACGTGCCCGACGAGGGGCAAGGCGGCATGCCCGATGACGGCATGGGCATGGCCGGCACGCCTGATGACGGCATGTCCAATGGCGGCATGGGCAATGATCTGCTCCCGCCCCCCATCGGTGGTGGCGTAGCCGCTGGAGGGGCTGGACCGGGAGGCGCTCCACCAGTAGCTGGCGGCGCCGCAGGACAACCGGACAGTGTGGCTCCACCGCCTCCAGCCGCGGCCGGCGCTCCTGCCGCGGGGGCCACCGGCATGCCGATCGACGACGGCGCCGTGACCACCGGAGTCTCGAGTGACCCGGGTGAAGGTTGCGCCTGCGGCGTCAGCCGCCAATCAAGCGCCCCGGGCAGCCTGTTGGCGGGCTTGCTCGGCCTGGGTTTGCTCGCGCGCCGCCGCCGAAACTAGCACCAAAACGGCCGTTTTCACGGATCTTGACCTAGGGCGGCCAAAGGGCAATACCCCCGGGTCCGATGACCTCCAAACCGGCAGATTTTCCGGTGCGAAAGACGCCCGATCTGCCTGCTCTCAACCAGCAGGTACTCGAGCGTTGGCAGCGCGATGGCACATTTGAACTGAGCGTCGAGCGACGGGCGGATGCCCCCCGCTGGATCTTCTACGAAGGTCCCCCCTCGGCTAACGGCGTGCCCGGCATTCACCACGTCATGGGCCGCGCCCTCAAAGATCTCTACTGCCGCTACCGCACCCAGAGTGGTTTCCAAGTTGAGCGCCGCGCCGGCTGGGACACCCACGGCTTGCCGGTGGAGCTGAACGTCGAAAAAGCGCTCGGCATCACCAAGGAAGACATCGGCAAGAAGGTCTCGATCGAAGAGTACAACGCCGAATGCCGCAAGGCCGTGATGCGTTATTCGGATCAGTGGCGCCGCATGACCGAACGCATCGGTTATTGGGTCGATCTCGACCACCCCTACGTGACTTGCGACAGCAAGTACATGGAGAGCGTGTGGTGGCTGCTCAAGCGCTTGCATGACGGCGGTTACTTGTACCGCGGCCACACCATTCAACCCTACTCGCCGATGGCGGGCAGCGGTCTCAGCACCCATGAGCTGAATCAGCCAGGCGCTTATCGCGAAGTCACGGACGTCTCTGCCACCGCGATGTTCCGCTTGTGCGGTCTCGCTCAACAAGCGGAGCGCTCAGCGGCAGCCAAGCGCGAAAACCAGGCGGAAGCGTTCGAAAAAACCCATCTGATCCCCCACGGCATCGAGCTGGGTCAGACGGCGATCTTGGCTTGGACGACCACCCCCTGGACGTTGCCTTCCAACACGGCGCTCGCGGTCAACCCGCGCTACCAATACGCGCTGGTCGAAAGCATCAACCGCTATGACCAATCCAAGTTCCTGGCCTTCGTGGCGGAGGGCTTGCTGGAGCAGGTGTTTGCGGCCGCGGAATACGAAAAGGCTGACACCATTGAAGTCGCGGAGGGCAAGAAGCCGAAGAAGCTGCCGTACCGAGTGATCACTAGCGTCAGCGGCAAAGAGCTGTGTGATCTGTGGTACGAACAACTCTTGCCCTGGGCCACACCCGCGGAAGATCCCGAGCAGGCGTTCCGCGTGATCCCCGGTGACTTCGTGTCTTTGGAAGACGGCACCGGCATCGTGCACATCGCCCCCACCTTTGGTGCGGATGACGCCCAGGTCGCCAAGCAAGCCGGCGTACCGCCGTTTCGCGTGTTGGATGACAGCGATGAGCTGACGCCGCTCGTCGACCAACGTGGGCGCTTCGTGGCTGACTTGAAAGATGGCGAAGGCCTCGCCGGCAAGTTCGTCAAATCGGAGTACTACGAAAAGGCGGGCGAAGCCGCGGCTGCTGGCGAAAGCGTCGACGAGAGCATCGTGGTGTGGCTGAAGAAACACGGCCTGCTGTTTCGTTCGCTCAAGTACAAGCACAGCTATCCCCACTGCTGGCGCACGGATACGCCGATCATCTACTACCCGCTCAAGAGCTGGTTCATCCGCAGCACCGCGTTCAAGGACGATCTGATCCGGCTGAACAAGACCATCGCTTGGCACCCGCCCTCCACCGGCGAGGGGCGCTTTGGTGAGTGGCTGGAAAACCTGTCCGACTGGAACTTGTCGCGCTCTCGTTTCTGGGGGATCCCGCTGCCGATCTGGACCACCGAAGACGGCTCCGAGTTCAAGTGCATCGGCTCGTTTGAAGAACTCAAGCAAGAGATCCAAGCCGCGATCGAAGCCGGGGTGATGAAAGAAGATCCGCTAGCGGACTTCACTGCAGGCGACTTCAGTGCCGACAACTACGACAAGATCGACGTGCACCGACCCTACGTGGACAAGATCACGCTGGTCTCCTCCAGCGGTCAGCCCATGCTCCGCGAGACCGACGTGATTGACGTCTGGTTCGACTCGGGGTCCATGCCCTACGCCCAGGTGCATTACCCTTTCGAAAACCAAGCCGTGATCGACGAGGGTAACGCTTACCCGGCTGATTTCATCGCCGAAGGCGTGGATCAGACGCGCGGTTGGTTCTTCACGCTGCACGCGATCGGCACGATGGTGTTCAAGAGCGTGGCCTTCAAACACGTGCTCTCCAACGGGCTCTTGGTGGATGCCGAAGGCCGTAAGATGAGCAAACGTTTGGGCAACGTGCTCGATCCGA
This sequence comes from Polyangiaceae bacterium, assembly GCA_050304975.1. Taxonomy (GTDB): domain Bacteria; phylum Myxococcota_A; class Polyangia; order Polyangiales; family Polyangiaceae; genus SZUA-265. The sequence continues at coordinate 3,492 of JBNLEN010000275.1, forward strand.
TCGAGCTGCTCGACAAATACGGTGCGGATCCGTTGCGTTGGTACATGATCACCAACAGCCCGCCCTGGCTCAACCTGCGCTTCGATATCGCTGGCGTGGATGAAGTCGTGCGCAAGTTCTACGGCACGCTGTGGAGCACGTACTCGTTCTTCGCCACCTACGCCAACGCGGACGGCTTCGTCGGCAATGAACCCGCAGTGCCCGTAGCTGAGCGTCAATTGCTCGACCGCTGGATCCTGTCGGAGCTGCAAGCGACCATCAAGATCGCGCAAACCAGCCTGGACAACTTCGACGCCACGCGCGCTTACCGCGCGGTGCAGTCATTCTTGCTCGATAGCGCCAGCAATTGGTACGTGCGCCTGAACCGGCGTCGCTTCTGGAAAGCGGAGATGGGCACGGACAAGCTCGCCGCTTATCAAACGCTGCATGAGGTGTTGATGGCGGTGTGCAAGATGATCGCTCCGGTATCGCCCTTTCATGCCGAGCAGCTGTATGCAGATTTGACCACGCGCTGCCCCGAGCTCGAGTCCGTGCACGTGACGGATTTCCCCAAGGCAGATGAATCGCTCTTGGACGAAGCCTTGAATACGCAGATGAGCGCCACTCGGCGTGCTGCATCGCTGGCGCTCTCGGTGCGCAAAGACCGCAGCATCAAGGTGCGGCAGCCGCTGGCGGAAATGACCGTCATCACCGACGAACGCACCGGCAACGCGCTCAAAGAGATGACAGCTCTGCTGACGGAAGAGGTCAACGTCAAGCTGGTCAAGGTCGCCGGCACCGACTCGAACGTGATTGAGCGCAGCGGCAAGTTGAACTTCCGCGAAGCGGGCCCGCGCTTCGGCAAGCAGACCAAGCTGGTCGCCGCTGCCGTGGAAAAGCTGGACGCCGCATCCCTCGCCCAATTGGATCAAGGACAAAAGCTCCAGATCGAAGTCGAAGGCAATCAGCTGGAGCTCGATCCGGAGCTGGTCAAAATCACCGCCCGCGGCAAAGCTGGCTCCGAGTTGGCGAGTGACGGCAACCTGACAGTCGTGTTGGACACCGCACTCACCCCTGAATTGAAGCAAGAGGGGTTTGCGCGTGAGCTGGTCAGTGTGATCCAACGCCTGCGCAAGGACGCTGGGTTCGAGGTGACCACCCGCATTCGTCTGGAGGGCGCCCGCAATCCTGCGTTGGATTCGGCGCTCGGCAAGCACGAGCAGTACATTCGTGCCGAAACCCTGTGCGAAGAAGTCTCGCTCATGGACTCCCTGGAAGTCGACCCGGTGATGGTGGAAGATACTGAGCTCTCGCTGCGAGTCGTGGCGCTCAACTAAGATGGTCAACCCAGGCCCGCCCCAGTCCGTCCAAGACGTCATCGCCCGCGTCAAGAAGCCGCCGCGGGCGGTGGTGACGTCGGGCATGCCCTACGCCAACGGGCCGCTGCACTTGGGGCACCTGGCGGGTGCGCTGGTGCCAGCGGACATCACCGCGCGCTGGTTGGGTTTGTTGATTGGCCGCGAGAACGTGCTCTACGTCTGCGGCAGCGATGACCACGGCTCAACCAGTGAAGTCTCCGCACTCAAGGCCAACTTGCCCGTACAAGAGATGGTCGAGCAGACTCGCAGCATGCAGCGCCGCACCTTGGAGCGCTACAGCATTGGGCTGGATGTGTACGCCGGCACTTCGGCCCCCGAATGCGCCGAGTCGCATCGAAAGCTGTGCCAAGAGTTTCTGCTGAACTTGCTCGACAAGCACATGCTGGAAAAGCGCGAGAGCCAGCAGTGGTATGATGAGCAAGCGGGTCGCTTCTTGCCGGATCGGCTCGTGCGCGGCGGCTGCCCCAACCCCAAGTGTGACAACCAACAAGCCTACGGTGACGAATGTGAACGCTGCGGTCACCAGTTTGAACCAGCAGACGTGCTCAACCCCACCAGCGCGCTGACCGGCACCACTCCGGTGCTGCGCAATACCACCCATTGGTGGCTCGACATTTGGGCTGTGTCTGAGGTGCTGCGGCAGTGGATTGAGGGCAAAGCCCGCACTTGGCGCAAAGCTGTGGTGCAAGACGTGCTGGAGCGCGTGCGCCCATCCCTGCGGCTCGACAAAGACGCCGAAGAAACCTACAAGCTGTTGAAGGCGCAGCTGCCCAAACACAAATTCAAGTACGCCCCTGGCAAGCAGTTTTTGCTGCAGTTCCAGAACAAACCCGATTTGCAGGCAGCTCAAGCTCAGCTCTCCGAATCGGGCCTCAAAAGCGCCGTGGCCGATGAATGGGCGCACCGCGCCATCACCCGCGACATCGCCTGGGGGATCCCGCTACCAGATGTGGATCCTGATCTCGCGGGCAAAACCCTCTATGTCTGGCCTGACTCGCTGATCGCGCCGATTTCGTTCAGCAAGCTCGCCTTGAAGCTGCGCGGTGAATCCGAAGAGCGCTATCGCGAATTCTGGTGTGATCCTGAGACCAGCGTGCGTCAGTTCTTGGGTCAAGACAACGTCTTCTTCTACGTGCTGATGCAGGGCGCACTCTGGCTTGGACAGCAAGCGGACGCTCAACGTTTGCCACTGCCTGGTGAGCTGCAGCTGACGGACGTGTTTGGCTCGTTCCACTTGACCGTCAACGGCGGCAAGATGAGCAAGAGCACTGGCAACTTTTTTTCCGGCGATCAGCTGCTGGATGAACGCGGCTACACCGCCGATCAGGTTCGCTACTACTTGGCGCTGTTAGGTTTGGGTGATAAGCCGTCTGATTTCGACTTCCAAAAGCTGGATGAACGAAACCAGTTCTTGGCGGGCCCGATGAACGCCGCGTTCGAACGCCCCATCTCCGCCGCCATCTCCAAGTTCGATGGCAAGGTACCCGATGGCAAGCTGCTCAAAGGCGTTGAGCAGTCGACCGTGCGCATGCTGCAGCGCTACGTCTCGGCGATGGAGAAAGCCAACTACCCCAGCATGTTGTTTGAGCTCGAGAACTACGCGCGCACCATCAACTCGCTCTTCACGCAGCACAAACCCCACGATGACCGCGCCCCCGAAGAGGGCCGCCGCGACGCGCTGTATTCCAGCTTCTACGTGCTCAAGAGCCTGATGATCATGCTCTATCCGTTCGTGCCAGACACCATGGACCGCTTACGCCAGGCCCTACGCCTAGAGCCGTCGGTGTTTTCGGTGGATGAGCTGGGCACACCCATCCCAGCGGGGCATGAAGTGGGTCCGAAGCTGCCCTTCTTCCCCTCCGAGCGCAACGAAGCCGACGCTTGAGTGGGCCCTCCGGAGACCGGAATGCCGTAGGTCTTACGGTGGACGTACGTAGTGTTCAGCGGCCTCATGTAGTTCTGGGGGGCAGTCGCTGGCACTGAACTACGCCTTGGCGAGGCAGATGCGGTGCCGGGCACAATCTTGTGCCCGCTAGACGGCGTCCTGCAGTTTGCTATTGCTCAGCGGCAAATGT
>JBNLEN010000276.1:0-6862 GCA_050304975.1 Polyangiaceae bacterium
GGGCCTGATCGGCGAGTCGGGCGCTGGCAAATCCACGATCGGGCTGGCGGCTATGGGGTATACGCGTGATGGCTGCCGTATTTCTGAGGGCAGCGTCGTATTTGATGGCATCGAACTCACCACCACGAGCCCCGGCACGCCATCTGCCTCCCCGTGCAGCCAGCGAAACGCGTTGGTATTGCCCGCTCGGACGGCCTCGCGAAGCTGCCAAGCTTCCGAGACTCGCTGTTGCCACCAACTCGGGTCAATCGCCTCTGAGCGAGAGTAGACGCGCAGCGCGATCGGGGAACTGGCGTCCCACAGGCCCAGCCCCGAAAACTTTCCGCAAGTTAGCCTCACCCAACTGCCGGTAGAGGCCTTGAAGTGCCGCGGCACTTGCTCGCGAAAGACCCACGGATGGCCCGCGATGAGCGTCGACTCGAGACGTTCCGGCAGGACAATTGCTGGAATTCTGTGGGACTTGCCGGACACGCGCAGCAGACAATACCCTGCCAGGCGATGCCAGCCCATACCCGATCCCGCGGAAGCTGCAATCTGTTCAACCTGCCGTCATTGATGGTCGCGGCGCTCAGCCTCACTCTCGGCGCGCCAAGCGCTGCCCAATCGCCGAAACCCGCTACCGAAGTCGGCGAGTCCGGCGCTGCAACTTGCCGCCAACCGAATGCGCTGGCTGCCGTTGGTTGCGAGTTGGCCCAAGCATTGGGGCAAGATTTGAGTGGCGCGCTGGTCGTCTCCCTGGAGGTCGAGGGTCTGGCGTCAACCAAGAGCGCGCCAAGCGCCGAAAGCCCTCCGAAGACCAGCTCCGGTTCCTTGGCAGAGCGCATCGCCCGCGTCACCGCAGGTCAGCTAGGAGCAGCCTCAGGCAAGACGGCGACCAGCATGACAGAAGCTCAGCTGCAGGCGCGTGGTCGTGCACAGTTGGTCCTGCTGCAACCCAAACTCAGCGCGGCCAAGCTGGAGGTCGTTGCCGATGTCTATCAGCTCGCTACCAGCTTTTGGGACCGAGTGAAGGAGCCCACGAGGGCCCCCCGCGCGCACGCCTTTAGCTCACGCCCAATCGACGCCGAAGTGCAGAGCTTTTTGCCGCCGGTTCCGTTGGTGGTCAGCCAAGTGCACCAGGCCAAGAGCCCGGACTCACAGGTTCAAGCCCTTGCTTGTGGAGACTTGGACGGGGACGGGGCTTTGGAAATTGCGGTCGCTTCCCGACAGCAGCTGCATGTCGGGCGCATCCGCGACGGGAGGCTACAGCCGTGGGGAAAGACCCGATGGTCAGATTTGAGCTCCGTCTCCGGCAGTCCATTGCGTCAGCCGATCACGACGTTGCACCTGCAACCCGGGACCTTTCTGGACGCAGGCTCCACTGACCGCAGCGACTGGGTGCGTTTGTCGCCTCAATTGCAGCCGCTGGCACGCCGCCCATCACAACTTCCCTGGCCCGGCGGTGGTTGCGCTCAAAGACAAGGCATGGGACTCAAACCGCACCTAGTCGGCTGCCTGGACCAGCGCAGTGTGCAACAACTCCCGTTCTCGGTCGAAGCGGACGCGATCGCCGGTGCGGCGTACGTCACGGCTGACGGCCGCTGGCAGCAAGTGATCGCTGCCCGCCCAATAGGCCAGGCGTACGTGCAAATTCAAGATGGCGATGGCAGGCGAGCGCAACTCACTGATGCTGGAGCTCAGCTAGCCCTGGCCGACCTGAACCGCGACGGGGTGCTCGACGTCATCAGCAGTAGCAACACGCTTGACCCGGCGCAGGACCGGGTCCGCGTTCTCAGTTGGCAACGCGACGGGCTGGTCGAGGCGTTTGTTTTACCAGTGGCGGAGGGTGTCGTGGCTCTCGCCGCTTGCCCGCCGGAAGGTCCTGAGATGGCCCCTGTAATAGTTGCTACCAAACGTGAACTCTGGGTGGTGCGCTAACGTGCTCCGACGGCAGTTTCCCATAGCAGTTGGCGCAGCCCTCACGCTGAGGCAGAACACGGCTGCCGCCCTTGGCCGTTGGCCACTTGGAGGTCGGCTGAACATCAGCTTGCCGTGGCCGACCGAACACTGCGATCCACACGACAACAACGACCCGATGGCGGCGTTCTTTTCGAGCGCCCTCTTCGAGACGCTGTACTCAGTCGACGGACACGGACGAGTCTATCCAACCCTCGCGGCCGAATTACCGACGCAAGAAGGTCAAGATTCCATCGTAAAGCTGCGGCCGGGACTGACAACAGCCCGAGGCAAGGCCCTCACCGAGCGTGACCTCGAGTGGTCACTGCACCGGGCTCGGCGGTCTGGCGGCGGGACCTGGTTGCGCCGCTTCTCGCTTCCTCGCAGAGAGAAGGCAGTCCCCCTGGCGGTGCGTTTCTCCAACGCCAAGGCCGAAGAACTGACGCTTGCCCTGACGAGCCCTTTGACAGCATTGCTCCCGCGCAGCTTCTCGCCTTCGCGTCCAGACGGCTGCGGGCCATTCTTGGCTGATCTGAGCTCGAGCGCCGCGGCTCTGTCGAGAAACCCCCACGCAGCCAGAGGACCCTCGTTCCTCGACGGCGTCAGCATCCACTCCACGTCCAGCCTGGCCGATGCACTGCGCGCATTCGAAGTCGGACAGTCTGATATCGGTTGGCTCGGTCGAGGACTGCACCGACCCAAGCCAGGCAGCCAGATGTTGAACACTGGCGCCGTGGGTTGGATCGTTCTACATGCAGGACAGCATGCCGGCCGCTGGGGCCAGCCCGGGATCCCGAGTCAAATGCTGGCGTCAATTGAACAAGACCGCCTCGCGCGGTTCGGGCTTCGCAGCATTGCACAGCGGACCAGCAAGCTGCGCTACTCTGGACCAGAGTGTGAAGTGGTGACCCGCGAGGAGTCTGGATATCTCAAGGAACTGGGTCAGGCGTTGGCCGAACTGTTGAGCAACGGTCCGAACCGCGTGACCTTGCGCAGCGTTTCCTCGAAGCAACTCGAAGAGTTGAAGCGTAGCCGGCGCTTCTGCTTCTTGTTGGATCTGGTTCGGAGCGCGGGTCCTTCTGTGCAAGCGCAACAGCTCAGTCTACTGCACGAAGCTGACCCAAACCTCGTGCGCCGCGCCCCGCCCCCCGCAGCGGGGGGCAGCCACGTCGCCGAACACACCACTCGAACGCTGTCTTTGGGTATCGTCGGAGAGCTCGAGACGCGCATCGCCTTCACCAACCGCTTTCACAACTTGAGCGATTTCGACCTGGGCGACGTTTGGCAGTCCACACTAGCCAAATGATCCAAAGCAGTGCTGTTCAGAACTCCAGAACAGCCTGATTCGTTCCGGCGTCCTTGGCCCGATATAATGCGTGATCTGCTCGCTCGATGAGGTGATCGATCAAGAAGCTGTTGGCGGCATCGGCTGCGGCCACTCCAACGCTAATACCGATCTTTCTCTGTTCTCCGTTGGCAAACGCGAAGGTTTCGCCGCTCACGGAATTGATCAGCCGCCTGGCAACTAGCAGGCCTCCATCGCTGTCCGTACTCCTGAGCAGCACGGCAAACTCATCGCCGCCGAGTCGAAACCCCTGATCTGACAAGCGTAGCGACTCGCGCACTCTCTCAGCCACGTAGCACAATACGCGATCGCCCTCCGGGTGACCAAACGTGTCATTGATCGGCTTGAAGTTGTCGAGGTCTAGTAGCAGCAAACAGAAGGGCTCATGGCGACGCTCAGTGAATGCGACCTCCAATGCCAGCTGCGTTTGGAAGTGTCGCCGGTTGCCCAACCCGGTCAGCGGATCCGTGGCGGCCATCATTTCTGCCATTTTGAGGCGCTGTTCGAGGTCGAGCTCTTGCTGACGCTGGTTACACAGCGCCCGCACCTTCGCAACCAGCACAGCACCACGGAATGGTTTCTCGACATGATCAGCCGCGCCGAGCTGAATTCCGCGAACGATGTCTTCTTCTCGACTGGCGTGAGCGGTGAGCATCATCACCGGGATCCCCGCCAACTTTGGATCTTGTTTGAGCGCCTGCAGTACTTCAAAGCCGCCCTTCTTTGGCATCATGACATCAAGCAAGATCGAGCCGACACGCCCCCCCTGGCTGCGCACCAACTGTAGCGCATGTTCACCATCCTCGGCCTGAAGTACACTGATACCCGCCGCTTCCAGCATGCGGACAACCAGTTTCCGAATGCTAGCGTCATCATCAGCAACCACGACCTGCAGGTAAGACTGCGGCGGCAAGCTGGGCCGGCGAATGCTTTGCATCTCGCCGCTACCATGGGCGGACACTGGCTCGGGAGGGCGTTCCGACAGCCCTCCGGGGCGTCCCACTGGGGGCGGACGAAAATGGGGCGGCTTCCCGCTCCGTCGCGCGGCGCGCATGCTGCTATCTCGCCGCTCAGCCATGTTCCCTGTCAGTTATACCCCGCCCGAGCGAAGACGAAAACTTCGGCGGTGATGGCTACACCCGCTGTGACCCGATTGGGGCGTACCAACGCCACCCAGTCAATCTACGGCCTCGCCCAAGCTGGCGGATTTCGCCGGCTCTGCCGCCTCTACCACCACCGACAAAATTGTCGTGCCATTGAAGCGGGGACACCGTCTGACCGTTGTTTGCCAAACCCTGGCTAGGGCTTGTCACCGGGAGCGGGCAAGGTTTCGGAACCTCGAACATAGTCGACAACTACAGCGACCAGCTTCTTGTCTAGGGTCTCGCACTTTTTGGTGACGCTGCCCATGGTTGCCCCTTTGCATTCCTGGCGGCGCGCTCGATAAGTCTCGTTGATCGTTGGATCTTCACGCAAACCTTTCTGCATGGACTTGCTGAGCCAACGCCACTCGACACGCGAAGTCTTGGCTTTGGGAGGAGTGTTGTTCGTCAGCTCCTCAGCCTCCAAGCTGACGCAGCTTCCGTTCCAACGAAGGGCATCGTAGTTGCCTCCCCCTGCACCGATCTGAATCCCGTTCTTGTCACCGCCACGGTGACGTAAGATCAGTACTTCTTCATCGAACGCCAACGTGCCCGACACGGTGGCACCTCCGCTCGCATTCACCGCTTCGGTCTCACGGGTCAAGTACATGCGCTGCCACGGGGTGCCCTTGCGAAACATGTACAGAGCGACGTCCTGAAACACGCCATTGCAGAGTCGCTTAACCCACTTGTCTGGCGGAACGCACACGCCACCTCCTGCGCAACTCTCGGGAATGACATCGCTGTCTTGCTCGGGTTCTGACCGGGCATCCTCGGCTGCCGACTCCGCGCCATCGTCCGTCTTTTCCGGCTCGGATTCGTCGGGAGCTTCCGCTGCGGGTAGCTCCGCTTCGGATTGCGTTCCAGCGCAGGAAGCCAAAGCTCCGGACGCCAGTGAACAAGATGCTAGTGCCAATATGAACGCGGTCTTCATGCCCGACAGCCAGCCACAGCCGCCCGGACTCTGTCAATCTTTCGTGATGAAACATTGGCGAGGCGCCTCTCGAGCCGTGTAGGTCCTGGACACTCAATTTCCCTGACGAGCCGGAGCACGCTGACTCTTCACTTCCTCCAACACGTCCGCCCAGGTCTTGCCGTTGTCAACTTCGAGCATCCTAGCGATTTCTTCGATCGCTGCATGCTCCTCGGCGGTGATGCTACTTGGTAGGTCCAAGTCCCCAGCCGTAGCACGGGCGATGGCCTCGGCGTGCAGCACGAGGCCCTGCAGCTCAGACACGTCGACAGCTAGCTCCTGTTCATCGAGGGCGATGTCCAACAAGCTACCTATCCCTCGTTGCACGTAGTCCTTAGAAGGTGGCTCGAGCAGCCACCGCTTGAGCTGCCGCTCCGCCGCTGGCGGAAAGTGCAGATGCTCTCTGGCAAACTCGAAGATGCGTTCGACTTCCACGTGCTCCATTTTGCCGTCCGCCCAGGCCACGTAGACCAAGGGCAGTAACATCAGCACTCGATGGCTGTCCGTTGGTAGATCAGCCTCCAGCAAGCGTCGCTTCACCTCTCCGTGGTTCGTCGCCCGCGAAGTTTCTTCCGCTTTCCCCTGGTCGTCCGCCATGCCGCCGAGTGTAGCTGCTGGCCGAGCGCCCGACAACGCCCCCTAGCCGCCCGCCAGGAGCAGTGTTAATTCGCAGCGATGCTCGTTCATTCAGTCTATTTTTGGTTCAAGGCAGGCACCCCGGCAGAGCGAATCGCCGAGTTTGAGGAAGGCCTCAAACGCCTGGCCACCATCCCGCAAGTCAAAGAATGCTACATCGGCAAGCCCGAGGCGACGCCTCCCCGCCCGGTGGTTGACAGCAGCTACGACTGGGCTTTGGTGGAAACTTTCGACAGCTTGGAAGATCACGACGCCTACCAAGAACACCAGATCCACCACGATTTTCTGGCGGAGTACTCCTCCTCTTGGGAGAAGGTCCAAGTATACGACGTCAAGACTTGAGGACGTCAGACGTGAAGCGGTCCACACGGGCGGGAGCCGAAGCCGCGACCAGCCGAGACGGGCGCCCTACTCGACGGTAACGGTCTTGGCCAGGTTGCGAGGCTGGTCGACGTCGGTGCCTTTGAGATCGGCGATGTGATAGGCCAGCAATTGTAGCGGCACGACACACAGGATCGGCTGAACCAGCTCGTCCACTTTAGGCACTTCCAACACGTAGTCTGCCAGCTCTCGAACCTCATCATCGCCCTCGTCACAGACGGCAATGATTTGACCATCCCGCGCCTCGACCTCTTGCACGTTGCTCATTGTCTTCTCAAAGTGGCGATTGCGCGGCATCACCACCACAACTGGCATCGACTCATCAATCAAGGCGATGGGGCCGTGCTTCATCTCTCCAGCGGCATAGGCCTCAGCGTGCACATAGGAGATCTCTTTCAACTTGAGTGCTCCCTCCATCGCAGTCTGGTATCCGAGACCTCGCCCCAGGTA
>JBNLEN010000277.1:0-6850 GCA_050304975.1 Polyangiaceae bacterium
CTTGGCGATCACGAGCAGGCCCGACGCGTGGCACGTGAACGCATGACAAGCTTGCTAGATTCTCAGTTCACGCCGCAAGGCGTCCACGTGGAGAACTCGCCCGAATACCACTTCTTCGTTCTCAACACTTTGACCAACCTCAGTGTAAAAGAACTGTTTGGGGACATGCCTGAGCTGTCTCAGACAATTGAGCGAGCACACGCGATCAAGCTCTGGTTCGTCAAGCCAGACGGTTTCGTCGCTCAGTTCGGGAACACCTGTCTTCGTGGCCCCAAGCCCGCAAGCCTTACGCCTGACCACCAAGTCGAGCTCGACGGGCGGAAACTCCTGGTCAAAGACCTGACCAAATCTGGATACTTGATCGCGAGAAGTGATGCCCCAGGGACCACCGAATCCGACGCGCAACTCTACTTCGCAGTTTGCGGTGGGTGCCGCACGCTAGTACATCGACACGCGGATGCCGGCTCATTGCTTCTATCTGCTCATGGGGAAGACATCATCGTTGACGGCGGAAAGTACAAGTATGACAAGTCATCGGGCCGCTCCTACGTATTATCTTCCCGGAGCCACTCTGTACTGGACCGTTTGGAGAAGCCGCTCGGGCCCAAAGACTACCTGCCCACGGATACGGGCACATACTTTCAAGACTTCAGCGTAGACTCCCACCGCATAGCGACGACCTTGAAGTACGAGTTGAAGCATGGCGCCAGGATCGCGCGCGAGATCAGCTTCTCTGCTTGTGGCGACCTAGAATTGACCGACACGCTAGAGTCTGGTCAGACGTCCGCATTCGCCGCTCGGCTGTTGCTGAACGGTCAGGGCACTTTATCAACTTGGTCTGACCACACGGTCGTGTGGACTGCGCCCAGTGCGGGCTTTCGGTTTGAGGTCACCGGCGCGAATCCTCTGGCGTTTGAGCACGTGTCGGAGGGGTATTCAAAGGAATATGGGAAGTTCCAACCCGCCTACTCGATCCTCCAGGGCCTTGGCGAAAACCGCACCGCGAAATGGCGTTGTCGGATTATGAGCGCATGAGATGGGCTCACTCTGCCGCCAGCGCGACGAAGTTCTCAATCGCGCCGGTATCGACGATCCTGGCGCCACAATCCCCCAAGAGCTGCTCATAGTCGTGGGTGAAACAATACGTCCCCGGGAGCGCGTCAGCTTGGGTCTTCGGCCACCGCTCGCTGAGACCCGACACCAATACCACGCGCCCGGAAATGCGAAGCAGTTCGCTCAAGGTGTGGCGAATCAGCGAAAACGGCACATGGATTAGTACCTGTGAAGCGACAGCCAACTCAAACTGCTTGTCGTCAAAAGGAAACGGTTCCTGGGGTCTCGTATACCAGTACTGGCTCAACTGGAACCCATACGTATCAGCCTTCTGATTCAGCGTCTCTTCGTGCTGGCGTGTCAGATCCAAAGTGCTGACACGCTTTCCGGAGTAGAGCTGAAACAACCGACCATCACCTGGCCCTAGCTCAATCAGACTCTGCCGGCTCTCCAAGTGAGGCTGGAGGAATCGCCGATGCGACGTGTTGACGATGTCGTTCTTCGTAGAATTCGGCATCCGGCGCTTGTTCCAATAGTCCTCCGGAACATACGGGGAGCTCGGGTCGATTACGTACTCGTTGTTGCCCATCTTTTGGCAAACAATACAGTGGCGGCCCATCCAATTCTACACCTTTGCCGCGTTCTGCCTCAGCTGGGGCGTGACTCCGATTGCTCGCGGGAGCGCGGTTTCCTCCACCCTGTAACGCGTGAGGGGGGCAATCCCGAGGGCCCCGCTATCCACGGCCGAAGTGGAAACTTGTCTTGTCCTGTCGCAGCCTTGTGCGCTAAAAGTCGCGGACTCGTCAGCCTGTGGGATTTTCGGTGTTCGCTGACCAGCACAAACTCCAGTTCGGAACACAAGACGAAGCAGAGCCCCTGTTCATCAGCGGGAGTTTCGGCGTCACAGGGGGTATCGGTCATGCCCTGATCGATCTGTACACTCCGCTGTTTCTCGCTGAGCTGTTGGGCCTACAGTACGTTTACAACGGAATCGAGACAGTCGCGATCTCTCGCCGGGACGAGCAAATCAAGAATCACGACGAGCACCAGAAGCGGTTTGATTGGAACGCTCTATTCGGCATTGATGAACTGTTCCCCTCGCTCCAGCAAGTGAGCGGCGAGTACGACGAAGAGCTGATTCTCGAAGGCCACGGTCAATGGACGACGTTTAGGCAGACCGACCTCGCGCCTCTGCGCAGCCTGATCGAGCGCTGTCGAGCTGACCGACGACGAGTATTGTTTCAAGTCACCAACAATGAACGGATCTGGTACTGGCAGACCGTATTCTGGGAGCGGTGCGGGTGGATCCCCCGCGGTTTCACCCAGAGATTCAAGAGCCTCATTCGGCAAGCTTTCCAGAACCGCATCGAAACCCTGTACCCTGAGCTAGCCAATCGATCCCAGCTTCGGGTGTCCGTGCATGTCCGAAACTCGGGGCTTTGGCCTGATGAGGAAGAGATCAAGCAGGCTCAGCGCGACGCTCTAGCGCGAATATCCACTTGGCTTGACGTTCCTATCGACGTCTATTCAGAAGGCACCCCGGAGGCACTCGGGGCGCTGACAGAACTCTACTCGGGGCTACCGGCGCGCTTTCATTTCAACACGGACACCGTCCAGACGTTCGTTGAACTCGCGACCTCCGACGTACTCGCGGGCGGCAAGAGCAGCTTCTTCATGCAAGCGGGGTTGCTCTGTCCGGGACTGAAGCTGGGCTGGCACGACTATGACACGGCGCTGGCTGAGATGGTTGCGGACAAGCAGGAAACCATGGTGGTCGACGATGAATGGCTGCTTGCCACCCAACGGCTCGAACGCTCATTACTACTAGAAAGACTCGCAGCGCGAGTGTCGAAACAATGAAGATTGGCTACCTTGGATTGGGCAAGCTCGGACTACCGTGTGCGTTGGCATGCGAGCACTACGGTGGTCACGAGGTGTACGGCTTTGACGTTTCTGAAGAGGTGATGGGCAACATCCGGGCTCGGCACTTGCCATACATGGAGCAGGGCGCCCCAGAGCTCCTGTCCAAGACAAAGCTGAAGCTGTGCGCGAACGTGCAAGAGCTCGTAAATTCGGTAGAGCTGCTATTCGTGGCGGTTCAAACCCCGCACGACAAAGCGTATGAAGGCACCACCCGACGCCCGTCATCGAACAAGGACTTTGACTACAGCTTCCTGAAAGAGGCCGTGGCAGAAATCGCGCGCTGTGCGAAACGCCCCTTAACGGTGGTGGTCATCTCAACTGTGCTGCCCGGCACCATGCGTAGAGAGATATTCCCGCTGGCAACGGAGTCCACCCACCTCCTGTACAATCCATTCTTCATCGCAATGGGTACGACGATCGCGGATTTCATGAATCCAGAATTCGCACTGATTGGAGCGGATGACCCAAACGCTGCACGCGTGCTCACGGAGTTTTACCGGACGCTGCACGACAAGCCCGCAAAAGTCGTCTCGATAGAAAGCGCCGAACTTGCCAAGGTCAGCTACAACACATTCATTGGTCTGAAGATAACCTTTGCAAACACGCTGATGGAAATCTGCGAAAAGACGGAAGCCGACTGTGATGAAGTCGGCGACGTTTTGGCCTTGGCAACCGATCGCGTCATCAGCGACCGATACATGCGCGGTGGAATGGGGGACGGAGGAGGCTGCCATCCTCGAGACAACATCGCGATGGCGCACCTCGCTGAGCGACTGGACCTCAGCTACGACTTGTTCACGACCACCATCATCGCGCGCGAGAAGCAAACGGAGTGGCTCGCTAGCCTGATCGAAGAGGAAGTCAATCGTACGGGTCTTCGCTGTGTGCTGTGTGGGCTGAGCTACAAGCCGGACATCAATCTAACGGTCGGCAGCCCCGCCCTGCTTCTCCAGAACATTCTGCGTGAGCGAGGCATCGAGCCGCTGGTCTATGACCCGATCATCGGCGTCGGCGAACTCGTTGGACCAGCAGTCTACTTCATTTCTGCCAACCACAGCGCGTTCGAGTCGACGCAATGGCCAACCGGCTCGGTAGTCTTGGACCCCTGGAAACGTTTGGGACGCAAGGGCAAGTAATGGGTCAGCCCCTCTGCATCTTGGGGATGCACCGCTCTGGCACCTCGCTACTGACGCAGATGCTAGAGCCATGTGGGGTTACCCTGGGCGAGCGGGACTTGCTCGCAGCGGCAGCCGCGGAGGACAACCCAAGCGGGTATTGGGAGCACGCCGAGTTTCGACAGCTCAACGATCAAATCTTGCAACAGCTGGGGGGGACGTGGACAGATGTCCCGAAGTTCCCAGCAGGCTGGGCCAAGGACCCCAAGCTAGAGACGATTCGAAGGCGCGCTCTGCCGCTATTGGAACGATTCGGCCAGCACTCCGCGTGGGCGTGGAAGGATCCCAGAAACTCGCTCACGTTCCCGTTCTGGCGAGAGCTCCTGCCAGAACTGAAACCGGTGCTCATCTTTCGCAACCCGATCCAGGTTGCGATGTCGATGCAGAAGCGACGTCTGAGAGGGAACCTCGCGTTTAGCATCGACTTTCCGACAACGCTGCGGCTTTGGCTCCAGTACTATGAGAGCATCTTTGCGGCCATCGGAGCGAACGCCAGCGTACCCGTGGTGCACTACGAAACCCTGCTGCAAAAGCCAGCGGCCGAGCTGAAACGAATCTGTGACGCCGTCGGACTCAGCGTCGGTTCACGAGCTCTGGAGACTGCAGCCGAAAAAGTTCATCACGACTTCTTTCGCAACGCGCTATCTGATGCGGTGCTCAAACAGGCACGCTTACCCGAACCAGTGCTCGCCATGTACCAAAGGTTGGTAGCTCTCGCAGGACCGAACTTCAACTCGGCAGAGACAGAGCCAATCCCTACCCGCGCGGCCAGCGATATCGGCGTGCTCTACGCGGAACTAGTCGCAGCATGGGAGAAGAATGAGTCGCTCATTGCGGCACAGCCGGAGAGCGTCTGCGAGAGTAACGCGGCTCCTGCCCAGTTGAGCGACGTGGAGATCGCGGTGGTCTACTACGCTCAGGTGCGACCGACAGTGGCTATGCTGAACGCGTTGTTCACGCACTATCCCGAAGCCAACGTGACCATCATTGACAACTCAGTGCGCTCGAACTTCACGCAAACGGTTCTTCCACACCTGAAGCCCATCGCGAGCCGCATCAACGTGGTCGTCAATCCGGCTACCGACAAAGGTACCACGGGCGGCCTGTCTCATGGAGCTGGTCTCGATCTTGCCTACCGTCAATGTGAGCGCCCGTTTCTTTTGACAATGGAGCCAGACACTTTTGTTCTGCAGCGCGGGTGTATTGAATATGTGCTCGCCCTCATGGACGCCGGCTACGACTGGGCTGGGGTTGGACAGAAGCCAATCGATGGAGAATTCGCGAGCTTCAGCCCGTGCTTCGCCATGTTTCGGGTGGAGGTGCTACGCCGCCACAACGTTTCCTTTCGTCGACGGGACCGCACGCCCGACGAGCGTGACCCACAGGACCCATTGATTCGCCACCACCGCAACGCGGCGGAAAGCGCCCGTCGCGGCTTGCCTCTCGAATACCCAGAAGGAAAGCCACCGGACACGTATCGCTTGCCGGCTGAACAGATCGCGAAAATCGAGGCCGCACACGAGAACTATTTCGACACAGCGGAGTGGGCCCACCGAATCTTGTGCCAACACGGGCATCGCGGCTACCTATTCAGGCCTCTCCCATCTTTTCGGCATACCTGGGGCAGCCGCAGTGAACCGCTGTTTCTACGCAACTTCAGCCACAACCTGCCCGAGGTGGATCTCAACGACCTGTTGCCCCCAGCGCTGCGCCACGGCATGCATCTGAAGCCAATATTCCCGGCAGGCATTAGCTTGCTCGATTCCACGGGTGCTCCAGCTAAGCACTGGATATGGCAGGGAACCTGCCCAGGAAAGCTGCAGGCTACGGGTGAAGGACTGCAAATTGAGGTGGACACTGGCGACGAGGGAAAGGTCTATCTCGCGATGGGAGCAAGTGGGTTCAAGCTGCCACCAGCGGCGAACCTGGAAGCAACACTACCGGGGAGCACTGCCTGCGAAACTACCTGCATCATTCAGACTGAAGGGTCGCTGCGAGCGCAATTGTGGGTGATTGAATACGGAAAAGGAACTCGCCTCCAAGACCACACCTGCGGACACACCTCTGACGGCCAGTATCGCCTGGAATACATCACGACCCCATCGACAGACTCGTTTCGCGTGCTTTTTCGCTTTTCTGGCAAAGGTACGGCCCGAGTATCGAAGCTGCGCATGTGTACTGCCGCCGAGCAATGAACTCGACGAAGCTGATACCGTCCAGCTAACCCGCAGCTACGCGTAAAGGCGGCCGCTTCGGAAATCCGTCACGGAACTCCCGCTGCACCGCGTACGCGACGAGCGCTCGGATGTTGCTCGCCACCTCCACCTGGGCTCGTGGGTAGACGTTTCGTACGGATTGTGCGTCGAAGAACATATTCGGAGTCGTGATATACGGGTTGAACGCACGAGCCACGCTCCGGTAGTAGTGCTTCTCAATCCGGTTGAGCGAATCTGGTGGCGCGTCGACGAATACATTAGTTGTGCACCCCCAGGTCGGCGAGGATCTCTCTGAAGTAAACTTCATGTCGAGGCGGGTTGGAGCTTACGATGTTGAGTTCGGTCAGGCTTGGTCGTTCCGTCGCCGCCAATATGGCCTGGGCCACGTAGTCAACGGGCACGATATTGAGCGTCCCTTCCGGGTGAATCCAGATCCGCACCCCTAGACGATTGACCTCGTGGCGGTAGGCCCAGAAGAACTTT
>JBNLEN010000278.1:0-6838 GCA_050304975.1 Polyangiaceae bacterium
CGTGGCGTTGGTCTCGCCCGGGCTGCAGCAGTTTTTTGGCCTCGAATCCACTACCTGGCAGGGCACGCTCCAAAAGTACCTGGAGGTGGTCCATCCCGATGACAAGCAACGGGTGGAAACGGCCGTGCGCTCCGCGCTGAGTGCGCACGGGACTCATTGGGATCTCAGTCACCGCGTAGTTATCCCCGGTAGAGAGCAACGCTGGCTTGAAGTGCGGGGCCAGACGCTGCGCGACCAATCGGGTGAGCCGACGCGTATGATTGGAACTGCCGTGGATGTGACGGAACGTCACTTGCTGCAGGAGCAGTTGCAGCGAGCTCAGCGGCTCGAAGTACTTGGACGTTTTGCAGGGGGAGTGGCCCACGACTTCAACAATCTGCTGACGGTCATTCTCGGCAACGTCGATCTGCTGCGTCGCAACCCTTCGCCAGATATGATCGGGGAGATTGAGCGCGCGGCAGTATCGGCGGGCTCACTCACTCGTCAGCTGTTGGCTTTTGGACGCCAGGCGGCACTGCAGCCCCGCGTGATGGATCTCAAGGAACTCGTTGAGAACTCGGTGAGCATGCTGGAGCGAATCATCGGCGAGGACATTCGAATCGATTGCAAGCTGGCGGACGATGCCTGGCCGATTGAGGCCGATCCGGGACAGATCGAACAGGTGCTGCTGAACCTGGCCACGAACGCTCGCGACGCGATGCCAGAAGGCGGCTCGCTCACCGTCCGCGTCAGTCGGGTTGAGCTCCGTGACCAATACGTTACGAGTCACCCAGAAGCTCAGAGCGGTGACTACACGCTGCTCGAGGTGTCAGATACTGGCGTAGGCATGCCGGAAGAGGTTTGCTCCCGCATCTTTGAACCGTTCTTCACGACCAAGGAGGTCGGCAAAGGCACGGGGCTGGGGTTGGCAATGGTGTTCGGGGCGGTCGCGCAAAACCACGGCTTGATCGATGTCACTTCAGCGCCGGGAAAAGGGACATCATTTTCGCTCTATTTTCCGCGCACCCACCGAAAGCCTGAGACGAACATTTCTGGCGAGTACGCCGTTCCAGGGGGGGAGACGGTACTGCTCGTGGAGGACGAGCCCGCCGTTCGCATGTTGTGTGAGAAGATGCTGACCGGGGCCGGATATGATGTCTTAGAGGCGAGCGGGGCGGAAGCCGCCGAAAAGCTCTGGACCGAACACAAGAGCCAGATTCGATTGCTCGTGTCGGACGTCGTGATGCCAGGTTTGAGTGGTCCGAAAATGGCGCAGCGTTTTCGTGAGCATTGCCCGGGCGCCGCGATTGTCTTCATGTCGGGCTATGCGCCCGCAACCGAAGCGGAGCTGTCGTTGCAGCGGGCGCATTTCCTACAAAAGCCGTTCAAAGCGAAAGAGCTATTGAAACAGGTTCGTCAGGCTTTGGATGAAAGCGTCCAGGACGCCTAGAGCCCCAAGTGGGCTCTGTACTGCTGCATCAGCTCGATCGCCATCGCGCGGACACCTGATCCGGTGGTCCCAATGTATACTCGGCGTATACACTTTTGCAGGGCCTACATTGCTGAATCTGCGGCATGCGGGTACTCCATAGGCGGCGCCATCGCGCTTCGTCATCGTCTTGGATATTTCCGCCCTGAGAGAACCTAGCTATGAGCCAGCTCAGCCCTTGCACCCATTGTCAACGCCACGTTCGACGTAGCGAGTCTGCCTGTCCATTTTGCGGCCAGAGCCTGCAGGTTGCTCCGGCTCGAGTCATCGCGCCTAACGCCGGTGTGAAGCGCGCCGCTCTGTTCGCCTTAGGAGCGTCGCTGGCCGCTGCGTCTTGCGGTGGCGATGACGATTCGTCCGGCGACGTCAAACAACAGCAGATGGGTTCGGATCCCGCGGCCATGGGCGGAGACGGATCCGGCTCAGACATGTCGAGTGGCGGCGCGGATGACGGGGCGAACACTGGTGGCACGGACGTGGCGCCGGCTGGTGGCAGCATCAACGGGGGCGATGTGCCTTTGCCGCAACCAATGTACGGCGCCCCGATAGCGCCTCCGACCGGGGGCACCGCTGGCGCCCCAGATGATGGGGACCCCGGAATGGACGGCGACATGCCGATGGAGATGGACGCGGGCGTGGTCGAGCCAGATCCGTTCCCGGAGGTGCAGCCGCTGTACGGTGCGGTTCCTGCGCCGGACTCCGGAGACGCCGAATTCGAAGAGTGATGTCTGCCCTTGGGCAGGTAGGAGGCGACAACTGATGCGGCGCTTGCCACTCTTGGACGCCGGGATGGCCCCCGCGGCGGACGCCGAGACAGCGCCGCCCGTACGCCGCCGCTACGCGCCTGAAGCCGCGGCGGCGCTCCGAAACTTGCCGCTGGAAACCCAGGCGCGCCCCATCGATCGGCGCACGCGGCCCATCTATGCCGTGTGGGAAATCACGCTGAAGTGCGATCTCGGCTGCCGCCATTGCGGTTCGCGTGCCGGTCGAGAGCGACCGGAGGAGCTGACCACCGAGCAATGTTTCGACTTGATCCAGCAAATGGCGGAGCTTGGGATCAAAGAGGTGACGGTCATCGGTGGCGAGGCCTACTTGCGCGAAGACTGGACGCAGATCGTGAAGGCCGTGCGAAAGGCTGGCATGGACTGCACCATGACCACGGGCGGGCGAGGCGTGACTCCCGAGCGAGCCAAAGCTGCGGCAGAAGCTGGGCTGCAGAGCGTCAGCGTCTCGCTCGACGGTATCGGCGAGACGCACGATCGGTTGAGGGGCGTTAGCGGCTCGTTCGAGTCCGCTCTGCAAGCCATCGCCAATCTGCGCGCGGCCAAGATACCGGTGTCGGTCAATTCTCAGATCAATCGACTGACGCAGCACCAGCTACCAGAAATCTTGGACGTGCTGGCCGAGTATGGCTGTCACGGTTGGCAGCTGCAGTTGACCGTGCCGATGGGACGCGCCGCCGACGAGCCGGAGATCATGCTGCAGCCCTATGATCTGCTGGAAGTCTTCCCGCGGATCGCGGAGCTAGCCCCACGCGCTGAGCAAGCTGGAGTGCGCATCTATCCCGGCAACAACGTGGGCTACTTTGGACCGTATGAAGCGCTGCTCAGGCGTCACATCCCACAAGGGCACGCCGGCGGATGTGGGGCTGGTCGCGCGACGCTCGGCATCGAAGCGGACGGGACGCTCAAAGGGTGCCCATCATTACACACGAATGAGTGGGCTGGCGGAAACATCTTAGACAGTTCCTTGCAAGACGTTTGGGAGCGTTCTCAACGGCTGCGCTACACGCGCGACCGCACGCTCGATGATCTGTGGGGGTACTGCCGCGGCTGCTACTACGCCGAAGAGTGCATGGGCGGTTGCACCTGGATGACGCACAGCTTGTTCGGTAAACCCGGCAACAACCCGTACTGTCATCATCGTGCCCTGGAAATGCAGGCCGCCGGTCTGCGCGAACGGATCGTCAAACTGGAAGATGCGCCTGGACTACCGTTTGATCGGGGCGTGTTTGACGTCGTGCAGGAGCCGATTGACTAGAAGGATCCCGCGCGGGGGAGCGTCAGTTATCGTTCTCGCCTATCGACCCGGCTATCGACTCACCTATCGACTCACCTATCGACTCACAGTGCGCGAGGGGTTTCGCAAATCGCGTTTTTGTTATGGATAGCTGACACGGCCCGCGCAAGACGAAAGGCTCTGCTCCCAGTGCCCCAAGAGTTTGCGCGTTCAAACGCGACGTTAACCGCCGAGGCACTCCGGCCAGCGTGCGACGCGCCGCCGCGAGAGAGCGTGAGGTTGGTGAAATGTCCGTTTGCGGTCGCGAACGCGACATCAGGCGCTTTGAGGTTGGTGAAATGTCCGCTTTTGCACCACGCGTTCGACCTCACCGCCCGCACCGACGTCGCCCAGCCGCACAACCTTGGCCGCACCTTGGCCCCCTGATCGCACATCTTTGGTTGAAAGCCGCCTGCAAAACCGCACCCCGCGGCGGACGCAAATCGAACCCGGTCGTCTCCACTCCCAGCGCACGGCCCCCCGAAATGTCGTCGATCCGTAACAAAAACGCAGTTTGTGAAGTGCGTCGCCAGCGCGCCCCCGTCGCCAGGTGCTGCGCTGCGTCTCCGGTGGCCGCCCAGCATTGTGCCGATTAGAATACTTCCCCCAGCGTGATGTACAGCCCAGATTGGTCACGCGATACGCCATAGTCGAAGGTCAAATTGGTGCGGTGTTCTTCTTCCAGCATGACGCGCAGCCCGCCGCCCGCACTCCACTTGATGCTGTGGGAGAAGAAGTCGTCGAAACGGTGAGCGACGTCGCCGGCGCCGGTGAACACGACCGCTCCCAAGCGCCAGAACAACGGTAGCCGGTATTCCAGCTGCCCCATCAGCAACAGCTTGTCGCGATAGCGGCCCGCATAGTGCCCGCGCAAGCGATAGGTGCCGCCGAGTTGGAACAGGTCGAAATAGGGCACCCGTCCCTGTTGGCCAGCGAACTGGAGCTGCGCGGCGAGCACCTGACCCCGCCACACCGCGACGAACTTGCGCGCCTCAAAGAACCAGCTTTCGTAATTAAACTGGGAGCCCCACCAGCCGCGGTGACTGGCCAGATCGAGCGAAAGTAGCTCGCCTTGCGTCGCGTTCAGGTTGTTGTCGCGAGTGTCGTAGCGGGCAGTCACTCCAAGACCCACCACGCGCCCGCCGCCGGCGCCGATGATGTTGCCGCTGTCGAGCAGGCCGTCAGTTTCGGCTTCTCGCAAGTGGTTGAGTCGCAGAGCTAGCAAGGGGCCCGCGTACAGATCATTGGCGACTTGCCACATGGGGCGTGTGAAGACGGATAGCGCATCGATGGTGAAGTTCTCTTCGGCGCCCAGGGCGGTGTCGTTGCCATTGCCCCAATACTTGTTCGGAAATCGCATGCCTTCGATGTCGGAAGAGATGAACAAGCGGTCATCCAACGCATAGGCGTTGAGCGACAGCACTCCGGTCGCCATGTGCTTGGTAGAATACGCCAGCAGCGCCAGCAGGTTGGAGGTACGCAGTCCTGCGCTCTCGGGCTGCCAGTTGGCCACCGCGGCGACGCCCAGCAATAGCCCTGTTTCGGGTGAGTAGCTGATGGCCGGCACTGGTGTCAGGCTGAGCCCTGGCTCAGGGGCTTTGGCCGGCTCGTCTGTGGAGCGCTCTTTTGCCGATAGCGGTTGAACCAGGAGCAGGCTGAGGAGCAACCCAGCGGGCAGGAGGCGCATGCGGCGACGATACTACACCGCCGGGCTGCATCGCCGGGCTGCATCGCCGGGTTGCAACGCCGGGTTGCAACGCCGGAGGGTGGCCGGATTTGCAGCCGGGCACGCAATCCCTGCCGCTACGGAAAATCGCCCCGCTTTTCCACATGACGTTGAGCCCGGGGAGCACTAGACCCCCCGAACTCGTGCGCACGGAACTCAAGACGTTAGCTCGGATGTCGGCCCCGGTGGCCTTGTCCCAGGTGGGCCTCATGTTTACCGGCGTCGTTGACACGTTGATGCTCGGTCGCGTCGGCGTGCATGAGCTGGCGGCCAGCGCCCTGGCCAACATGTGGCAATGGGGCTGGATGGCGATCGGGTTGGGCGTCGTGATGGGACTCGATCCGCTGATTTCCCAGGCGCACGGTCGTCGCGACGGGGCGGCGGCGGGGTTGGCTCTTCAGCGCGGGGTGATCGTCGCGCTGCTCGTGAGTGTTCCGATTTGCCTGATGCAGTCGCTGACCGGGCCAGGTTTGCTGCTCTTGCGTCAGGACCCGCATGTTTCGGAGCTGGCCGCTGCTTACAATCTGATCAAGTTACCGACCGTACCCTGCTTCTTGGTGTACACGGCCATACGCCAATACCTCCAAGCCAGGACGTTGATGACGCCAGCCACCTGGGTCGTGTGGCTCAGCAACATCTTCAACGCCCTTGCCAACTGGGTGCTGATCTTTGGGCACTTGGGACTTCCGGCGTTGGGGCTGCAGGGCGCAGCGCTGACCAGTACTTTGACGAGTGCGTTGATGGCAGCGGGGTTGTGGCTTTGGGTGCTTGGTTTCAAGCTGCACGTCGGCGCTTGGCAGCCGTGGAGCCGGGCGGCATTCAGTCTGGCGGGGTTGCTGCAGGTCTTCAAACTGGGATTGCCCGTCGGACTTCAGATTTCGCTCGAGTCGTGGGCCTTCAGCATGGCGTCGTTCATGGCCGGGTGGTTAGGCGTGGCTGAGCTGGGAGCCCACCAGGTCGTGCTCAACATGGCGGCGCTAGCGTTCATGATGCCCCTGGGGGTTTCTCAGAGCGCTTCGGCTCGGGTAGGCAACCTGATTGGCGAACAAGACTCGGGGCGCTTTCGTCCGGCGATTTACTCCGCGCTGACTTTGGGGGTGATGATCATGAGCGTGTCGGCCACGGCCTTCGTGCTGCTCAGACACCAACTACCATTGCTCTACACGAGTGACGCCCAGGTACTGGCGCTGGCCGCGGGGATCCTGCCGCTGGCCGGCGCTTTCCAGATTTTTGACGGCACTCAGGTGATCGCCGGTGGTTTGCTCCGGGGAATGGGCAAGCCGGCCGCGGCCGCCTGGATCAATCTGGTGGGTTACTACGGGTTTGCTTTGCCCTTGGGGTATGTGCTGGCGTTCCGCTTGGACTGGGGGCTTCGGGGAATTTGGGTGGCTCTGGCGACGGGGCTCACTCTGATAGCCTTCGGGTTGGGCTCTTGGGTGCTGCGCTTGATGCGCCGTCCATTGGCCGATCTGCGCGTGATAGCTGCTCGCTAGTCGTTCGGTCCTCGCGCGCGGAGCTGGTTTGCCGCGCGCGGAGCTTGGTGTTGCGCCGTTATCACCGGCGGCGTTCAACCCGATGGGACCGAC
>JBNLEN010000279.1:0-6781 GCA_050304975.1 Polyangiaceae bacterium
CAGTCCCAACCTGCGGTGAACTGCTTGGGGCCACGGACGTCGGAGGCGGGGCCGATGACGCAGGCGGGGCTGATGACGCAGGTGGTGGCGGTCGCGACGAAGGAAGCGGTCCCGGTAGCGGTGGCGGCACACTGCTTCGCCGGGTAGTCGTATCCATTGTGCGGGCCAGGTCAGCTGCCGTTCCGGGAGGCGCGCTGCTCGTCACTGAACCGCTGTCACGCGGGACCTCGTCGAATGCTGGAGGGTCGAATGCTGGAGGGTCAAATGCTGGAGGTCGAGAGCTGGGGGCGGGCGGGGGCGTCGCGGGAGCAACCGGGACGGAGCTGCGTGAGCGCGCCGGGGGAACACTGCTGGTCGCCGACGGAACTTCCGGACTCGTGATCTGCTCATCACGAGCCACGTCATTGGACTCTGCGGAGGCTGGCGCAGTGCTCGGTACTGGTTCCGTCGTTGCAGGCTGCTCTGTTGTTGGCACTGGTTCGGTCGGGGCAGCCGCAGAGTCTGCCGTTTCGGGCTCGGAAGACTCTGCCCTGGCAGGCGGAACACTCCTGGGCTGAACCGGAGGCGGATTTGATGGCGCGGGCAGAGGTGTCGCCGTTGCCAACACTGGCCCCAAATCGGTCGGTGGCGCGGTTACATCTGGTGGACGGTCGCTGCGCAGGTTGCGCGGAATGAAACGGATGCCTGGCGGGGCTGATGGGGGGCGACTCTTTCTCTGCTCGTCAACGAATTGCGCTGCCTGTGCGGCCAAGGAGTCCGGATCTACGGTGCCGCCAACGAGAGTTTGCTGCTGCGAGCGAAACCTCCTCGAGCCGGAGGAGACCTCTTGCTCGGGACTCGAGTCCCAAAGGTTGGTCGTGCCGAGCTTTCTGCCCGGAGGGGCGCTCGATCTTCTGGTTTCGTCGCCGTTGTCGTCAGTCATGGAAAACCCGCATCATTATATGCGGATCTGATCCGCAAGCGACCCCTCAGGCAGCTCGTTGGGACCGGGGGCGTACAGGGGCGGATTTCAAAAGGTGTTTCGACTAAGGTTTCAACCATTCGCTGTGGACAAAACCTGCATCCGGTGCGTCCACCCGCTGATAACGATGCGCTCCGAAGGCGTCGCGCTGCGCCTGCGTGAGGTTCTGAGGCAAACATGCGCTCCGATAGCTATCGAAGTAGCCTAGACTGGCTGCCATCGCTGGCATGGGGATTCCGGTCGACTGGGCGAGGGAGAGAGTTTGCCGCCAGCCCGGCTGCGCTTCTTGCAATTCGGGGCCGAAGTCATCGGCCAGGAGCAGATTGTTCAATTCAGGCTGCGTAGCGAACGCCCGCATGATCTGGTCCAGAAGCCCGGCGCGCAGGATGCAGCCGCCTTTCCAGATGCGTGCGACTTCATGCGCCACGATGTTCCAAGCGTAGTGTTTGTCGCCTGAGGCGATCAGAGCGAAGCCTTGTGCGTGTGCACAGACTTTGGAGGCGAACAGCGCTTGCTCCAGATCGCTTAGGGCCGATTCGATCTCGGCCGCCGAGGATGGCGCTTCAGCTAGGTTTTTTCCCGAAGTATTGGCCGAAGCGGGGCGAAAGCCGAGTTGGTTCGCTGCTGCCAGGCGCTCTGACTTCAGCGCCGACAGGGCTCGCGCTTCGAGTGCCGCCATGATGCTTGGAGTGGCAACGCCGAGTTGCAGCGCCGTTTGCGCTGTCCAACGCCCCGTGCCCTTTTGGCCGGCAACATCCAAGACTTGATGGATCAGCGGCTGCCCGGAGTCGTCTTGCTTGTGCAGCAGCTTGGCGGTGATCTCCATCAAGTAACCATTCAGGCGTCCGGAGTTGTAGCGCTCAAAGGTGCGCGCGATGATTGGGATCGGCAAACGCAGCGTGCGTGACATCAGGTCGAACGCCTCGGCCAGTAGCTGCATTTCGGCGTACTCGATGCCGTTGTGCACCATCTTGACGAAGTGTCCGGCGCCGTCCGGTCCAATGTGTGTGACGCACGCGCCCGAATCTGTCTTGGCAGCAATACTGGTGAGCATGGGCTCGAGTAGACGCCAGCTGGCTCGACTACCCCCGGGCATCAACGAAGGGCCGTGGCGCGCGCCCTCCTCGCCACCGGACACGCCCATGCCAACGAAGTTCAATCCTTTCTCCGAAAGCATCTGCGTTCGGCGGCGGGTGTCCTCAAAATGTGAGTTGCCCCCATCGATCACGATGTCATCCGGGGATAGCAGTGGGACTAGCTGCTCGAGCACTTGGTCCACGGGCGGCCCGGCCTGGATCATCAGCAGGAGTTTTCGAGGCCGTGCGAGTGCAGCGACGAGCTCCGGCAGGCTCGCGGCGCCGGCAATATCCGTGCGTTTGGCCAGAAACTCTGCTTGGGGTGCTGGTTCGAGGTTCCACACTCGGACCTGTTGGCCGCGGTCACGAAGGTTCTGGGCCAGCGCACTGCCCATCACCCCCAGGCCTATGAGTCCAACTTCTCGATCGTCGAAGCTTGCCATCGTCAGCGTCACCAAGAAGGTTGTTCGGGAAGACGTTGCATGAAGTCGGTGACCAAAGCGTCTTGGTAGTTGCCGGAGTAGCGTTCGGAGAAGAAACGGTCGATGCCTTCGTCGAGCAGTCGCTTCCAGGAGCTTTCCTCGTCTCCTGGTGTGATCGGATAAAACAGCGCCCCGACGCTGCGGGCCGCTTTGAGATCTCCGGGGGCGTCACCGATCATCAGCATGCGCTCCGGCGCGTATCTGCCTCGAGTGGTCACCGCCAATTGTTGGGACTTCGGTCCCATTTCTTGACCCGCGATCAAAGAAACGAAGCGGTCGATCCGATGCTGGGCCCACTCGAACTCCAGTGCCTCGACGGGGGTCGAGGAGACGACCATGGCGTCGGCGCTCTGTCGAAAGCGCTCCAGGCATGGTTCTACCCCCGCGAACGGGGGCAAATGCTTGACCGTCTTGCGCACGAGTTGGTTGACGAGTTGGGACCACTTCAGCACTCGGGTGAGCTCTTCAAGGCGTTCGCCCTTGGAGCGTCCAATCTCCAGTTCGAGCGTGGCATTGCCGAGTGTGGTTTCGTTCTTTATCCAGTCGTCCAGATGCTCGAGCGCGGGGACATCAACCGGGCTTTGCTGAACTCGTGGCCGCGTGCGCAGCAACTCGAAGGCCTTGCTCAGCGCAACGAAGCGATTGCAGCCGCGCGTTTGGGAGTAGAGATTGACGAAATCCCACACCTCGTGCACGTCTCGAGAAACGGCTGCCAGCTCAAACTCCCTCACTACGGCAACGCTGAAGCAGTCATTGTGCTTCACTTCCATCGAGTTGAAGACACAACCATCAGAATCTATCCCGACAAAGTAGTCATGCCTCTGCTCGAATCGGGAGAGCACCGCGGCGTACTCAGACTGGTCTGACATGGCGGCCGCCAGCATAGCTCGCACGAGCCTCGGATCTGTCGACTTTTGTTGCTTCCAGCCAAAGGCTAGTCAAACAGCCAGGCTGCTCCGCGAACGCCGCTGGAGTCGCCGTGTTTGGCTCGCAGTAGGCGGGTGCTCACCACGTCAGAGAAGACATATTCGGACCAGCGTTGCGGCACATTTTCATACAGCCGGCCGATGTTCGACAGGCCTCCCCCGAGCACGATCGCGTGGGGGTTGAGCACATTGATGATCCCAGCCAACCCCCTGGCTAGGCGGTCCTCAAAGCGTGCCAGGGTCTCGCTGGCGCTGGCATCACCCCTTGCCGCTAGCTCTGACAGCTGAGCGCCATCCAGCGGCTGAGCTGTGCGCGCTTCGTGATCGCGGGCCAAGGCGGGCCCCGACAAGAAGGTCTCGATGCAGGCGTGATGTCCGCACCAGCATTTGGGTCCCGGCGTTTCTTCGGAGGTGCGCCACGGCAGCTGCGTGTGTCCCCACTCTCCCGTCACTCCGTCGGGACCGCTGACCGGGTGTCGGCCGACGACCAAACCACCGCCCACTCCCGTCCCGAGGATCACGCCAAACACGATTGGGTTCAGCGCATCCAGATCAGCTGCGGCACCATCGACAGCCTCCGATAGCGCGAAACAATTGGCGTCGTTTTCGACGCGCACGGTTCTTTGCAAGCGCTCGCCCAAGTCCTTGTCGAGCGGGTTGCCGTTGAGCTCGGTCGAATTGGCATTCTTCACCAGGCCTGTCGCGGGCGACACGACTCCCGGGATCCCGAGCCCCACTGAACAGGGCTCCCCGGCCTGGCGCTCCACGTCGAGCACCAAGTCCACGATTGCATTGACGATCTGGTGGTAGCTACCGCGGGGCGTATCCACCCGCTGGCGCACCAGCTCTTCGCCCTCGGAGGACAGCAGCAGCGCCTCAATCTTGGTTCCGCCTAGGTCGACACCGATCCGCATGCTGCGCTCAGTAGCACAAGCCCAAAGCGCAGTGCGCGGTCGGGTTGAGGATTATCAGACAAAATTGACCGTCCTGGGAACTGGCCACAAGGGACCCTGGGTTGCCTACTTGTGATTACACATTGTGAACACTGTCGCGGGCGATATCCACTGTCGCTGCTCGGTGAAGTTGGGTGAACATCGTTTGAGTCGCGAGAGCGTTGAAGGTGTCCGTTCAGGCAGCCAGACTCTAGCTCGTGAAAGTGACGCGATGGGGATCGATAGCTGGCGGGTTGGTGCTCGTCATAGCTTGTAGCTCGGAGCCCGGGACCGATCAGGGCAGCCCAGATGTAGAGGACGACGACACCGGGGACGTGGTCGAGGACGACCAGAGCGATGACGATCTGGATCCCGATAACCCGGCTTCGATGATTGAAGCGCCGCCCCATGTCCCAGTGAGTGGAGCCTTGCGGCTCACTCGGGCGGAAATCGACGCCACGCTGGGAGATGTTCTGGGCGCCAATGCTGGGCCTTCGGGCGTGCTGGCAGAAGACGAGTTTTCTCCGTACGACAATGGGTACGACAACCAGGTCGTCTCGCAGGCGCTGGTTGATGGTTTGCAAGTCATGGCCGAAGATGTCGCAGCAGGTTTGATTGCAAACGTCGAGCAAAGAGACCAGCTGCTGCCTTGTACCCCGGCATCCGCGTCGGATGCGGCCTGCTTCGATCAGACGGTGGAGCAGCTGGGCTCCAGATTACTCCGGCGGCCATTCTCGGCGGACGACGTGGCGCACTACCGGCCGCTGTTGGAGTTCGCGACCGAA
Organism: Polyangiaceae bacterium; assembly: GCA_050304975.1. Lineage (GTDB taxonomy): Bacteria > Myxococcota_A > Polyangia > Polyangiales > Polyangiaceae > SZUA-265. The sequence continues at coordinate 5,163 of JBNLEN010000279.1, forward strand.
AGCGATGATTTCTACGCGGCAGTCGAGCTGCTGCTGCAGTCCTTGTTGCAAGATCCGGAGTTCGTCTACCGGATTGAACGGGGCTCCCCGACCATGACCGCGGGCGTGTTTGCTCTTGATGCCCACGAGATCGCGACGCGCATGTCGTTCATGTTGCTCGGGACCACGCCTGATGCCGGGTTGTTGCACGATTCATCGCTGACGGATGGCGAAAGTCGGCGCGCGGTGACGGCTCAGCTGCTCGAAGATCCGCGGGCGCAGCGACAACTCAACCGTTTTCATTCCATGTGGCTTGGCTACCGCGCCATCCCCCACGATGCTGAGCTGAACGCGGCCTTTCAGGCTGAGACAGAAGCGTTGATTGAGCGGGTGGTGTTCGATCAAGCGGGCGATTTCCTGCAGCTGTTCAGCAGCCCGGAAACTTACCTCACAACGGCGCTGGCCGAGCATTACGGCTTGCCTCCGCCCGACAATGGCGAAGGCTGGGTGAGCTATCCGACAGACTCCGGCCGCGCGGGCATCTTGTCCCACGGAAGTGTGCTGTCCGGCTTTAGCAAGTTCACCGACACCAGCCCGACGCAGCGCGGGATCTTCGTCCAGACCCGGCTGCTGTGCAATGAGATCCCGCCCCCCCCGCCCACGGTGGATGTGGACCAGCCCCCCGGGGAAAACGAAGCGGCCTGCAAGGTCGACCGCTACCTGGCGCACAAAGATCAATCCGGGTGCGCCGCTTGTCACGACCAGTTCGATCCGATCGGTCTCGGCCTCGAACACTTCGACATGGCTGGACGTTACCGAGAGCACGACGACGGCGCGCCTGAGTGCGTGCTGGATACCGTCGGGACGCTACCTGGATACGGTGAGTTCGAGGGGCCCGCTGAATTGGCGGAGCTGCTGGTCGACAACAACTTGGTAGCGCCCTGTTTCGTGCAACACTACGCGCGCTTCATTCTCGGCAGGGTCAAACTGAGCAGTTTGGATAAGGAGTACACGGCGGTGCTGGCGGAACAATTCGAGAGCCAGGATCGGCGGGTTTCGGACTGGCTGACAGAGCTGGTGGCAGATCCAGTGTTCGCGCTGAGACGGGAGGAGGCGCCATGAGTCGTCGCAGAGCACGCCAGTTGGTGAAGGCGCCAAGTTTGGATCGACGTACACTCCTGCGTGGACTCGGCGGGATCGCCGTCGGACTGCCCATCTTGGAATGCATGCTGGACGGTAGCGGCACGCGCTTGGCGCGCGCCCAGGCCGGGATGCCGTTACGCTACGGCGTCGTGTTCGCGGGGCAGGCCATCGGAGGCGACGGCTGGGCCAAGAACCAACAACGTATCGCTGGCGAGAACTCGACCGAAGAAGGACATTTCATCGCGCCCGTCGACGCGGGCAGAGACTACACCATCACGACTCCGTTGCAGCCGCTCGAGGCACTTAGAGATGACTTCTTGATCCTGAGCGACATGGGTATCCCCTTCAACAAGAACTCCGCCGAGGGAGCGGATGTCCCCGAGGGGGGAGCCTATCGCGACTTTCACGGCGGTGGCTGCAGTCCGCTGATCAGCGGGACCCGTTCGACCAGCGCAAGCTTCACCGCCAATGGGATCACCTCCGATCAGGCCGTGGCG
>JBNLEN010000280.1:0-6715 GCA_050304975.1 Polyangiaceae bacterium
GGCAGCTGACTAAGCATGCGCGCGCTCAGAGCTCGCTGAGTACGGCTTCGAATTCACTCACGAAGCGCTGCATCTGCTGCACGGTGCCAAAGCTGAGCCGGAAACAATCGTCGAGCATGGGTTTGCCGTGCATGCTGCGTACCAAGATGCCGCGAGCGCGAAGCGCCTGCTCGACACGCGCCACATCTTTGCCAGGCCAAACCAGGCAATAGTTGCCCCCACCATGGAAACTGCGCACGCCTAGCCGCTCCAGCTCCTGCAGCGTCAGGCTAGCGGCGCGAGCGACCTCGTCGCGATAGGCTTCAACGCCGGCCCAATCCTCGAGCACTGCTCCGGCTGCAACAACGCCGAATTGGTTGACGTCGTAGGGCCCGGTGACGCGATTGAGCCGATCGACGATGCCGCTGTGGCCGCAAGCGAATCCGATCCGTAACGCGGCAATACCACAGCTCTTGGACAGTGAATGCAGCGCCACGAGATTGCTGAGATCCGCGCCTTTGGGCAGGACCGAAACACCGGTATAGGTGCAGTAGATCTCGTCGATGACGAACAGAGTTTCGGGGTGCGCCGCCACCAGCTCGAGCAGCGCCTCACTTTCTGCCAGCGTGCTCGTTGGGTTGTTCGGATTGCAGATGATACAAATCCGCGTCGGCTCGGACAATGCTTCCCGCAGCCGCTGCCAGGGGAAAGAAAAGTCGTCCTCGTAGCGCACGCCGACGCTGAGCATGCTTGCTGCTTCGGCGCAGGGGCGATAGTAGCCGAAGGTTGGCGAGGTGGTGACGAAGCGCTCGCCCTCACTGCCGAATGCGTCGAACACGGCTTTGATTGCCGCATCTGACCCGTTGAACAGACCGACCTGCGCTGGCGCGAGCCCCACATGGTGCGCGTATCGAGCCGTCAGAGTTTCGTATTCGGGGTAGGTCGCGTACGCTTCCGGCGGCAAGGCGCGGATCGCCTGCACCACTCGTGGCGATGGCCCCAAGGTGTTCTCGTTGAAGTCCAAGCGCAAATGCTGCCGTCGCCCTTCCAACGGGGCGACATACGGCTTCAGAGCTTCAACGCTGGGCTTGGCCTGCATGGGCGTTTGGATGTTCCGGGACGCGGAATAAGTCAAGCGAATCTGCGTGCGCTGCGGCGCTGGTGTGGCCAGTTGTGGCGTTCGCTGGCCTACGCGGGCCGGTTCTCCTCAGCCGACTCGAGCGCGCCGGTGCCATACGTCCAGGTCGTCATCGGGCGCGTTGCAGCAGCTTTCGATAGCCTTCGGGGGTGAGGCTGGGTTTGCCCTTCGCCCAGTCTAGCAAAGCGGAAAGGAATTTCTTGTCCCATTCGTTCGCGGTGCGCAACTGCAGAAACTCAGCGTAGAGTTGTTTCCAGAGCTCATCCAACTGTTGCAGCAGCTGCATGCGTTCCGCCAATTGTTCGTCGACGTCCTTTTGAGGTTTTTGCTGCTTCGGTTTCGGGCCTTCTTTGAGAGCCTCCAGCGGGTCATTGTCTTCGTCATCGAGCACCGCCGGTAGCTTGACGGAGCCGAAGGAAAACGTCTCGGCGTCGAACACGAATGAGAACTCTTGTTCATTCTGGCGCATGCAGATGCGCGCTCGGCTGGGCAGTTTGTTGGCGCGCAGAGCGAGCTTGGCTTCCGGACTCGCGCTCGGTTCGACGCCGGTAAACTGCACGCGTTCTTGGCCGTCGAGCGCGCCTTTCAACAATAGCTGTGAATCGAACCAAAGCGCTAAGATGGAGCCATCACTCAGCTCCAAGTTGGTCTCGAATAGTTCAGCTTTGAACCACAGCCACAGCAAAAACTCGCTTCCCAAGAAGCGTGTGGTTTCGATTCGCTCGACCAGATCTGTCATGAGTAATGGGCTTTGTATGAGGCGTGGGTGGCGCGTTCAGTGCGGAGTTTAGAACGAAGACTGCTCAAGCGCGTGAACGCGATCCAAACCGCGTTTCGAGAGCAATTCTTTGGCTTCGACGTACGGGCTGGCTGGTTCCAGTTGCATGCTGAAGGTGCGCTCGAACAAGACCATCAGATCGTCGATCATGCGCGGCGAGCGATTCCAAAACAGCAACACGCCGCGGTCCAGATCCCAACACAAGTCGAACTGGCGCATGCTTGGGAGTACCTTCTTGCGAAGTCGCTTAGTGATCCGAAATTTGAGTTCGTCTTTTTCGGGGCGCGATAGTTTGGCTTTGCCTTTGCGTTCGAGCAGCTCGGTCGTGGCTTCCGCGAGTTGAGCTTTGAGCAGCGCCCGAGGGATGCGCCACTTGTCGACGCGCATTCCCAAGACCAAGTAGCGATCGAAGAGCCACTTCTGCTGGCTCAAGTCGAGGTCGAGAGCGTTGCTTGCGGCACACCAGCCGCTGCGCTCCTCTTCGTCTTCATCAGTGCTCAGCGGCACGAACGTGCGCAGCTGGATGTTCTTTTGGAACGCTGCCTGAAAACGTTTAGGGACCTCGCCCCGCACGTAGAACTTGGTGTAGCTAATTGAGCCGCTGAATACGCCCACCTGTGTGCCTCCGCTGGTCCAAGGTGCCGAACGTCGCCGGCAAAGGGGCCAGTCGAGTATCCGGCGGGCCAAGCGTGGTCAAGCGAGTCTTGGAAGCGTGTGGATTTGGTGCCGCTTTTCGGGCCAGTTCAATTCCCGGTTGGGGCGCGAATTCCGCTCAGCCGGACCTTTCGAGCGACGCTTCGCAGCTGATTTGGGAGGATGGCGGGGATTTCGCCCGACCAGAAGGTTTGCCGACAACTCTGGCGGGCCAAGGGCATATACCGAAGAGCAATGAAGACATCAGTTGGTCAGATGAAACGTGGCGCGTCCTTGGGCTTGGCGTGTGTGGTTATCGTCGCGTGCGGGGAGTCCGTGGGCTCCGACCCCATGGCGACGGGCGGCGCTGGTGGAATACCCGCACCAATGACCGCGGGCGCTGCCGGAATGTCAGACGTGTCTGACCCACCGCCGATGATGGCAGGTGGCGCCGGAGGCGGTGTAGCGGGCGCTGGCGGAGTCGGCGGTATGGGTCCGCTGGGCGGCACGGGCGGGGAGGCTCAAGTCGGCGGAGCCGGCGGCATTGGCGGCGATGGCGGAGCTGGCGGCATGATGGAGGAATACACGGAAGATCCCGGCACTGAGGGCAACGGCGACTTCACAGTCGGCCCTGACTACGCCCGCGATCCAGACCTGCAAGATCAGGGAAATCCCAAGGGGTTGAACTTCGAGTTCACGATGGCTTTGGCCGACAGCGAAATCTTCAAAGGGGACGATCCAACGCTGGACCCTCAGAGCAAACCAGTGCGGACTGAGCGTCGTATTTTCGTCTACGTGCCGGCGGAGTACGTGGACGGCACCGAAGCACCGATCTTGGTGATTCATGACGGCCCAGGACAGCTTGGCTTGGTGCGCAATGCTTTGGATAACCTGACTATCTCCGACGATCCGGAGCGACAGCTGCCAGCGTTCATCGCCATCGCCGTGGAAAACGGGGGCGATGACAGCAAGAACAGCGAGCGCGGCCTGGAGTACGACACCATGTCGGACCGCTTCGCGCGCTTCATCAATGGCGAGGTGTTGCCTGCCGTGCTCACGAACGCCGATGTGTTGGCGGAATATCCGAACATCGCATTTACGGAAAACCCTTGGGGCAAAGCGACTATGGGTTGCAGCTCCGGTGGTGCGGCGGCGCTCACCATGGGCTGGTTTCGTCCGGACTTGTTCCGTCGCATCATCACCTACTCGGGCACCTTCGTGGATCAGCAGGATGATGACGCGCCAGAAGAAGAGATGTTCCCCTTGGGCGCTTGGGAGTATCACTCCAGCATGGAGTTGATCGCGACGTCAGAGAAGAAGCCGCTGCGGATCTTCACCCACGTGTCCGAAAACGATCTGCAGAACAACAGCGACGGTCACCACGACTGGATTGAAGCCAACTTCAACACCGCAGAAGATCTCGCAGCCAAGGGTTACGACTATCGATTCGTGTACAGCGAAGCGACTGGCCATTGCGATGGCAAAGTGTTCGACCTAACGCTGGCGGACACTTTGGTCTGGATGTGGCGCGGCTACCACGCGGACTGAGTCCGTTTCTTCGAGCGTCTTCGAGTTGAAATCGGGCCTTTGGCCCCTCAACTCGGAGAATGAGCGCATGACGACACCCTTCGTTCGGCGGCTCCAGGAGCTCACTGGCGACGTAGAATGATGTGAAACCCTCTGTCGCTCTCCACCACGTAGCTGAGCTGCCCCGTCTCCAAGGAAAAGGCGGCGTCGGCAAACTCCGGAGCCAGGTCGTCATACGCGACCCTGCCAAGCGAATCGTTCTTGGAGTCTGAATACTCGGCAACTACCTCATTCCAACCGCTTCCTGATTGCAAGCGTTTCAACGCCTCGAGAGCGCGCAGACACGCTGCTTCCGGAGTCCGAGTCGCGCCGCGCGGATCTTTCAGTTCAGCGTGTCGAACCAGAATGTGACGCACCTCAATCTTGTTGGGCGCGTCTTTGGCCGGGGTTCGAGCGGCGCGCGCATCTTCCAGACACAGCGCCCCCTGGTCATCTGTGGTTGCGGTCGCCGACGGCGCTGGCGTCGAAGGGGCGTCCGCTGACGGTTGACCGCTCGCGCACGCGACCATGAACAGACCCAGCGAAGTGACTCGAAACATCCGCCAAGCGTAACAAATGACAGCCTGCTAGCGCTAGCTCACGATACGGGGCACACTTTGCCGGGCGTGCAGTCCTGGCTCCGACCACATCGTCTGAAGACTATAATCATGCTCTGCTGCTGGCTAGCTGCCTGCACCGAGGAAAAGCAAGCCGCATCCCCGCCGGAGGAGTCGGACAATCCAGTATCAGGAGATGACCGCGCTGCATCGAACGCTGACGACGCATCGATGGACGATGATGGCGCGGAGGTCCCGGACGCCGCGGCCCCGCCCACCGACGAATCGCCAATCGATACACCGGATCCCGATCCCGACCCTATGTTGGGAGACGCACCAACCCGCCACATCCAGTTCGACACAAGCGACGAAAACTTCCTCAATCCCGAACGCGGATTCTACACCACCACCAACCTGGCGACGGTTCGGGACCTTGACTACGTGAGGCCAGAAGGCAAGTCCATCGTGTACGCCGCGGTACACCTCGACGCCTACCTCGGTGAAGATCACGAGCAGCCGCTGCCGGAAGAACTCCTGAGCGACGTCCAGTCTGGATTCGATGCTGTGCGTGACGCGGGCCTCAAAGCCGTCGTGCGCTTTCAATATGACGATGGCGAGGGCTACCCCGATGGTGCCAACGACGCGCCGGAGAGTTGGATGCTCCAGCACATTGAGCAGTTGGCGCCGCTGCTGCAGGCCAATCAGGATGTGCTGTTCCTGTTGCAAGCGGGGTTGATCGGCGCTTGGGGTGAGTGGCACAGCTCACTCAACTTCGAAGATGGTCCCAGCGATCAAGAGGCGCGAAAACGCATCGTGGATGGGTTGCTGGCTGCCCTGCCGGAATCGCGTCGCGTCGCCCTCCGGTATCCCGCGTACAAGCGTATGTTGTACGGAGCCGCCGCGACCACTGAGTCGACCCTGCTGATGGGTGACGCGGTTGGACGTGTTGCGCATTTGAACGACTGCTTCGTTTCGGGCGAAAACGACGTTGGCACGTATCAGTACGAGTCACCGGAGACGCTCAAGGATTATCTCGCGGAGGACACCCTGTACGTGCCCATCGGCGGTGAGACCTGCGCGGTGCACGAGCGCAATGCGTGCGACGTGGTGCTGCCGGAAATGGAGCGCTTCCACTACAGCTACCTGAATGACGACTACCACCCAGACGTGCTCGCCCGCTGGGATGAAGAGGGCTGCCGTCCCGAGATTGAGCGACGTCTCGGCTATCGTTTGAGCCTGGTTTCAGCAGAGGTGCCTGAGCAGATCAAGCCAGGCGGCAGTTTCATTCTCGAACTACAACTCGTGAACACAGGCTTTGCAGCTCCAACCAACCCTCGGCCCTTGATGCTGAGACTGCGCAGCGATGACGCTGATGACAGCGTTCAATTGCCGCTCGATGTGCGCACGCTGACTCCCGGAGAACACGGCTTGAGTGCCCGCGTCCGCTTGCCGGCTCAATTGTCTCCCGGTCAGTACACGCTGGCGCTGTGGCTTCCGGACGCAGACCCGACACTGGCTTCCCGAAGTGAGTACTCCGTGCGGCTGCTGAACCCGGACGTCTGGAGTGAACAATACGCTGACAATGCATTGGCTACGCTGACGGTAGCCGCCTCAGCGCCCGGGGAAGCTGACGCCGCCGCGACGGACCTCGCAGTAGAATGAAGGGGCCAACGCTTCCCGACGGGCAGGAGCCGCTTCGCCGAAAACGCCCGGGACGTGCTGCCGTCGAATCTGATGTGCCGGTCCAAATCACGGCCACGCCGATCACCGGCTCGGAAATCTGACAGCTCAACCAGCTACAAGATCTCGAGCCAATGGCGCACCACGTTGGCGAACCGTGACAGCCGGGGTGCATCTTCTGCCAAATCGGGCAAGTGCACGAACCCGCAGCGAGTTTGTAGAGCATGCTGCGTCAGGTGGTGAGCCACTCGATAGAACGTGTGGTTACAGACGTAGCCCCCAGCATCGCTCGAAAGCTCTACGGGTTCATTCAGCTCAGCGGCGAGCGCTGCCATCTGCTTGAGCGGCAAGGTGCTCGAGTAGGTAGCGGCCCCATCCTCGACG
>JBNLEN010000281.1:0-6701 GCA_050304975.1 Polyangiaceae bacterium
GCGGAAACGGTTTGCATGCTTTGTTTGCCAGCTTGCGTTCAATGCTGGTTTTTTCGCCACAGGTGGATGTCTGCTTCTCGGGTTCGCGGCGCATCAGGAAAGTGCCGTATTGAAAGACGACGACTCGCTGGTTGGCGTGGCATTCCCAGATGTACAAGCTATAGCCAGCTTCGTGTCCCGTGCGGCACTGCTTGTCCGGTGGACCTGGCATGGGGTACTTGGTCCACGGGTCATCGGTGCATGCTGTGAGCAGACCCAGAGTCATGCTCACTAGCGCAAGCGGCCATCTGCGCCGTGGTGGTGGCCTACTGGGCCCGAGAGTCATCTTCATTAAAGATGGCAGACTAACACCGGCCGCACGCGCGCACCAGTGAGGCAACGCGTGGTGCGGAGCTTGCTCACGCACCGCTGAAGGAATCGAACGCGAAGAAGTGGTGTCAGCTGCAGCTGAGGTACTGCGGCTACAAATCCTTTCAACGATCAGCAACACTCGCTGGATGCGACATGGCAGGCAGCAATAGCACGATCAGCGGCTCGCTCGGTCCGAGGGGTTCAACGCTGGGTAGGACTGCGTTCCTTTCTGGCAACTTCCTGGTGGAATACCGCTCGGTGCCCGGGGTAAGGTCCAGGCCGATGAAAGCCGCGCTCCTGCTCTCGGTTGCTCTGTTTGGCGGCGCTGGCTGCAACGCGATTCTTGGTCATGAGGAGCGCATGCTGTATCGGCCATCGAAGAACGACGACAAGCGTCCGCCGATGCCCGTCGATGCCGGGCATGACGCGGGGCTCGTCACGATGGAAGATGCAGGACCGGACGCCGGTGCGCGTGGAGCATTGGGGATGGACTCGGGCACAGACGCAGGAAAGGATGCGGGGACGGATGCTGGGCTGGCGCCGTGCGTTGAGGGCTTGGAGCCTGATGAAAAGGACGCCTGTCCAGCGCTGGAAGACCTGGTGGTCGATTTTGGTGAGTTCAAGGTCCCTTTCTCTCCAGGGGATGAGCAGTATGAGATCTTGGTTGGTGGGCTTCAGCAGACGCTTCTGGTGACACCAACGACCGCTTCGTCGTACCGCCTGAAGGTCAGCGGCGAAGCTGTTGCTTCGGGTGAATCGTTCTCTTGGCCTCTCACCGTTGGGGAGAATGAACTGACGATTGTCGTGAGCTCTCCGAGTGGAGAACGGACATATACGCTCACGGCCGACTTGGGGAAACCAACCGAGCACTTCATCAAGGCTCCCAACGCCGGGGCGGACGATCGCTTTGGCAGTAGCGTTGCGCTGAGCGCAGATGGGCTGACGCTGGCCGTGGGGGCGCCGCGAGAAGACTCGGCCTTGCGTGCGACGCCCAATGACGACAGCGCCATCGATTCAGGCGCAGTCTACGTGTTTGTCAATACGGGCACCCGCTGGGAGTACTTGGGACCTCCCATCAAAGCATCTGATGTGGGAGCAGGGGATCAGTTCGGCGTATCTGTGGCTTTAAGTGCCGATGGGAAAGTGCTGGCCGTGGGGGCCCCGCAGGACGACTCGGCTGTCGGAGGCATCAACGTTGTGCCGGACAATGGCAGAAGTAACTCCGGCGCCGTATACATTTTTGATCGAGTTGGTAACGCCTGGAATCAACGCGCGTCAATCAAAGCGGAATTGCCGGGCCAGGGGGACTTCTTCGGCGGGTCAGTGGCGTTCAACGCCGATGGCTCTGTGCTGGCCGTGGGGGCATACCTCGAAGACTCGACGCCGCTAGCACTAGACAACGATGACTTGAGCAATGCAGGCGCAGTGTACCTGTTTGAGTATCTCGGCAGTAGCTGGACGCCGGGGCCAGTCATCAAAGCCGACAATGCTAGTGAGGATGCCCGTTTTGGTTCTTCAGTAGCGCTAGATGATGCGGGGAAGACATTGGCGGTTGGGGCGCGCAACGAAGGTTCATCGTCTAAGGGAGTTGATTCCGAGCTCGTGTTGGACCCAGTGGCGATACAGGCGGGGGCTGCCTATGTATTCCGCAAGCAGGGAACTGAATGGACTCAAGACGCCTACTTGAAGGCCTCGAACGCCAGTGCGAATTCCAACTTCGGGCATGAATTGTCGCTCAGCGGCGATGGCAACATCCTGGCCGTGGGGGCTTTGGCGGAAGACTCAGCCGGTGCTGGCGTGAACCCGCAAGCATCCGCGGATGAGGTCTTGACGGACTCCGGCGCGGCATACGTTTTTGTTCGAGGCGACAAGTGGGAGCAGCAGGCGCTGATCAAGGCTAGTAACGCGGGCGCGTCCGATCGATTTGGGCGAGCGGTGCGTATCAGTCAGGATGGCTCCACTTTGGTGGTTGGGGCGCATCAAGAAGATTCGTCCAGCAAGGGTTTCAACACCATGCCAATCGACGCGGCTGCCAACGACAACTACGGCGCTGTTTATGTGTTCGGGCACGCAGGTGACGTCTGGGTCCAGCAATCCTACGTCAAGGCGTCCAACGGGGATCCGAAGGATCTGCTTGGATACGCGGTTGGAGTATCGGGAGATGGGTTGCGCGTCGTGGCCGGAGCTTATCAAGAGAGCTCGAACGGGCTGGGGGTCAACCCTCTGAACCCGGTCGATGATGGCAATGCGAACATTTCCGGCGCTGCCTACATCTTCGAATAGGGCATTCAGCTTCGCGGAAGTGTGAGTATCAGAAGTGTCCCATTAGGGCGACGCTGCCGCCCTGCGGGTGCAGACCGAGGCCCACACCGAGTCGCTTCCTGTTCAGACCGGCTTGTTCGCTTGAGGTGGCGGCTGATTCATCTGGAGCAGTCAGCCACATGACGGCTCCTGTGGCGGCGGTGACGCCCGCGACGATGAACGCCACTGTGGCTACGTTGCCTCGACTCAAAGCGTCGTCGTTCGCGTCCAAGCCCGCTTGGTCGCACTGATCACGGTCCGGTCCTAGGACGCAACGCTCGTCCGCGTCATTGTCCGCTGAGATAGACCCCACCGTGAACACTGCGCCAACCACTCCAGCGACCACACTGACGCCGAAGGTGGAGAGCGCCGCGATCTTCTGGGTACCCAGGCCTGGGTCAGTGTCATGCTCGTTGACAGGAGCGTTGGGGGCGGGCTTGAGGAGCCCCTGAACTGATAGGCGGGGCACCGTGACATTCTGGTCGTCGCGTGTAATGAACACCTGTTCGCTCCACGGTTGACGCCCTGGAGCGGACGCAGACACGGTATAGGCGCCCGGATCGCGAGGGGTCTGGGTTCCGAGCTTGGCGGGATCGAGTCGAACCCCGTTGACGAAGATTTCCAGACCTTCCACCAGGTTTTCGGCTGGCAAATACACGCCAAGCCGAACGAGTCGAGGCTGCAACGCGTCAATGCGTTCGCTGGCAAAAGTGGCTCTATCGTCCTGCTTTTCAGTGGCTTCTGCTTCTGCCTTCTGGAAGGTTCGCAGCGCCGAAGCTGTCCGTCCAAGCCGCTCGTAGCAGTCCGCCAGGTTGAGCAGGGTGCCCACGCCTGGGCGAAGGGTCTGAGCCTCTTTGAATTTTGGGCAAGCTTCAGCGTACTTGCCATGCAACACGAGGTCACGGCCCTGTTTGAACAGCTCATTAGCGCGCTCGACCTCTTCGGGCGACTGAGCTGCCGCGGCGGCGCCCCAAAACAAGCAACACGCCAGAACCAGCGCCTGAGCAAAACGGTCTTGGCGTAGCTTCGGCCGGTTATTCCGGATTGGCGAGCGGGTTCTTGCTCTTCTTCTTGGGCTTGGTTGCGCTGACCTTCTTGCTACTGACCGTGCCACTGAGTGCGGACCTTACGTTACCTAGTTTGGGACCGCTAGGGGGCTGTCTCGGCCCTGGCGAGTTGTTGTCTGTAGCCTGCGCCGTGGCGCTGGCTGCTGGCTCAGTTGTCGCCTGATCCACTTCCGTCTCTGGCTCTACCTCGGGATCGTCGACAGCTGCCGGCGTCACGTCGGGAGCGTCCTTTGCCGCGGCAAGGTCAGGCTCCTGCGGACTCGCCGGTAGCACCGCCGCTCCGGTGGAGGGCGCTTCCGCTGCAGTCACCCCATCCGCGGGATAGGGATCCCCGGAGCTCAACCAAATGGCGACTCCGATCACGGCAGCCACTGCAGCAGCGGAGCCGATCATGAGCGGCGGCGAAAGCGGCCGTTGAGCTGGCGTCGCCCGCTCTTCGCTGCCGGGTTGAGTGCTCGACCACGGGGAATGGGTTGATTCTCGGATTGGCTTGTCTTCAGCCGAAGCCACCTCTTCGGGGCTCGTGTCAAGAAGACCCTCGCTCGCGGAAGTATCCTGGCGGGTGGCCGCGATCACTTCTACGGCGGATTCGCCGGCACCAGCCTCACCATCTTCGCTCGGACTGCCCAGTGGCGGCGTCGGCGATTGCAGCGTCGAGCCGGACATGGCGGGTGGGCGTGGGGCTTCGCGCAAGGCTGGGTCTGATTGCCGGGGTGGCAACGAACCACTGTGCCGGTCCGGCGGCAACGAACTGCTGGCGCCTGCTGGTGAATACGGACGCAGTGCCGTTCGCAGTTCACGCGCCGTCTGGAACCGCTTTTGGGGGTCACGCTCGAGGCAGCGCATGACGATTTCGGCGAGCGCCTCGGGGACATCAGGTTGGATCTGGTGCACCGGGATCGGGGACTCGCCGGTCACCTTCAGGCACAAGTCCATGATCGACTCGGCAGGAAAGGGGACCAGGCCTGTCAGAAGTTCGTGCAGCGTTGCCCCGAGGGCCCAAAGGTCGCTGCGTGCATCTACGTCACGCGCGGAACGCAACTGCTCAGGTGACATGTACAGCGGTGAGCCCAACATCGAACCGGTGCTGGTGCTGTGCAGCGTGCCCGCGCCGTCTGGAGCGGTAATCTTGGAAACCCCAAAGTCCAGCACCTTGATTGACGGTTCACCCGTTGGACGGTGCGTCAGAAACAAGTTGGACGGTTTGATGTCCCGGTGCACGATGTTTTGCGAGTGCGCTTCCTCGAGCGCTTCGCAAGCGTGCATCACGTACTCGACGGCGGCTGAGACCGGAAACGAACCTTCAGCCCGAAGTAGTTCTGACAGATCGCTCCCCACCAGGAGTTCGATCACGATGTACGGCGTGTCGTCATCGGAGCCGAAGTCCAGCACGCGGGCGACATGCTCGCTGCGCAGGCGTGCGGCAGCCTTGGCTTCACGCGTGAAGCGGCGCGCCGCTTCCTCATTGCTCGCCGCATGGGGGTGCATGAACTTGATCGCGACTGGGGTGTCCAGGGCGACGTGTTTTGCCTCCAGCACCACGCCCATGCCGCCTTCGCCGAGCAGGCGTTCGATCCGGTACTTCCCCGCAACAACGGTGCCGGGTTCGAATGAGGTGGGCATTGGAGCTAAGTCTCTAAGGAGGCGCGGAGCTAAGTGGCGCCATCTTAGGGGCTAGCCGGGGGTGACTCAAGCTTGTGAGGCAACCATCTGCCGAGGCCGCGCCCGTGTCGGGAAGGGTGCGAAGAACAGGGGGAATATCTCTCGTAAAATCCAGGGAACCTGGGCTCCGCACCAGGTCGTATTGAAACACTCCGACGGGCTTCAATAGCGACTCGAGGGCCCCGGTCATCACTCCCCCCCTCGGCTACGGCTAGGGCGACGGCACGCGCCAGACGTACTCATCGACGGGCACGGCCCGAGTGATGATGCCGTAGCCCGAGTCGTCCAACGAGATCCAGACGAGCGAGTCGTCCTGATAGAACACCCGCCCACCAAAGTCCCGGGGGCCCTTCGACTTGCTCGCTCAGACTCGCGCTGCTCGCGCTGACACCCAGACGATCGATGGCGGCTTTGTGGTGGGTGTGAGTCGTACATAACCTTAATCGTGTCGGTCGATGGCGAGACAACTCAGCCCAGTAGCTGCGTCGCTCAATGCCGGGTACAAGTGGCTGTCGATGTCCGCTACTTGCTCAAACTGTCGTTCCCCAATTCCCCCTGAAGCGAGCTTCTGTCCGGCATGTGGAGCGCAGGCCAGGCGTTCCGCCCCGGTGCCCGCGCCTGCCGCCGCGGCACCTCCAGCTGCGGCACAGCCAATGTACCCAGCAGCTGCCCAGCCTGCTCCGGCGATGCCGCACACAACCGCGGCCTCTCCACGCGGCTGTACGAACTGTGGTGCAAACGCTCTACCCACCGACGGGCAGTGTAGTCAGTGCGATGCGCCGCTCAGCAGTGCAGGGGGACCCCTTCTGGTTCCACAGGACTCGTTGCACTGGGTGAAAGTTCGCGTGCAACTCAAGTGCGCGACTTGCGGGCAGTACTCGCCGGTCAACCACCTCGATCACGATGGGTTGTTCTTTTGCGGCACCTGCGGTCGTGATCAACCGTTCGATGTGGACGTGTGGCGTGAATACATCCTGCCGACCGCGTCGGCGACGGGCGACGCGTTCTGGGGGAACTTCGGAGTGTTCCCGCCCTGGCCAGAGGGAGACATGGCGAACGGTTCTGCTCTATTTGGCAGCGAGTACGGCCTCCTCAAGCAGCACTTGCTGCAAGTGGGCAAGAGCAAGACACATGTGCGCCTGGAGCGTTCAGGTGGCGTGGTCATCTCGGACGCCATCCGCAGCAACAGCTTCATCGTCGAGTGCTTTCCGGGCACGCCACACTGTCCTCAGTGTCGGGCCCAGTGGAGCCCATACGTGCAGGCGGCGGGCGTCGTGGTCGCGCAATGCACTCAGTGCGGCACCCGCGAAAGCTATCGGG
>JBNLEN010000282.1:0-6698 GCA_050304975.1 Polyangiaceae bacterium
GACCAAAAAACAACAAAAACCAAGGGGCGATGGACACGTCCATCCTGGACTGACAGGCCACCCCATAGTGGCTTTCAAGCATGCGCGCGCGCCGCGGTTCCGTCGTTGAGTCGCCGTTCTGCATTGCGTCATCGGTGGCTGTTCACTTGGTGCGGAACAGGTGCGGTGACTTTGTCGGAAGCCCGGCCGAAGTGAGAGGCTGTGCCGTTATCCGACGGCCCGTTAAGGAGCCGTCACAGCCCCGCGCGAAAAGCGAGCGTTCGGCTTGGGATGACAGTGCCGCTGTAAACGCGCCTAGGCAGGTGTATGCGGATTCTGTACCGTTCGCGCCACCTTATCATGCGCAACAGTTTTCGAATTGGTCCTACAAATACAGTGGTTTTTGCTCTGCTCGCCGGCGGGTTGAGCGTCGCTTGCAGCGACGATACCGGAACCCCAGCGATGACGGCTGGCGGCGGGGTTGGCGGTGATGGCAACGTGCTGAATCCGAGCGCAGGCGCTGGCGGCACGCTGGACGGAACGGCGGGAGCTCCCGCCGGTGGGGCGATGCCCGGGGTTGGTGGCGCAGCGGGCGGAAGTGCAGGCGGCGCAGGCGGTGCTGGCGGCTTGGGCGCTGGTGGCCTGGGTGCAGGTGGAACTGGCGGTGTTGCCGACGGCGGCAGCGCGGGAGACGCGAGCGGCGGCGCTGATACGGGCGGAGCCGGCGGCGTTGGCGGAGCCGGGGGAGCCGCGAATGACGGCAAGTACCCAGGACCAGTCTCGGTACCGGCAGGGCCACAAGAGTGTGTCGCCAATCCGCAAACGTTGGCTGAAGCCGGAGCGTGCGCCGGCGTGCGCATCGGGACGGCGCTCAGTCGCGGCATCGCTGCTCCGTACCCGGAGATCTTCCAGCGCGAATTCAACGCGTTCACCCCAGAGAACGACACCAAGATCGATCAGTTGCAACCCAGCCAAGGCACTTGGAACTTCACCAACAGTGACGCTTTGCTGGCGTTGGCTACCCAGTCGCCGGTTTGGTTCAAAGGGCACACGCTGATTTGGCACTCTCAGCCGCCGCCGTATCTCCCGGCGCAATTCACTGACGTGGCCGAGTTGGATGCGTACATGAAGTCGCACATCGACGCAGTGCTCGCTTACTACGGTGATGCTGCGTTCGCTTGGGAGGTCGTCAACGAGGCGATTGACGGGACTGCGCCGCGCGAGAGCGTCTTCTCGACGCCCGGCGGAGTCGCACCGAATCTCGATTTCGTGGGGCGCGCGTTCCGTATGGCGAGGGAAGCCGATCCCGATGCGCTGCTGTATTACAACGACTACAACCTCGAGACGGATGAAGGGCCCAACTTGGACCTGGATAGTCCTGACGGCGGCAAAGCTGGCGCCGTGGCGCGCATGGTACGGGACATGCTGGACGCTGGCGATCCGATCGACGGCGTGGCCATCCAAGGCCACATCCGTTGGGACATCACCAGCATCGAAGGTGAAAACGAGGCCTACTACAGCCCCCAGGCGCTGCGCCGCAACATCCAGCGCTTCGCTTCACTCGGGCTCAAGGTGAACATCAGCGAGTTTGATCTGCGCATCCAGCAGACATCGATGAACAGCTACAGCGAAGATCGCGAGTACCAAATCTACTATGACTTCGTTTCGGTGTGCGTAGAAGAGCCGGCGTGTGACGCGATCACCTTCTGGGGGATCTCCGACGCCAACAGTTGGATCCCCGGCACCTTCCCTGATGAGTCGCCCATCTCGCTCTACGACGAAAACTTCGAGGAGCGCCCCGCGTACGCGGGAGCATTGCAAGCGCTGCTCGACGGTCGCCAGTAAGGCGGCTTAGCTGCGCCCGGAAGCGCGCAGCGCGGAGCCGCGGAGACTTTGCGCGCCGGCGACGGCTTCCGCCGCACGCTGGGACAGCTGTTGCTGGTGGGAAACCAGGTGAGCCACGCCGTCGTTGCGCGCCGTGGATGAATCCGCTGCGGCGAGCGAGCTGTCCGACGATGATGAGACAACATTCATGATCGGGTTTGCCCCTGGGGGGCCTGGGGGAGCGCCAGGCTGCCCGCCCACGGGGCCCGACGGTGAGTTCAAACTCAATTGGGTTGCGGCCAAAGCAATGGCTGCCTGCACGCGCTCGGCGGATGCTTGACCCGATTGCGCGAGCTCTTCTTCCAACTGGGCAACGTTTTCCCAAAAGTCGCGCTCGGGGCTGCCGGGTTGGCTCGCGCGGGCTCGCTCTTGGGCGAAAGTGCTGCGGTTGTCGCGCTCGTCGTCCACATCTGCTTCGTCGGATTCGATCACGGCATCGACATCCGGCTGGGCTTCGGTGTCTGCGCTTTCGATGACGACGCCAGCGTGGGCCGCTGGATCTTGTTCAAAGCTTGCCAGCTCCTGGGGATCGAGCTCGAAGATTTCCGCGATCAGCTGCTCCTGGTCCTCCGGGAGCGCCCGCGAGATATCCGCGCCTTCGAGCGCTAGCGTGGGCTTAGCCGCGGGGGAGATACTCGCGTTCATTCGGCGAGCTCCCAGGCGGTCTGCAGAGCTTCACTCGCTCGCAGGTTGTCGCCCGCGTCTTGCCAGGAGTTGGCCGCCAGCTGCAGAAACTCCGAAGCTCGACCCACGGTCGACGCGATTTCCAATAGCTGGGCGGCGGTTTCATGGTCGCCCAACGCCTGGTGACAGCGCGCCAACAGGTACCAGGCGCTCAGCTCGTCAGGCGCTCGGCTCAAGACATAACGAAATAGGTCGGCGCTGCTTTGATAGTACTCGGCTTCAAACAGTTGGTGCGCCCAGCCCATCAGGGCCGGCACGCTCAGTCGCAGGGAGCTGGCAGCGCTTTCGGGGTCGGTATGCGTCATCATGCGTGGGGTTCGGCTGGTGATGGCGCGGGTTGCGTGATTTTTTTCGTGGTACACCGCCGCAGGTGAGCCAGCAGTCGCCGCCAACAGACCAGATCTCAGCTCTGGGAATCTTGGGGGTTTTGGGGGGCGCCACCTGTATCGCGACGGCGCCGATATTTGCCGTGCTCTCCCACGAATGGGGGCAGATTTCTTCGACCGCGAGCGCCATGTGGCGGGTGCTGCTCGCCGCACCGTTGTTCGTTGGGGCGGCGCTTTGGCAGCGCCGCCGCACGCCAGCACCACCGGGGAATCCAAAAAGCCGAGCGCGGCAGCTTGTGTGGTTCTTGCTCCCGGGTTTGGTCTTCGCCGGGGACTTGGGCACCTGGCACGCCTCGATGACGATCATCTCCGCGGGCATGGCGACGTTGTTGGCGAATCTGGCTGCGGTGCTGGTGCCCATCGCTGCGTACTTCTTGTTCAAAGAACGCTTCAATCGTTGGTTCGCGTTGGGGGCGCTGCTCTCGGTGTTTGGCACGGTCTTGCTGATTCAACGCCCTGAGCAAAGCGTGTTGGCCAGCTTGCCCGGCAAAGAAGAACACTACGCATTGGGTAATCTGCTCGGCTTGCTGACGGCCTTTTGGTACGGGGCTTACCAGCTGAGCGTGAAGCGTTTGCGGCGATACGCCTCTACGCTGGAAACCATGGCTTGGGTGAGCAGTGTGTGCGGCCTATGTCTGTTGATCTGGGCGTTGGCGTTGGGCACCAATATTTGGCCGGTTCAGGCCCGCGGTTGGTGGGCGATCGCAGGCATGACGCTGGGCTCGCAAGTGCTGGGCCAGGGTCTGATCGCTTGGGGACTCGGCAAAGTGCCGGCGGGCATCGTGTCTGTGACGCTGTTGTGGCAGCCCCTTGCTGCGACCCTGCTCGGTTTCCTGGTGTTGGGGCAGGAGCTGAGTCAACTTCAGTTACTTGGTATGCTTCCAGTGCTGCTGGGATTGTTTTTGGTCACGCGTCGACGCTGACCTGCTCCTCAATTTGGCTCGGGGAAAACTCCCGAGGAAATATTCCCAGTGACGGCGGTGGCACAGCCTGAGCCAAATCCAGGCGGTGCGATCAGGTGACGATGTAGGCCCGCACCGGCAGCGAATTGAACTGCGCGAGAGTTTGCGCTGTCCGCGGAAGTGGAACGGATGATGCTACACTGCGCAGCATGCGCACGACGAATCTAGCTTCTTGGCGCCTCGCGGTGCTCGCCAGTCTAGGCGTGCTCCACGCGTGTGGCGGTGACTCCTTCAGCTCTAGCTCGGACAGCGACACGCTGGAAACCGGCAAGACAGACAACGGCGCTCAGACCGATGATGACGCGAGCGATGATTCGAGCGACGGCAACGGTGATGACTCGAGCGACGATGTCACGGATGATGTCGCCGACGATAGCGCGGATGATGACCCGGCCGATGACGGTACGGACGACACTGCCGATGACACGGCGGACGATACCGCCGATGACACGGCGGATGATACGACCGGCGACGACGACCCAGTCGACCCGATCGATCCAGATCCCGGCCCCGATCCGATGCCGCCAGAGCCCGAAGGACCGTGCGGTCCGGAAAAGGAGTTCAGCCCCGGCGTGTATCAGTGTGAAAACGGTATCGTCCATCGGGCAGAAGCCGTCAGCTGTGAGTCAAGCTTGCCGCGCGACCGTCAGCTCGAGGGTGACGGTGAGTTCTACGCTTGTCACGCCGACGCCGAGTGCACCGAACAAGCTCATGGCTACTGTGAGTTCAACGAGGTGACCCAGCTGCCCGAGCCGTCCACCAGCTGTCGCTATGGCTGCGTGGATGACTCGGAGTGTGGTGAGGGTCGGGTTTGTGACTGCGGTAACCCGGTCGGGCGCTGCGTGCTCGCGCATGACTGCACGACAGATGCCGATTGTGGCGAGGGCGGGATCTGCGCGCGCTACGACTACTTCGATGGTTGTAGCGACCAGATCGGCTACGCTTGCCTGAGCGAATCCGATCGCTGCCAAACAAACAATGATTGTGCAGCGGGAGACTTGGGTGGCGAGGGCTGTGCTTGGACGGCTGAAGGCCGCGTGTGTCAGCCTCAACTGTGCGTGATTGGCCGTCCCTTCCTGATCCACGGTGCCGAGCGTTTGGCAGACGTGGAAGCGCGCGCCGATTGGGCCAAGACTTGCGAAGCGGACGAGTCCGTTTTGGGTAGCGAGATCGCCAAGCTCAGTGCCGAGCGGCGCGCGCAGTTGGCCGAAGCCTGGACCCGCATCGGTTTGATGGAGCACGCGTCGATCGCGGCGTTTGCCCGCTTCAGCTTGCAGCTGCTTTCGCTGGGCGCACCTTCGGCCTTGGTCGAGGCTTGTAACCAGGCGATGGTGGATGAAACCTTGCACGCCCAGTTGGCGTTTGGCTTAGCCAGCCAATATGCCGGCAAAGCCCTCGGTCCGGGCAAGCTCGACATGCGGCACGCGCTCGACGAGCACGACTTCGAAGCGATCGTGCTGAATACCGTGCTGGAAGGCTGCATCGGGGAAACCGTAGCGGCGATCGAAGCGCGTGAAGCGCTGGCTAGCGTCAAGAGCGATGCGGTACGGCGGGTGCTGGAGCAGGTAGCCCAAGACGAACAACGCCACGCGGACTTGGCGTGGCAATTCGTGCGCTGGGCGATCGCGCAGCAGCCGGCATTGGCGCCCAAGGTGCAAGCGCTGGTGCAGCGTGAGCTCGCCGCGTCGCGACCGAGCGGTAACCAGCCAGAAGCTGGATGGATGCGCGAGCACGGCATCATTTCCGACGCCGAGCGGGCGCAGCTGCGTGCGGCTGTATTGTCGGAAGTGGTCGCGCCCTGCGTTGCGGCGTTGTGCCCGGCGGTGGCGGACAGCACGGTCGCTGCACGCGCTTGAGTCAAGCGTAGGACAAACGAGCAGCGGCAGCCTGGGGCTGCCGCTGTTTTCCTTGGTGGGGGGCGGCTACGCGCGGAAGAGCGCGGCCTTGATCGACTCTTGCTCTGCTTGCAGTATGCGGTCGATCTTGGCGAGCAGGTCGCGTAGCTCCTGTGCGGCCATGTTCTCGTCTTCTTGCGCAGCAGAGGCGTTGCGTTCGCCCGCGGAGAGCGTGGCTTGACCTTGGGTGATTGCGCCATCTTTGCGGGTGGCTTCGGATTGATAGTACCCGCTGGTGGCGGTGCCGAGGCCCTCCACGATTGTTCCTGCCCCGCCGTACAGTTGTGTGGTTGCGCTCATTTGGCTAGTCGCCTCCCCTATGCGAGCGCTCACTAGTTGCGCTCCCTCGCCAGCTGCTTGCCCTGCGTCCGGCACATCAACACTCAGCGCCTCTGCTGAGCCGTAAATACTCAGCGCTCCAGAAACCACTTGGCTAGCTCCGCCCACGATGCCGGCGACCAGCTGCGCGTCTGCCTTGGCGTTCATTTCGTCCACGACTTTTTCGACGGCAGCCTCAATCGTCTTTTCCGCGTAATGTTTCATTTCGCGGGCGTGCTGCTTGTCCTTCATCTTCAGATCAAGCATCAGCTCCTCCAAGCGGGCCATCGCATCGCCACCTAAGGCGGGCTCAGGCATGAAGCTGTAGTTGTCTGGAATAGCAGGCTCAGACGGGATTGAGTACGCGCTGGTGCTGCTTACGCTGCTGATGTTGTTTGCTGGATCAGGCATTGGTCTCTGCTCTCTCTTGGTGAGTTGGTTGATTGACGAAGACTAGACCCCTTGGGACGCGGTGAGCATGGTCCCGGCTTGAGTCTCCATCGCATCGGTGATGCGGTCGACGTGGTCACCGTCGGTCTTGGTTGTTTCTTCGAGTTCCGCAATCAACGTCATGATCATGCGCTGATACT
>JBNLEN010000283.1:0-6624 GCA_050304975.1 Polyangiaceae bacterium
CCTCCGATCAGGCCGTGGCGGCTCAGATCGCCGGCGACACCTTCGTGCCATCGTTGGTCTATCGGGCTCAACCTTCGTGGTACTTGTCTGGAAGCAGCTATGCGGGGCGTCAGTACATCTCTTATGGGCCCGACGCCGAGCGCATCGAAGCGCAGGTCAGTCCGCAGGTGGCGTATCAGTCGCTATTCGACAACTTCACCCCAAGTGATGACGCAGAAGCAGCAGTTGCGCATGACTACCGTCGTCGCGCGCGACTTAGCGTGTTGGATTTGATCGGCTCCAAGCGCGAGCAGGTGCTGCGCGGCGTCAGCGCGCTGGATCGAATTCGACTCGAGGAACACTTCGACCAGCTGCGAGAGTTGGAGCAACGGGTCGACAGCGCCTCAATGGCTGGCGGCAGCTGCCAAGTGCCGGCAGATCCGGGCGATGATCCGAGCATTGGTGCGGATAATGCTGGCTCTGGCTCCGCGGACATCCAAGAGAACACTGGTTACAGCAATGAAGCCGAGCGGGCTCGAGCGTTCGCGGATCTGATCCACATGGCGCTGGTCTGTGATCTGAGCCGCGTGTTCACACTGCAGCTCACGACGTTTCAGTCGCACATGAATGTGTTCGCGCTTACCTCTGATATGGGATTGCCGATCAAGGCAGATCTGCATGAGGTCGGACACAATGGCGATGAAAACAACCGTGGGCAGTTGGCAGTCAGCACCTGTCTCAAGTGGCATGTCAGCCACTACGCATACTTACTCCAGAAGCTCAAAGACACGCCCGAAGGCGCCGGGAGCGTACTCGACAACTGTGCGATCTTCTTCATGCCCGAAGCCGGACACGGCACCCAGCTGAACGACGCGGTGAGTGAAAACCAGACACACTCCGTTGAACAGATGGTGCTGCTATTGGCAGGGCGCGCTGGTGGATTGCAACCCGGGCAACACATCCGTGCCAGTGGCAAACATCCCGTGCAAGGTCTGCTCAGCGGTATGCGCGCCGCTGGGTTTGACGGCGATACTCTGGGTGAAGTCAGTGGTCATATCGCTGACGTGTTCGGCTGACGTCCCATCGTTCAAGCGTTCAGCGCCCGAGCATGGTGGGCGACGTGGTCTCGCATGAACGTCGAAATGAAGTAGTAGCTGTGATCGTAGCCTGGTTGCAGCCGAAGCTCGCAGTCTTGGCCACCTGCCTGACACGCGGCCTGAAATATCTCGGGCTTCAGTTGCTCTTGTAGGAACTGGTCGTCAGTTCCCTGGTCGATCAATATCGCGGCGCAGCGCGCCCCGCCTTGGACCAATTCTGTGGCGTCATACTCGCGCCAAGCTGCCCGCTCAGCCCCCAGATAGGCGCCGAACCCCTTGTGGCCCCACGGCACTTGACAGGGGGCGACGATGGGGGAAAACGCCGACACGCTGGCGTAGCTGTCCGGATTTTTCAGAGCGCAGATCAGTGCGCCGTGACCTCCCATGGAATGACCGAATATGCCCGAGCGCCCTGTGAGTTGGAAATGCTCCGCTACCAGAGCTGGCAACTCGCGGGTCACGTAGTCGTACATCCTGTAGTGCTTGGACCACGGCGGCTGGGTAGCGTTGACGTAGAAGCCTGCACCCTGTCCCAAGTCGTATTCAGGATCATCCGGCACGGCATCACCGCGCGGGCTGGTGTCTGGACATACCAAGAAGAGCCCATGCTCTGCGCAGTGCTGCTGCGCTCCAGCCTTCGTGAGCACGTTTTGCTCGGTGCAGGTCAGTCCGCTCAAGAAATAGAGAGCGGAGCAGGGCTGACTCTCCGCTGCAGGGGGCAGGAAGAGCCCGAAGCGCATTTCACACCCAAGCACCTGCGATTGATGGCGGTAAACGTCTTGGTAGCCGCCAAAGCAGCGGTTTCGAGAGACGCGCTCCAAGTTCAAGGCACTGTCCTCCAAATTCTCTTGTTCAGTACGTGATCACGCTGCGGATGCTTTTGCCCGCGTGCATCAAGTCGAAGGCTTCGTTGATGCGCTCCAGCGGCATTTGGTGCGTGATGAACGGGTCGATCGCGATCTCGCCTTTCATCGCCTGCTCAACCATGCCGGGAAGTTCCGTACGTCCCTTGACTCCACCAAACGCCGAGCCGCGCCAAACCCGCCCGGTGACGAGCTGGAAGGGCCGAGTGGAGATCTCTTGGCCCGCGCCTGCTACGCCGATGATGGTCGATTCACCCCAGCCCTTGTGACAGCATTCCAACGCCGCGCGCATGGTCTGAACGTTACCGATGCATTCGAAGGAGTAGTCGACGCCGCCGCCCGTGAGTTCTACCACCTGCTCCTGAATTGGAGCAGGATCGTCCTTGGGATTGATGCAGTCAGTGGCTCCGAGCTGCTTCGCCAGCTCAAACTTGCTGGGATTGATATCGATCGCGATGATGCGGCCGGCTTTGGCCATCACTGCACCTTGAATGACGCTCAGACCGATGCCGCCGAGGCCGAACACGGCCACGCTGCTCCCCGGCTGAACCTTGGCCGTGTTCAGCACCGCCCCGATGCCGGTGGTGATGCCGCAGCCGAGTAGGCAGACTTTTTCGAGTGGGGCCTGCTTGTTGATCTTGGCCACGGAGATCTCGTTCACGACCGAGTACTCCGAGAAGGTGCTAGTGCCCATGTAGTGGTAGATCGGCTTGCCATTTTTTGAGAAGCGAGTGCTCTCATCTGGCATCAGTCCTCGCCCTTGGGTGGCGCGCACGGCTTGGCACAGGTTAGTCTTGCCCGAGGTGCAGAAGTTACACTTGCCGCACTCAGGGATGTACAGCGGGATCACGTGGTCACCCGGCGCCACGCTAGTCACGCCGCTGCCCACTTCGACGACGACTCCGCCGCCCTCGTGCCCAAGCACCGCTGGAAAGATCCCCTCTGGGTCATCTCCGCTGAGGGTGAACGCGTCAGTGTGGCAGACCCCGGTGGCTTTAATCTGCACCAACACCTCACCTGGCTTGGGGCCCTCCAGCTCGATCTCTTCGACTTCCAGTGGTTTGCCTGCGGCCCAGGCGACAGCAGCTCTCGTTTTCATGCGCACGACCCTCCTTGTAGCGAGCGGGGACCATACCCGCTGGTGAGCAGCGCGCCAACTTGGGCCGCCAACAAACGCGCAAATTTGGTCACGTGTTTGGTCGCCGAAGAGCTCGTGGCGCAGTGTCTGCGGAGCCGCTCCAAGAGCCAGCGACGAAGCGCTGGGGTCGGAGTCGGCACAGCCGTTGCAGCATACCAAGGCATGTCGGTCCCCATTTCAAAACGATTCTTCGGTGACACGGTCACGCTGGATGCACGCAGCAACGTGGACGCGCTGCTGGCGTTGCGCGCCGGGCCCAACGCTGGCGACAAGGTCATCGTGGCTCACCCGAGCAACACGGCCAAGGACGTCATTCGGCTGTTCAAGCAAAAGGACCTACATCACCTCCCAGTTGTGGATGAGAAAAACAAGGTGGTCGGCATCGTCAGTGCGACCGATTTGTTGAACATGTTTGTCGAATCGCCAGTACTCGATCCGGAGTCCGTTCGAGTCAGTGAGATCATGACCGAGCAGCCTGAAGTCGTACTGCGGGAGACGCCGCTGCAGATCGTCGTGGCGATCTTGTCGAATTCACCATACCGCTGCGTGCCCGTGGTGACGGAGGAGGGATACATCTACAGCATCGTGACCACGCGAGACATCGTTCGCTACCTGAACGCGGGGTTCCACGACAGCTGACCAACGCCCGCGCTTGGCGTTCCACGCAGATGGGACCAAAGTTACTCGGCAGCCGCCCGGAGCAGCTGAACCTGGAGATCGAACGCTCCCCGATCTTGCTGCGAGTAACCGTCGATCACCAGGTAGTACTGCTTCAGGCGCTGCACCGGAAACTGCAGCTGCTCTGTTGCGCTGGCGATCGGAGCGTCTGAACAGGCGAGGAGGTCCTTTAGCTGATTGCCGTCTTCGCACCCAGTGAATACCGACAGGGCGAGGTCAAATGGAGCAGCTGGGTCGGGCGCGGCGCTGACGCTGACGGTGCCGTCGGCATCGGGGATGAGGTTGTAGATCTTGTCCGCGGCCGAGCCGAGCGCACCACAGCTAGCGGGCGCGTTGTCCGTGTAGCCGACGGTGAAACCCGACAGACTCAGCGTATCGATCAAAGTCTGGGAGTCCCCCGGACAGAGGTTGCCCTCCTCAGGTGGTGGCTCGAATTGGCAAAACTCATCGCAGCCATCACCCAGGGCCAAATCGCCATAGTCACACTGTTCCGTAGCGGGATTCAGCACGCCGTCACCACAGTTTGCCGTCGCGATTTGCGCCTGGATGATCGCGTCGTCTTCGTATCCGACGATCACACATAGTGGTTGCCCTGCGATCAGCGCAGCGGACAGACGGCTGGTGGTTTGTTGCGGCAGGCAGTCTTTGGTGGTGTTAGGAACCCCGCAGTCTGTCTGCAACAGGCTGACGTGCGGCGAGCCCGTATCAATGGCGAGGTGTAGGGTCCCGTCTTGTTCCGGCGTCCAGCTGAGCAGCTGGCCATGAGTGATGGGCCCCCCGCAGGGAGAAGTGACCATGGGGCGTAGCTCACGGCTAGGCTGATGCGAGAGTGACTCGTAGCCAGGATCCTCCGCGGTCAGCAGGCTATCGACCAGCACTTGTTCTAGCTCGAGGCCAGCGGCAGGTCCCGCGTCTGGTTCAGCCATGCCAGCATCGCCACCGGGAGCTGCGGCGTCGGAGTCCCCTTGGCCTGCGTCCTGGACGCCTCCTGCATCTGGAGGTCGGTCGTCGTCGGCATCATCGTCGGTATCGTCATCGAACACGTCATCATCGTCAGCGACGTCATCATCCGCGACGTCATCATCCGCGAGGTCGTCATCTGCGTCGTCGTCGATGGGGAAGTCAGTGCCAGCGTCGCCCAAACTGCTATCGTCGGAGTCAGCGCCAGTGCTACTGCTCGCGTCATCACCGCAGGCCAAGGGGGTCAGGCCAACCAGGAGGCAGCAAACGGCTCGGAGTACTCGCCAGCTGAGGGCGGCGACTCGGCGCGCAATCATGGAAGCCAAGGAAGAGAAAACCACAATCCTCGAACCTTAGCATGGGGCCCTGGTCCTCGTCGGGTCTACAAAAGGCACATGCGCCTGGCCTGGCCTGGCCGCGCCAGGAACAGCCGCCCCTTTCACGGAACCGTGAGTGCAGCTGAAACAATCCCGCCGGCTGTTTCACCGTGCAGCGCTAGGGGAACGCGGTGAAAATCCGGCATAGTCGCGCCCATGGCAAAACAGCGAGTCGCATTCTTGGGTCTCGGAGTGATGGGATACCCCATGGCTGGGCATCTCAGCAGAGGCAACTTTGACGTCTGCGTCTACAACCGCACAACCAGCAAGGCCCAGGCATGGGCGGAACAATACGGTGGCCGTTTTGAGTCGAGTCCGCGGGCTGCGGTAAGTGGTGCGGACTTGGTGTTCATGTGCGTCGGTAATGACGCCGACGTGCGCCAGGTCGTGACCGGAGTCGAGGGGGCGTTGGCGGGCATGGCCAGCGGCAGCATCCTGGTCGATCATACGACCACCAGCGCTCAGCTGGCGCGAGAGCTGGGGGCGCTGTGCGACGAACGCGGGGTCGCTTTTCTAGACGCACCGATCTCGGGCGGGCAAGCTGGCGCGGAAAATGGGCAACTCACGGTCATGCTCGGCGGTGAAGAAGCAGCGTTTTTGCGCGCCAAACCGGCGATCGACTGTTACTCAAAAATGGCGCAGTTGATTGGCCCTCGCGGCTCTGGTCAGCTCTGCAAGATGGTCAACCAGATTTGCGTTGCGGGGCTGCTGCAAGGCTTGAGCGAAGGCCTACGCTTTGGCGAGCGCGCCGGACTGGATATGCAGCGCGTGGTTGACGTTATCAGCAAAGGCGCCGCCCAGTCGTGGCAAATGGATCACCGCGCCACCACGATGTTGGCGCGTCAGTTTGATTTCGGTTTCGCGGTTGACTGGATGCGCAAGGATCTCGGCTTCTGTCTGTCAGAAGCTGAGCGCAATGGTAGCCAGCTGGAAATCACCCGCTTGGTGGATGAGCGCTACGCTCAGGTTCAGGCGGCTGGAGGCCATCGTTTGGATACCTCCAGCCTGATCAAGCTGCTCTAGTTCCTAATCTGAGCAACCCCTGCGCCAGCTGGCTGTCACTTGGCTCCTGGTGGCTTCACGATCTTGCACTCGAAGTCACAGCCGTCGCCGTTGATCTGGTTGCCATCATCGCAGCCCTCGGGATCTTGCTTGATGGCGTCCCCGCAGCGCGGCCCCAGTTGACACGTGGTGCTGCAGCCTCCGTAGGAGTTGTCGTTGATGCCGTCGTCACACACTTCACCGAAGGCGGTGTCCACGATGCCGTCGCCGCAGTTGGACGGCGTCTTGCATCCCGGAGCACAGGACGTCGCCGACGTCAGGTAGCCGTCCAGGTTGATGCCGTTGTCGCAGTCCTCATTGCCGGCGTCGACGACGCCGTCCCCGCAGCGCGGTCCCAGCTCGCAGTCGGTGCCACACCGACCGTACTCGCCGTCGACGTTCGCGGCCCCGTCGTCGCAGTCCTCACCGAACTGCGATTGCGTGATCCCGTCGCCGCAGCTCGGCGCCTGGACGCACCCGGGCGCGCAGCC
>JBNLEN010000284.1:0-6622 GCA_050304975.1 Polyangiaceae bacterium
CCGAAACGGGGCTCAATATTGGAGATTGTTTGCGCAAGCGCTTTCAGAAGAATGGCCTCGTTCACTGCGACTGGGAGTATCGCCACGGTTGCACGAGCACTACCTGGGGGACGGCCAAATACAGTATGCACACCGCGCATATGTGCCGGAACTTCTTGCGAGACGTGGATACCAAGTCGAGTGGGGTGAACCGTAGAGCCAGCTACGCGGCGCTGCTCGCTCACGAATGGGGGCACACCTGTTGGCGAAATGAGAGCAATGCAGACAAGATCGATGTGGCTACATTCAACTGGTACAAGAGCCGCTATGCAGTTACCGATTCCACCTGCATCTCCTGCACTAACTGAGTGCAGCCAGCATCAGGAACACGACGTGAAGAACAAAAGTGCAAGCGTACGCCCCTCCTCTTTGGGCTGTCTGGTCCGACATTTCGAGAACGGACTGCACTCACTCTAACTGTCGGAATTGAAGCCCAAAGTGAAGGAATACCAAATCATGAATAGTCAATTTCAGAGCACCCGCGCTGTATGTGGTGTGGCCTCCCTAGTTGCCGCCCTAGCCGGTTGCAGTGCCGCCGTAGATGATGGGCCGTTCGAAGAATCAGCGCCCAGCGACTGGGGCCAAGAGGAGACAACCACCGGCAATGCTGAAGCGGTGGACACAGACGACGAGGTAGAGCTTTCAGTCGAGCCGTTTGCCGTGTTTGAAAGTGACACGCTCGGTACGGTGAGCTTCTCTGAGCCGCTACCCGGGGACCTGATGTTCAGCGTCTTGAACGAGAATTCGTCGGAGCCAGTTGGGGTTGCCGTTGGACCGGTGGAGCTTTACGAGCAGCTCGCAGGGGAACCTCTTCCCGAGAGGTTCCAACCTCTGTCGGAGCTATCTGCCAAAAACGAAGCGCCTGAGGTAGTGTATCAGCCCGGGGAGTCGTTCGACGCTGAGGCTGCCCCGGACCGCGCCCTACTCGACCTCGGTTGGAGCCTCTACGAGCAAACGATATCCGAGGAGGAGTTTGAAAGAGGCCTGTGCAGTGATTCCTACGGGTTTTGCTGGCTGAGCATCTCTGGTAGCAGCGTGGCGTCAGGGCAGTCCACATGGATCTTGGCCTACGTCCACACATTCAGAGGCGCGGTAACACACAAGTTCAAGGTGAAGTTTCTCACTGAGAGCGGCCCGTGGGTGACGATGCGGTCTCAGACAGTTCCAGCTGGCTACACTTCCAGCCTGGCCTATCTTACCAACAAGAAGAAGTGGAAACGCTCGGCGGTGAGCAGCTTCTTGGGCAACGGCTACCATCACGCTGGGTATTTCCAACCCATCTACTAGGCCCGACGACAAAGCTTGAGCCGGGTTACTTACCTTCCCAGTGGAAGGCTGACCGAGGTGTGGTGTGGCGGGCCCACTCGCTGAACTCATCGTCGACCCAGTCGATCGCTGACCAGCGCCCGTGCCCACTGTCGGTTCTCTTGTATTGGGTTTCCAGAGTGTGGCCCTTATGATCAGCAAGGACTAGCCGCCGCTGTTGAGAGAATAGGAATCCGACGAAGTAGACCCGTGGCTCAGCACCCTGGTTCGAAACGACAAGCCGCCCGGAGAGCTCGATCTCCAGCCCACCAGTGGGCAACCGTTCGGCGATGAGCCCAACACCTCCGAGCTCTCCTGGTTCCATCTCTTTGAGTGTTTCGAGGCGCAAGGGGAGGCCGAGATGGTTGCCCAGGCGCAGGCCCAGGTAGTCAAGCAGCGCCTGCCACTCCGTCATGGGTGCCTTGGAGAGTGCCAGCTGATTCCAGAGAAGCGCCTCCATACGGGCATCCAGTTTCGTTGCGTCGTTCATACCCACGCGTAGTTGTCCCCATTGAGTTCGTCCAGAGCCCCGGATCCTAGGGGAAAGTGTGTCGTGCTACCACTGGGGTCAGATGCTGGCGGCGCAAAAACCGCCCACCTTCTTCGGCTTCCTGAAGTAGACTTGAGCTCGATGGGATCGCCTCACTGTCCGCGCTGTCGTGCTCCGCTCACTCCCGCTCGCGACGCCACCGTTGCGGCCTTCGGCTGTGCCGAGTGCGGTGGAGCCTGGCTGCAGTTGCAGGAGACCAACCGACTGCATAAGGTGATGAACGACGCTGCGTGGCAGGCGACGGACGCCATCGCAAAGCAAGCAACCGCGTCGCCGGATCTGCAGGGGAAACTGCAGTGTCCGA
Source organism: Polyangiaceae bacterium (assembly GCA_050304975.1). GTDB lineage: Bacteria > Myxococcota_A > Polyangia > Polyangiales > Polyangiaceae > SZUA-265. The sequence goes on from JBNLEN010000284.1 coordinate 2,199, forward strand.
AATGCGGCCAGACAATGAAGCGCCGCCAGCACAAGGCTTCGCGGATTTCACTCGACGTGTGTGCCGAACACGGAACCTGGTTTGACGCGGGGGAGCTGCGCGAGGTCGCCCGATCGGAGGCGATTCAACGCGCTTATGGTCGTCATAGGGCAACGAAGCCCGTGGCCGCGAAGGGGATTGAGATTTCCGAGCAGGTCGAGGACGCTGCCATTGACGTCGTCGCAGGCATCGGGCTTGGCCTGTTCGAAGCCGTGATCGAGGGCCTGTTCGACGCGTAGCGGAGGAAGGCGGCGTCCCCTTCAAGCCCGCAGTTCTTCCAAACCCGTTTGCCCCAGCGTCGGATCTCCGAAGCCCGACAGATCAGGGATCCCCAGGGCTTCCAGCGCGTTGAACAACACGGACGAATGCGGGCGTCCGGCGCCGTCGATGTAACTTCCGCCCGTCTTGAGGTATCCGCCAGCGCCACCACTCAATACGAAACGCATGTCCGAGCCGCCGTGCGCGACGGCGTCACCCATGTCCCTGGCCCACAGCATCAGGGTTTGATCGAACAGGGAACCGTTCCCGTCGGGCGCGGGAGTGTTCTTCAGCTGCTCAGCCGCCGCCACGAATTGTTTAGCCAACCAGCGCTCCAAGTTGACGAGTCGAGTGCGGGGGTTGTCCGAGTGCACGAACCCATTGTGCCAATCACCCGGCGCACCGACCTCAGCCAAGTTGACTTGCGTCGTCGAGTGATGACCGAATTGGACCGCAGCAACGCGCGTTAGATCGCACGAGAAGGCACTGATCGCCAAACTTGTGTGCAAGATGCTGTTGGCCAGATCATCGCTGCCGTTGCCTGGGTCAGTCGGTGTGACGCATTCGACTGCAAGTGGCTCCGGGTTGTTACGCGCCTCGATTTGTTTGGCAACGCGTTGCTCTAACTGACGTAGGGATTCGGTATGGGCCTCCAGCTTTACTCTCTCTTCGCTGCCCAGAGCCATGGACAGTTGATTGACCTCAGCGTTGAGTACATCCAGCATACTTTGACGTCGTCTTAGTCGCGCGTCAGCGGCTGGCTCACCTGACGCCCCTGGGAACTCCGCGTCTCCGCCGCCGAAGATCGCACCATAGGCGGAGCTGGGGGAGAATATTGGAGTGATGGCCCTCCCGCCGCGATAGAATGTGGTCTGTTGTTCGGAAGCGACGCTGCCCAGCACCAGATTCGGAATCTGTTTCGAGATCCCGGCTTCACCGAGCTGGTCGCTGGCGTACTGCTCGAGCGAGATCATTTTGGTTGCTGAGTAGCCAACTCCAGTGAGTCCGCCGGGAGATCCATGGTTGCCTGCGCTGCCCATGCTGTCCAACCTGTCGACCAAAACCAGGTTGTCGTTGAGCGGTGCCAGCGGCTCCGTCATCGAACTGTGCACGATGCTGGACGCAGTCGAGCCAGCGGGGTGCCAGACGGCGGGTTCCGTGCCTGGGGTGAAGAAGATGAACAGATACTTCGCGGGGCCCAATGCGGTCTGCGCGTACGAAGGCGTGACGTGTCGCAGAAATGGGGCGAACAGCGCGGCCAAGCCGGCTGCCTTGGCGAAGTCTCGTCGGTTGCAGGAGCGCAGGGTCTTGTTACTCCGCAGTCGGTTCAAGTGAACTCTGGGGTTAGTCATTGGCAACTCGGCGCGTGAAATGTGGAGCGTGAACGATCGCGAACAGTGTGCTCTGCAGTTTGTTACCGTTGGCAGCCGCCTCAGCGCGAATGGCGTCGTGGTTGCACTCTTGTTGCTCCCAGTCTTGCTGTCCGTAGGCGTAGTACGACCAGTACCGAATGAAGCACGAGCGCGCCTCCTCGCTGCCGGCCAAGAAGTCACTCAACGTTTGCAGTCCATCCAGCGGGATGGGGCCGCCTGTCACATTCGTCAGCTGGCCCGACGCGTCGACCGGGGAGCCCCCTTCGTCTGTTCGATAGCGCCCGAATGCATCGTAATTCTCGAAGGCGAAACCAACCGGATCGATGATCGAGTGACACGCCTTACAGGTGGGATCGGAGCTATGCTGTTCATAGCGCTCACGATTGTTGGCGAAACCGCCGGGCTCGCTCAAGTTGGTGTCCAGATCATTCGGGACTGGGGGCAAGTCTTGGCAGAGCAGCCGCTCGCGAACGATCACGCCCCGCTGAACCGGAGAGGAATTTTCAGGCAAGGAGTGTTCTGTCAAGAAGGCAGCATGTCCGAGCACCCCCGTGGCGCGCCGCCCTTCGAGGGGTACCTTGCTGAAGCCGTCACCTCCACCGCCGAAGCCGTAGAGCTGAGCCAATTGCTGATCGACCATCGTGAAATCAGCCCCGTAGAGATCGTGGATAGTTCCTCCGTTTTGAAACAGCTCCAGGAAGAACGCGCGAGTTTCGCCAAGCATCGATTCCCGCAACGGCTCCGTGAGCTCCAGGAGTTGCGGGTCCTTGGCCTTCTTATAGAGGGTATCCACCTCCAACCAGCCGTGGATGAATCGGGCTAGCGCGTCCTTTGCCGGCTGCTGTCCCATCAAGGCGTAGACCTGTTGGTCAATTTCTTCCGGGGTGGACAGGCGCCCTTCTGCTGCCACGTTGAGCAGTTGGTCATTAGGAGGTGAGTCCATCAGAAAGTACGAGAGCTCACTGGCGATCTCATACGGCGTCAGCCGATACTGTCCCGGATTCGCAGGGTCGGGTTCACCAAGCTCGCGCCGATACAGCAGGTATGGGGACTGCAAGATAGTGCTGACAACGACGTGAAGCCCCGCTTCGAAGGTTTCTTCTGCAGCGAAGAGCTGAGCATAGGCGTTGATCTGCTCGTCGGTGAGCGGCTGTCGAAAAGCGCGCTGCCCGAATTCAGTCACTATTTGGCGATGGCAGCCGTCTTCGTGCGTGTTGCAGCTCGCCACCTTCCATACCTGATTTTCGATCACCCATGAAGCGAGCCTTTCGGCGTAGTTCATCAGCAACTCGCCCGTGAGATCGCTCACCAGCGCCTCTCGGGCGTCGGCCTTGAAACCGTGAACGACCGGATCCGCGAGCACGTCCTCCACTGGGAAACCCTCTCCTAGGAGGGCCAACAGCGTGTTTTCATACTGCTTGGCGGTGAGTCGCCGGATCACGCGCGGGCCAGGGGTGTCACAATCGGCCAGCGCGTCCGTCGGCCCTTGCGCCCCAGGCACGCCCGGAGCCGCGCCATCGCCGGGACCTCCCATTTGCCCGGGTGCTCCCGCGGTTGGCTGCTGTCCTGGTAGCCCGTCATTGGAGGAGCCCGGAGCCAGCGGTGAGCCTGGTGAGTCCGCTGAATTGGGCCCGTTAGCAGGGGCTCCCACGGGTGCCTCGTCTAATTTTCCACTGCAGGCAGCTGTCAGGATTAGCGCCCCGAGCGTTTGAGTGCATTGTCGCAGCATCTGATTCAGTCGCTTTGGTTCTTCTCAAAACCTAAAACGATATCGAGGATGGCGGCAGAGCGATCCTGTGCATGCCCTGGATGCTCGGTAGGTTGCGATTCTGGCGGAAGCTTGTGCCGCTGGCTAAGCGCTCACCAGCAGAACGGCAACGGCCAGGCGATGAGTGCGCTTGTTCGCATGTCAAAGTGTCTCACCTATTTGCACCCAGGGTCGAAAGATTCGGACACGATGGATGCAACGCGAATCCGTTGTTGAGATGCGCAAATGCCGCATTGAATCCCAAAACCAGCATGAGCGGCTGGCGCCCGGTAAGTGTGGCAAATAGACTTGATCTTGCTCCAAAGCACTGCTCCAGAGCCGCCGAATGGTTAGGTCGCTTGGGCAGGATCGCCATGGTCGTCACTCAGCCGCGAGAAAAGCTGGGGTGGCCGCGGGCGGCTTGGGCCTCCCCGGGGGCCCCAATCGAATCCGGTGATCGATGTGTTTCGACCAGCCATTCCGGCTCGCCGAATAGCCGCATCCCCCTTCGGCCTAGATGAGCACGACTCCGCGATCTAGAACCCGAACATGCCGGCCTGAGCGTCGGGGCTATACCTTTGGACCAGACACTTCAACGACGATGGCGTGCTGGATGCACGCTTCAGATGGACGCGATCTGTTTCGCTAATGGTCGACTGCGACTGTTGGAGGCGCATACGACCGGTGACGCCGGGCGACTGCGATGCGTGATTTCTTCCGGGGGCGACACGACAGTCCCGGAGTCGTGGCTGAACGACCCCGATCAGTGGGTAGAGCTTACTCCTCTGGCTACGATGCTCGGTCCGCAGGGCATTGAAGTGTCTTGTGGCGAGGGTGCGATGGGCAACGAGGGATTCGTGGCGGTGAAGGACATCGCATCAGGGCTGTTTACGTGGGTTCTGTTTTCGACCTGCTCGAACCCCTTCACATGGGTTAGCTGCGAGCGCGGAGTGATCACTGCTGAAGCTGGATATGCCCAGCTGTGGCACATACCGCTCGACGCACCC
>JBNLEN010000285.1:0-6613 GCA_050304975.1 Polyangiaceae bacterium
GCCTCCGACATCGCTAGCGATGGCGCCCAGCCGGATCACGACGGAGTCGCTGAGCGACGAACAATCGCAACAGGTGTTGGATGCCATGAGGCGTGATGTGCTCAACGTGTCGCGCTACCCAATGATCCGCGTCGTCGGTGGAGATCCCAGCGAAGGAACGCAGCGGCTGCTGTTGAGCCTGTGCGGAGTGACTGCTGATGTGAAGGTCAACGTGCGTCGCCAAGCCGAGCAATGGGTGGGGGAGCTGGAACTTCAGCCGTCACGCTTCAACATCAAACCATATCGCGCGATGCTAGGTGCGTTGAAGCTGCAAGATCGGGTGCGGGTGGAGTTCGCGCTGGACGCCTAGCGCGGGCCGTCTAGGGAGAGGCCGCGCTCGAACTCGGCGGGGGTTGGGCGGGCCTCGAGCTCGCAGTCGGCTCGGCTCCAGCCGCGCTGCTGACAGGAGCGCTCGCGTTGGTGTCATCTGGCTGGTCACAAGCGGCGTTCACGCGGAAGCCCTGCACGCTCCAGCGCGCGCCGTACTCCAGGCAAGCACGCACGGTGACGTCCTTAGTGTCCGCTTCGAAGCGAACACTTTCGAGTGTGGCGCGGGTGCCGTTCTGCACCAGCTTGCCGTCGCACTCGAATTCGTCGACAGACTTGTCGCCGCCAAAGCCCTTTTGCAGCAGGCGCTTTTCAGTCAGTCGGCAGGCGGTGGGTTGGTCCAATGTCTGTTCGCTGGCCTTCTGAAGTTGCGCGTCCAGTTCGTCAATTCGGGCCTGCTTCTTCATGTCGCTGACAATACCGATGACGATCAGGCTCGCCCCGGATAGCAACCCGACGGCGCCTAGGGCCAAGCCGACCGTGGCGTTGGCGGGCAACACCAACCCATATTTCTTGGACATCGTCCGAGCGCGCAGACCCAACACCACGGCCACTACGCTGGGAATGAAGCAGACGCACAGCAGAAAGCCGCCAATCCCCCAAAACAGCGAGAAGTTGGCGGTACGTTTGAGCGACGCCTGGGCCTCGGCTTGACGTTGAGCTTCCCCGTGCAGAGCGTGGTGCTTTTCTAACGCTTCCAAGTGGGCGCGGTGCTGGCGCTCATGATGTTGTTGGTGCAGTCCGAACTGGGTCACTGCCCCGCAGAAGCGGCAGTTGATTTCCTGGGCGCCGATCTGGGCCCCGCAGCTGCCGCACTTCACCTCAGCCCCTCCCAATTGCTCATGACGATTCGGTAGATCAAGGGCCTGCTTCTGGCAAGCTCCAGACCGGCGCTCATGGCAGCCAGCCTGGGGGAGCCGGGGGACACGGCGTCGACCCGGGGGTCAGGCGGGCCGCTGCCCGGCTGCCGTTGGGGCTCGCGACGCTTGACCAAGCGCGCGCTAGGCCCGATGTTTCAGGCCCCATCATGCACGTCACAATGGTCAAGAAGCGCTTGGAAAACGGCGGTCCCTGCCGCAAGTGCGCACAGGCAGAGGAATTGCTACGAAACCGCGGCTTCTGGGAACGGATTGATGAGGTCGTTTGGGCCGACGAAACCGATCCGGATTCTGCTGGGATGAAGCTTGGCGCCGAGTACGGCGTCAAGGTCGCACCCTTCTTCATCGTCCGACAGACGCAGGCTGACGAGCCCAAGGTATACAAGAGTGTGCTGCAGTTCATCAAAGAGCAACTCGCACCCAAGGCAAGTCAGACGCGTGCCGCAGCCTCGCCGGCCTCTGACCAAGAGCCGCTTGAGCAAGCGGCGGCTCGGCTGGCGGACGCGGAGCCTGAAGAACTCCTGCGTTGGGGCCTGTCGCGTTTCGGAGCTGACTGCGCGATTGCCTTCAGCGGGGCCGAAGACGTGGTGCTGATAGACATGGCCATCAAGACAGGCTTGCCTTTTTCGGTGTTCTGCTTGGACACCGGGCGTTTGCATTCTGAAACCTACAAGTTCATCGACCGTGTCCGCACTCTCTACGGAATTGAGATCGAGCTCTTCAGTCCCCAGGCGGAGCCCCTCCAAGATTTCGTGCGCAAGAAAGGCCTCTTCAGTTTCTATGATGACGGCCACAAGGAGTGTTGCGGGGTTCGCAAGGTGGAGCCTTTGCGTCGCGCGCTGAGCACCCGGCCTGCGTGGATCACTGGCCAACGCAAAGATCAGAGCGTGACGCGCGTGGAGCTCCAGAAACTCCATGTGGATGAGGCGTTTTCCGGTCGCGATGGTGAGCTGGTCAAACTCAATCCCCTCGCCGAGTGGAGCAGCAGTCGGGTATGGCGCTACATTCGCGACAATGACGTGCCGTATAATGAGCTGCACGATCATGGCTTCATCTCGATCGGCTGTGAGCCGTGTACGCGCGCTGTGCGGCCGGGCGAGCATGAACGGGCCGGTCGATGGTGGTGGGAAGAAGAGACGAAGCGCGAGTGCGGGCTGCACGTCAAAGATTGAAAGCTCGAAGAATGAGGTGGTTCAGTTTGGATCTGATGCCAGACTGAATGCATGTCAGATGTCAGCCCTGCGCTTGCAGAACTGCTGCGGCGCCACCCACTACCTCTGGGCTGGAACCTGACCGAGGAGTTTGCAGACACTGCGGACGTCTGCGGCTTGAAGATCCAGCTGTCGGGACTGGTGGCTGAGCGTGGGGAGCAGACGATGATGGGCAGCGCGGCCCACCCGAGTGAGATGCCGCTGCCAAGGGCCTACTTCGAATTGCTCGAGCGGATCCTGCTGATCGATGCGATCCAGGGGACCGAGCAGTTGCGCGTCGAGGATAGCGATGGGGCGACTATGACCTTGGACAGAGCGCAGATCTTCCCCGCGAGTCCTGAACCTGAGCGCTGGCAATACTCCAAGAGCAACGGCGTCGCGTTGGGCCAAGACTGGACGGATGCATGTCACCGGGCGCAGCGGGAGCTGATCGAGAGAGATCTGGTTCTGCGCAGCTGGTGTGGCCAACTGCGGCCACAATCAGTCGAGTTGCCGGCTGAGCACCCTGAGCTGTCGCAGCTCTACGAGCTGGAGAGCTATGTGATCACGCAGGAGCCTTGGCATGCAGGAGTCTTCGTCGGCTGGCCCAAAACGCCAGAAGCACCGCTGCTGATCGGTTTTGGAGCAGCCCAGAATGGAAGCGCGGCGGCGCGGGCGGCTTACCAGGAGAGTCTGCAGAGACTTGGGTTTCTGTGGGGGGAAGAAATCCCGCAGGTAGCTCCAGAGTTTTCCCCGACGCCTGACTATCACCAAGAATACTATTTGTGGCCTCAGCAGGTAGCACGCTTGCGGGCTTGGCTGAGAGGGGAGCATCTGCAATACGCTGCCGTCTTGAAGTCTTTCGATCCGGCTTCATCAACCCGCTATGTGGAGCTCGGTCGGGTCGGGGAATTGGTCGCGGTCAAGGCCATCAGCAGCGGTCGACTACCACTCTCGTTTGGGTTGAGCGGCCCCCAGCCATTGCCCGAGCCGCTGCGCGTGCACCCCATCTGCTGATCAGGGCTGACGCAGCTGCCGGAGCTCGTGACTGATGCCTCAGGGCGCCGGGCTGGGTGCTGCTGGTTTTGGTGCTGGCGCGTCTGGAGCCGCCTTGGGTGTTGCTGCTGGCGCCGGTGCTGCCTTTGGTGCTGGTGCTGTTTTCTGTGCTGGTTCGGCGGGCGCCGCTCCACTGTTGGCTGGCTGATCTTTGGACGTGGCTTGCGCGGTCGTGTCGATCGCCGGCGCGTCCGCTTCAGGGATCTTGGATTTGTTCGCCTTGTACCAAGCCTTCACTTCCTCGACATTCTTGGCCAGGCCCTCATCCACTTGCTTGGGGGCGATGCGCGTGAGTTTGAGCTCATTGCCGCTCAGGCTGCGGATGGCGTTGATGGCGGCGTCCTGCACGTAGCTCCAGGCAGAGCCATCGTGATGTAGCCGACCGGGCTTGCCATCGAGGGTAGTCCAGCCTTTGATCTCGTAGCGATTGCGCTCTTTTTGATCCACCAGCTTCATCAATAGGTGAATCGCAGGCTGGTAGCGCAGGCGCGCCGTCGATTCGGCGGCTTCCGAGCGGACGTAGGGGTGCTCATCACTCAGCGCAGCCAACACCACATTGCGCACCGCCTCGTCATTGCGGCTGATGCTGCCCAGTAGCTCCAAGGCGCGTCCGCGCACTCCCGGGTCAGCATGTTTGGCCAACTCCAAAGCACGGGCTTTGACGGCATCTTTGTTCTTGATCGAGCGCGTGGCGCGGTAGAGTGCTTGCAGCGCGTACGACAGCACGTACGGTTGTTCGTCTTGGAGTGAGCTTTCGAACACCGCCATCAACTCATCGTTGCGCAAATCGAAGCCCACGACACGCAAGGCGTCGATCAAAGCGTAGCGACCAGCGCCGGACTTGTAACGATCCGCCAGGCTGACCACTTTCTTCACCAGCTCAGAGTTGCCTTCCTTGCCAGACATCCCGGTGCGGGCGGCTCTAAGAGCCCGAGCGACTAGCTTGTCGTCTTTTGAATCGAGGTGCTTGATCACCACTTTGGCGAAGTCTTCATCGGGCTTTTCTTTGCGCTTGGAGTGGGACGAGTACGAGCTGTACATGCCCTGGAGCGCCGCGCCGACTACTTCAGGCTGCTCACTCGTTGCGGCTAGATAGGTGAAGATACGAGCGTTTTTGGTTTGGTTGGCCTGCTTGGGCGGAAAGCGCCAATTCTTCTCATCGACCTTCTTGACCAAGTCCTCAGCTTGTTTCAGCTGCTCCGGTGACAGCTTATACGTCAGCTCGATGCCCGCGGGCGCCTCAGCGCTCGCTGCGGGCTTTTCGTCCGCGCTCGGCTTCTTGTCTTTACTACAGGCTGCGGCCCCAACAACCAGGCCAGTGACCAGACCTAGCCGCAGACAGTGGACGAGCAGCGTGTGGCTGAAGAAGCGGTGGGAAACTCTCGTGAGTACAGATATCGACATGACAAACCCCTAGCGTGCGGGCATGTTTGCCGCATCGCCGGCGTCGACGCAAGGGGTCGATCGGGATCTGCCGTTTCCGCCGCGCCAGTTGCGGCGCAATTGGCCTCAGAAGCGGACGCTAACGGTGCGGGTATCGCCTGAAGAGACCTTCGCCGAGGCCCGTTTACGGCCCTTTTCGGCGTGGACAAAAACGACGGTGTATGTTCCCGGTTTCACCGAAATGCCCATACGTGGCGTCTTACCGAGGGGGCGGCCGTTTAAGATGACCGTCGAGGAGGGGATCGAATTCAGGTTCAACGTGCCGTTCGTTGCCTTGACAGAATTGGTAGGTCCAGCCACGGCTTTCGCAGCGCTTGTCGTCTTGGATTTGGACTTGGCGTGCTTTGCAGAGGCCTTCGCAGAAGTGGCCGCGCGCCGCGCTTCACTTTCGTCACCCGCCGCTGGCGCCTCGGCTTGCTCTGTCTCTTCGGACTTGGCCTTGTCGTCCTCTTCTTCTGAATCACCACCCGCCGACTCCTGTTCGTCAGAGGTGTCCGTCTCGGTTTCGAGCTCGGCTACCGGGACCGCCGCTTTCTCTTCGGCTGCGGCGACCGGCTCCTCTTTCGGCTCGGCACTTGGGAGTCTGGCGGTGAGGGGCACGTTGAGCGCCGTGTCTTCGTCTTCTTTGACGACGACGGCTTGAGCCGCCGTGCGACTGAAGCCCTCAGCTTCTACCTCGACTAGGTGACTGGCGGCATCGAGCTCTGGCATGACACAGGGCGATGCTTCACACCGCAGTTGCTGGTCAACGTAGACTCGAACGCCGGAAAGCGGGACGCCACCAGGGCCGGCCACACTGACCACGAGTTTGCCTGTGCCACTGCCGCTAAAGAACACCACCACGGCCACCAACAGCACCGCCGCCGCCGACAGTGCGCCATACAATGGCAGCCGACTGCGCCCTGGCGCTTGGGGCGTCACACTCACGGTCGCGGGATGCATCGACTCAGCGCTGACCGGTGGCGGGCTGTCGAGCGGCGGTAAGACCGAAGGGGCTCGCATGGGTGGCGGAGCCGACAGCCGCGTTGACGATGGGCTGGAAGCAGGGGGCGGCTTGGGCGCCGGCGGTAGTGTGCCCGTGAAGCGACCAGTCGTCACCCGTTGTGTGGCGGGTGGAGTATCGATGCGTTCCCCGACAGTCGTCACATCCTCGTCGTCGAACGCGCTGGGCTGTTCAGTCGCCGTCGATGCGGTCTCCATGGATGCAGCACCGGTCGATGCAACACCGGTCGATTCGTCAGACGCGCCTGTGTCGGCCGGTGGCGTCGGTGGTTGTGGCCCCCCACCGAGAAACAGCGCTGCCGAAGGCACGCTGGGAGCCGGCGGTTCGAAGGGGTCCGGCTGCAACAACTCGTCGTTGGGTGGCACCGGTTCGCCGGGCGGCGGCGCGCCCACCAAGGTGTTTTCAGGCGAGTTGACGGAGGGGGCCTCGATCGGCTTGATGAGGGCAATCGAGGCTTTTTGCTGATCTGGTTGCGCTTGGTCTGTCCGCCTCGAACTCGTTGGAGGCGGCGGAGGTGGCGGGGGAACGTTTGCGCGTGGCCGTGAGGAGCGAACACTCGGCGGAGGCAGGGGCGCCACCGAACGGCTTGTCGGAGCGGCGCTGCGTCGACTCGGCGGCGGGGGCGCGTGGCTGCCGGCCCGGCTTGATGCGGGCTTGGCCCCAGCGAAGAGCGAATC
>JBNLEN010000286.1:0-6436 GCA_050304975.1 Polyangiaceae bacterium
CCGCTGCCTGAAGCGGCCCCGTCCGGCGTAACGCCAGAGCTGCCGTTCCACATTCCGCTCGCGCGTGAACGCGACCCGTCTGGGCCCGCCGAAGTCAGGTTCGCGCCGTCAACGTACTTCCAACTACACTACTTCACGGCGGATGCTCCGAGCGGTGCGTTGGGTGAGGTCGGAGTGATCTTGGGCGGTCAGGGCATCGGGTTGCAGTTGGGCTACGTCGACGGACGATTCGCAGGGGGCGTTCGCGGTCCAAACCTGTCTGGTGCGAGTATTTTCGACTCAACCCAGCTGCGGGTGTCAATCCTGTCCCCCAGTCTAGAGCTGGAGGTCGTTACCGACTTTGATCAGGATATCCTGGTGAACGCAGGACTTTCCGCGACCGGCATCGGTTTGGCGAGTTGCGGAGGGCTACCCTTCTACGCTCAGCTGCGGGGCCCGCAACTGTCGGGCTGGCTTCCACTGCAAGTTGGAGGCAACACGATGGACCAGGCGCGCGCCAGCGCTTTCCTCGATCTTGGTTTCAGCGCCTCGGCAGGCCTGATGTTCTTCTAGGCAACGAGTAGCCGCTTCGCTGGGCTACGGCTGCTGCCCGGACGCTAATCCGCCGGGTTGGGATCAAAATGAATGTCTTCGGGATCCGGTGCGCTTATCCCTTCCGTCAGTCGCAATGGGCAGCTGTCCTCGACGGTTTTGGTGCATTCCAGAGAGCTGCTCAAGGCATGGATGCAATCGTCCAAGGCGGCCGCACTCACAACATCCGGGTTGGATTTGGCGCAGCGCGCCTGAAGCGTGGATTGGCACCCGTCGGGCGCCTGATCGCACAACCTGCGGCAAGCAGCTGCAGCAAACGCCTGACAGCGGTTGGCATCTGCTAGTTCCGCGGAACATCCCGCGAATAGGGAAACGCCCAAAATAGCGAGCGTCATACCGAACCACGCAGCGGCTGAGTTCACGACGACAGTCTACGCGGTCAATCCAAGGTCTGGAGCCCGGTTTGTCGCCGCTGCCGGCGTGATGCTTCCATTGCCCCAACCGGCGAAGATATTTAAGCCCTGAGGATCTCTGAAGAAATCAGCCAGGTGCGGCAGCCCCTGGGCTCCTTATCCGGGGCCTGCTACAGGTCGTTTGTATTAGCACGTGTCGCCGAATGGCCATGCGCGCCGCCGCTCCTGCCGTCATGCGTAAACAACCCAACCAAGTCGAACGCATCGAGGCCACTTTCTGCTTCGTCGATATCGCTGGGTTCACTGCATTGACGGAAACGCGCGGGGACGCGAATGCGGCGGACTTGGCTGAGGGATTTTTTGCGCTCACCAAATCCGCGTTGGGCAAAGGAGACCGCCTGGTGAAGACCATCGGTGACGCGGTGCTCGTCACCTGCGCCAGCGAAGACGCCGCCCTGAGCTTCGTTGAGCAACTGTTGGTCGCCGTCGCCAGCGATGCGCGCTTTCCTTCGCTTCGCGCCGGCATGCATCACGGCAGCGCCGTAGAACGCGGTGGCGACATCTTCGGCGCGGACGTCAACTTGGCGTCACGCGTTGCCAGCGAAGCGCATCCGGGTGAGGTGCTTTCCACGCGTGAAGTCGCGCTAGCGGCGGACAATCGTGGCTTACCAGTAGTTGAGTTGGGGCAAGTCCACCTCAAGAACGTGTCGGGCCCGGTGCTGCTGTACTCGCTGGGTTTGGTGTTGGGGGACTACGAAACGCCGATCTGCCCAGTCTGCCGCAACCCCACCGATCGGCGTGGCGCCACCGGCATGCTCACCTATCATGGACGCCAGTACTGGCTGTGTTCACTCACGTGTGCGGCCGCGTTTTCCAGCAATCCGGCTTGGCATTCCGCTGAATCGATGCGCCCCAAGGCCCCGAAAGCGGGCGAGCAAGTCTAGCGGCGAAGCACCTGCGACGCACCTGCTCAACAGACTCTAGAACCCCGGGTCCATCGGGGTCACGTGCGGCGCGCTAGCTTCGATCAACTCCGCCACTTCCAAGCACAAATCTTCGCGCCACAGATCCGCGTAGATCTGAACCCCCGCGGGCAGCGTCCCTGCGCCTGACAACGATGCTTCAGAGCCATCGGCACAGGCCATCGGCATCGCTAACGCTGGCAACCCCAACACATTCGCGGGCAATACAAAGCGTGTCGCGTCCGCGATCATGTCCAGCCCCCGAGTGGGGTGCAAGTCAGCTTCCAATGGCCAGGGTAGACAGGTCCAGGTCGGCCCCACCAATACCGGGTACTCCTGCAGGAAGCCGGACCACAAACGCCGCAACCGAGATCGCTCCGTGTGGATCATGTGGTTCGACATTTGGTTGACGTCATAGCGCCCACACATCGCGTGCAGGTGTTCAGCCAAAGTCTTGCTGAGCGCCCTTTCCAGTCTCGGTAGCTGCGCCAAGAGATCCACCACCAACAACCTGCCCCAAATTTCGCACACGCGATCCAACTCGGGAGGCACGACTTCTTCCACTTCCCAGCCCGCGTGCGCCAAGATCTGCCCGGCTCGCCGCAGCGCCTCATGGGTCCCATCCGGCAGTTGCAGGCCACGAAACTGCGTGATTAGGCCTGCACGCCTGAGCTCAGGCTCCGGCCCCTGCAATGGCGCATCGACCGTGCGCGGATCGCGGTAGTCACGCCCTGCCAGCACGGACAAACTCACACGCAGATCCGCTACCGTTCGCGCCATCGGGCCTTGGCCGAGCATCGCCTGTCCCGCCATGCCCGAGTCGTGCGGCGGCAACGAACTCGAATGCGGGATTCGCCCAATGGTCGGCTTGAGTGCTGCGATGCCGCAGCAGTACGCCGGATTGCGCAACGAACCGCCCAAGTCATTGCCCAGGCCGAGTGCCGTCATGCCTGTCGCCAGCGCGACCGCGTCACCACCACTCGAGCCGCCTGGAGTCAGTTTGGGATCATATGGGTTCAGGGTCTGTCCCCGCAGGGGGTTTGCCGTGCACACGCGAAAACCCAACTCGGACAAGTTGGTGCGCGCGATCGGAATGGCTCCCGCCGCACGCAAGCGCTCAACGACGGGCGCATCCGAGTAAGGCAATGCGAACTCCAAACTCGGCGAGCCTTGGGTCGTGGCAGTTCCTTGGCAGTCGATATTCTCTTTGACCGTAAACGGCACGCCACACAGCGGCCCGTCGCGCGCGCCGTCATCAATACGCTTGGCAGCCGCCAGTGCCGCCTCTTCCATCACGACGGTGACCGCGTTGACCCGCGGGTTCACCTCCGCAATGCGCTGCAGATGCGCCGTGACCACTTCGGTTGCACTCACCTCCGCGGAACGGATCTTTTGCGCTAGCTGCGTCGCGCTGCAGCGGAGCAGTTGGGTCAAAGCCATCGCGTCAGCCTAGCGTCAGTCCTAACGGCCCACCAGCGGTTTACGAGAGCTACGCATCACTCTATGGTGCAGCAGGTGACATCACGGAATGCACGACTGCTTCTGGACGCACTGCGGCTCGATGCACTGCGGCTCGACACACTGCGGCTCGGCGTCATTTGGCTCATCGTCAGCGTAGCGAGACCAGGCTACGCGCAACCGGTCAACGCAGAAGGTTTTGGCTCAGAATTGCTGGCGGACGGCTTTTCTGGTGCGGCGGAGGGCAAGCTCTCCGTCTCCAGGGGCAACGTCGATGTAGTGGACGTCGGTGCGAGCGGATTGCTCCAATATCAGACTCTGTATCCTCAAGCGAGTGATGAGAGGCCACCCTTCATCCACCAACGCGTGCTTTTGACCGGCAACCTTCGCTTTGCCGAACGCGACGATGAAGACTTCGTAGACCAGGGCTTCGCCCATTTGCGCTGGACGGGCATGTGGATCCCACACCTTGGCAGCGAGCTATTCGCCCAGTACCAGTTCAATGCTTTTCAACTGCTTGAGCTGCGTGCTTTGGGGGGCGCTGGCGCGCGGGTAGAGATCGTGCACGAAAATGAAATCATGCTGTGGGGCGGCAGCGCTGCCATGCTGGAATTCGAGCGCTTGGATGTGCCACAAGACGGACCGGACGATCCAGAAGTCACGGCGCTTCGTTGGAGCAACTTCTTGACCGCTCGGGTGGCACTCGGCGAGCGCCTGACGGCGCAGAACACCGTGTACTACCAACCGCGTTTCACGAACTTTGGTAATTTCCGCTTGCTCGATGAACTCTCCCTGAAGGCCCAGGCGGACAAAGTGTTCTCCTTGGGCATCAGTCTGTCGCTACTGCACGACAGCCGCCCACCCAACACCGTCAAAAAGACGGATTTGACCATCGCCAGCACCCTCGGCGCCAGCTTCTGACAAGCACTTCCGGGCTGGCACCTGCGGCGGCGATCCCATAGGCTGGTCCCCATGGGATGGAGGGACGTGATGCTGCGGATGCTGGCATTGACAATGAGTGCTTGGCTCGCCGGGGGGCTGAGTGGCTGCACACGCTGCAGCTCCCCTGCAGAGTTCGAAAGTTTCGTCGCCGAGCCGACGACTCTGGAAGGCGTCAAAGCACTGCATGATCCTCCTGACGTGACCGTCGAAGTCACCAAAGGCCAAAAAGAAAGCTCTGGCGGCGGAGCCTGCGGTCACTCCCCCGCGTGCATCATCTTGCTGCCGATCATCGTGGGAGAGCTGGCTTTCCCAGCCCACTTCCGCAACGCGACCGTCACCGAGGGCGGCAACATCACCTACCAGGCGGTGTTCCGCGAAAATGGAGAATTCGTGCGCGCCTCCGCCCGCAAAGGCAACGTACAGCGCGAGATCCAGATGCTGCAGCTGCGGGTGCTCAAGCGAAATTTGGTGGTTGAGGTAGGAACATCAAGCATTGGCGCCGACGGCAAGCCCGGACCTCTGACGCCGACATCGATCCAAAAGCAGGTAGATCTCGTCGCTGCGTACTCAGAAATTCTCCAGAACGAGAGCCACAAACAGCGCGCCGCAGCTCTGCTGGAAGCGATGACCACGCTCGGGACTGATGCTGAGCCACTGGTCAAGACGCACATTGGTTCGGAGCAAGAAGATCCCGACTTCAAAGCAGCCGTGCTCGAGGGCTACTGCCGGACCAGTCATTCGTATCAACATCCCACCGAAACCCAGCAGCTCATGGAAACGCTTTTGGCATCGAAGCCACCGCCTGCACCTCTGCTGAAGGCACTCGGCTGTTATTCGCTGTTGGAGAGCCACTCGAACCACGCAAGACCCCAGATTGCCACCACCCCGGATCTGCTGAAGCGCACGCTTTCCGAAGTTTGCATCGCCGACAATACCGAACTCGTCGCGCAGCTGGACCAATTGGTAGCGTGGGCAGGCGTCACTCGTCAGTCTAAGAACAAGGACGACCACCTTCGGCGCCTTGCCCTGAGCCACGAAGTCGAGACCTGCCAAGACGGGCCTGCACGAACGTTGCTTCGCTTTCTGACAGGATTTGAGCTCAGCACTGAAGAGCTGACGTCGATTGCCACAGACCCACGCTTTCGAACTCGCGTGATTGCAGGTCTGGACACCAACTTGGAAGCCGACCACCAGATCTGCCTGAAGCTGCTGCAGGATCAGGAAGCGCTGGAGAACGGCCCGCTGTTGCGAAAGTTGAACCAACGGCGGGCGCGCCCGGAAGCGGAGGAAGTGAAACTGCTGACCGCGCGTGTGCAACAGGTGCAAAACTCGTATGCCGAACTCGCGATCATCATTCATCGCCTCACTCGGACTTCGGCGGAGCTGCGCGAGGAAGCGCTTCGAACTCTCGAGAAACAGCTACACACTACCAGTGCTGCTCAAGCGCCCAAGGCTAAGCAGGCAGACAATCCGGCCCCGAGCAGTCCGCCGCCGAGCAGCGATCAGCTGAAGCTGCACGCAGCTTTGGCTGCGCTCGGCAAGCATGAGAGTGAGCTTCCCCTCGCGCGCAGTTTGCTCGAATACCGTGATTGCTCGCCGCCCAAAGTTGAGCCGACAGCCGAGCCTTCCGCGACCGGCAACGCCCCGCCTCCGAGCGCAAGCCCGGCCCCCACTAAGCCCGCACAGTGTTTGGTGCGCGCACCCCGCGTCACTGGCCCTGGCTTCGTGTACCAAGACAAGCACTTGGCCGCCTACGCGCTCCACCTGGCTGGCTGCCAGCTACCTCTGGATCCCATGCTCGAGCGCTTGTCGGAAACGCCACGCATCTTGGGAGCGCTATGTGTTAATTCCAACCCGAACAACCAATAGCTGGGTCCGCGAACGCCCATCAAACTCGAGCCTACTCGCCCCGATCCCTGGAGCAGCGTTCGAGCACTTGTTCGATCGAAAACGGCTCGGAGGACTCATCCGCATCGGCCTGGGCATCACCCGCGCCGGGTGGCTCCACGTCTGGTGCTAGACCACCAAACTGCGCAAAGCAGCCAACCAGGGCCATTTGCACGCACTCGGCAATGTCGGGCACCGCGTCCGAGTCCGGGTCGAACTCTTCGCCCGGCTCCGGCGCCTGGC
>JBNLEN010000287.1:0-6319 GCA_050304975.1 Polyangiaceae bacterium
TGCTGCCTCTGCTGCTGCCTCTGCTGCTGCCTCTGCTACTGCCTCTGCTACTGCCTCTGCTGCTGAAGCGGCCATGTCGCATCGAGACTGCATGAAACACTAAAACGACGTCCCAAGTGGCGACGGCTAGCGCTTCGACAGCCCGTAGAGTCGCGCTCCCATTGCATCCAATGCGTCAACCACAGCTCGCGCTTGGTGTTCGGTGACATACCCCCAAGCCGCACTGACCCGGAGAGCTGCCTGAGACTCGTAGAGTTCCCCCAGCGCACGCCGGAAGCTCAACCGGGCGTTACCTGCCCGACCACCGAAAGCTTCCGATACGTTGAGCGCAACGCTATTGAGAGAACGCTTGAGCTGAGTCCCAAGGTCCCGATCTTTGCGTTCGATGGCCTCCACGAGCGGACGCGCTTGCTGGATGATTGTGATGCATTGCTCAAGTAGCTGCTGCCGGAGGGTTGTGTTCATGCAAACCAACAAGCGCAGCTTCTGTGACACCGATGAGACGATATGCCATAGTGCTCCACCAGAGGTGGCGCAGAAGGTGAGCGGTAGCAATGAACACAGCACTTCGGCAGCAGCGCCCGAATCTGTCGCTGAGTCAGCGCCAAGCGGCTGCCGCTGACACTGCCCCGGTGGCTGCCACTGTTGCTGCCTCTGCCTCCGTTGCTGCTGCTGCCTCTGCCTCTGCTGCTGCCTCTGCCTCTGCTGCTGCCTCTGCCTCAGAACCCGAACTACTTATTCCGCGGGGGACTCGTCCGGCTTGCTCGAGTCCAGTCCGTACAAGCGCGCCAGCCAGTTCGAGATACGCCCCATGCGAGCGCGTGCATCTTCGACGATCAGATACAGGGCTGGCACCAAGAGCAGCACAATAAAGGTCACGAACAGCACCCCGAAGCCCAAGCTGATGGCCATGGGGATCAAAAAGCGCGCTTGGCGTGAGGTCTCAAAAATCATCGGCATCAAGCCGAAGAAGGTCGTGAGCGAAGTGAGCAGGATTGGACGGAAGCGCCGCATGCCGCCGCGGATCACCGCATCGTACGCGCTCATACCCTCACGCCGGTAGCGATTGACCGCATCCACCAACACCAGTGAGTCATTCACCACCACACCGGACAGAGCGATGATGCCCAGCGCGCTGATGAAACTCAGCTCATACCCCATCAGCACGTGGCCCAGCACCGCCCCTAGAATTCCAAATGGAATCGCGGACATGACGATCACCGGTTGGATGTAGCTTTTGAACGGCACCGCCAGCAGCGCAAAGATCACAAACAGCGCAAACAAGAAGTTCATTCCCAGCGACGAAAAGCTCTCCTGTCGCTCGCGCTCTTGGCCAACGAACCTCCACTCCAAGCCAGGGAACCGCTGCATCAGCTCCGGGATCTCCGCAGACTCAATGGACTCCAGCATCGGCCTGGGTGAAGGCGTGCCTGGCACCAAGTCAGCTGACACATTCACCGTGCGTTTGCCTTCTTCGCGTGTGATCGCGGTCGGGGCGCGCCCACGTTCAAAGTCAGCCACCTGTAGCAGTGGGACGAATCCGCCCTGAGGGGTACCAACGGTGAGCTTGTCCAGATCGAACTCGGAGGTCCGCTGCTCTCTCGGCAGGCGCACGCGCACCTTGAGTTCATCACGGCCACGCTGTTCGCGCAGCGCCTCAGCGCCAAAAAATGACGACCGCAGCGCACGCGCGATGTCCGTGCTGGTCAGCCCCAGATTGCGCGCTTCGTGCTCTCGCAACTTGAAGTCCAGCTGGGGCTTGCCGCCAGCGTAGGTATTGTCGACGTCCGTGAGGGAAGGAAACTCTCGCAGCTTCTGAGTCAGATAGTTGGACGCTTGCGCCAAGACATTCGGGTCGCGGTGGGTCAGCTGGATGTCCACCGGGCTACCCGCGGACGGCCCTCCACTCGAGCTGACCGACAAGGTCTCTACGCCCGGAAGCGGTGGCAGTTTCTCTTTCCAAGCCTGCGCAAACTGGAAGCTCGAGAACTGCCGCTGGTCGGTAGGTACCAAGGCCACCTCGATCGTGATCAGATGGCTACCCTGCGCCGGCGGCCCAGAGGAGGGCCCGCGCCCGCGCGGTCCTTGGCCGATCTCTGTAAACACACCGCGCACCTTGTCGCGACCATACTGTTCGATCGCCTTGTCCGCGGCACCCATCAGAACGTCACCAACGGCCTCAGTCCGTTCAACCGCCGAACCGTACGGGAGCCGCGCCGTGGCCGTGACGATGTCTCCCTCCAGCTTGGGGAAGAAGCTGAACGGCACGAATCCGCTGATCACCGCAGCAATACACACCACCAAAGAGGCCGTGCCGAAGGCCACCACCGCATAGCGCCAAACCAACAGCCGTTCCACCAGACTTCTGTATGGGCCGGCGATCACACTCTCGAGCCAACGCGAAACACGGGCCTGCACGGCGTCTATGGGGCGCCAAATGGGCCACGGGCGTCCCTCGCCACCGTGCCCCAAGTGGGAGGGCAAGACAAAGAACGACTCGAGCAGTGACAAGAACAGCACTGCGATGACGACCAGCGGAATGATGCCCATGATCTTGCCCATCATCCCGGGCGCGAAGAACAGGGGTGAGAACGCGGCCACTGTCGTCAGGATGGAGAACGTCACCGGCACCGCCATCTCGCGCGCGCCAAGGATCGCCGCCTGCAACCGCCCCATGCCTTCTTGGGTCTTGGTGTGGATGTTCTCCGACACCACAATCGCGTCATCGACGACCATGCCCAGCGTCACGATCAACGCGAACAGGCTGACCATGTTGATCGACACGGAAGCCGGCTGAAGCAGTAGAAACGCACCCAAGAACGAAACGGGGATCCCGATCGCCACCCAACCTGCCAAGCGACGCTGCAGGAATAACGCTAGGGTTAGCAGTACCAAGATCCCGCCTTGCAGGCCGTTGCGAACCAACAAGTCGATGCGGCCACGCAGCAGCTCTGAGTCATCGTTCCAGGTGGCGATATTGGTGCCCGCGGGGAACTGGTGCTTGGCCTTCTCCGCGTATTCTTTGACGGCGTTCGAAACGTCCGTGGGGGTTTCGTCTCCGACTCGGTAGGCGGTGACGCGCACAGCGGGTTTGCCGTTCAGATATGACGCCTGGTCAGTTTCTTCGTAGCCGTCGGTGATGGTAGCGATGTCACCCAGACGGATTTGATGGCCCTGGGCGGTGCCGCGCAACACGATGTCGTTGAACGCTTTACCGCTCAACCGGCGGTCTGCGACGCGCACCAGCAGTTCACCGCCTTTGGTGTCGATCCCACCGCCCGGCAGCTCAACGGACGCGGCCCGAACCTGGGCAGCAATCTCCTGCAGGGTGAGACCGTAGGCCTCCATTTTCTCGCGCGGCACTTCGATGGCGATCTCGCGCGGGCGGATGCCGAAGAGCTCCACCTGGGTGATGTCTGGCGACTGCAACAACTCGGCGCGAGCCCGCTCGCCGATTTCGTGCAGTGTGGTCATGTCGTAGTCGCCCGAGAAGATCAGCGAGATGACCGCACGTTTGCGCGAGGCGATAGCCACGGTCGGCTCCTCGGCTTCCTCCGGGAAGGTTTGAATGCGGTCGATCTCGTTCTTGATGTCAGTCTGAACTTTGCTGGCGTTCGTGCCGATCAACAGCTCGACGACGACGGTGCCAATACCTTCGGCTGCGACGGAATTCACTCGCTTGACGCCGTCAATCCCGCGCACGGCCTCTTCAATCGACAGCAATATCCCCTGCTCCACCTCTTTGGGGCTGGCGCCGGGGAACGGCACGGTCACGTTGACATAGTCGAGCTCGAACTCAGGGAAGACTTCCTGCTTCAGCGAAAACGCCGCCATCAGACCCCCAATGATGGCGACCAGCATCATCAAGTTCGCCGCGACGGAGTTCTTGGCCATCCACGCGATCGGCCCTGAGAGCTTCTTGGCGGGCGCGGGCTCGGATGATGCTGCCTCGTTGTCAGACATAGCAACCTTCAGCGGGCAGCGGCGGGTGGTTGGGCGCTAGCCTCTGGCTTGGGGGCAAGGACGGGCGAATCGGGTTTCGGTTTCGAACCATTCGCCCCCAGCGCGGGCTCCACCGGCTTGACTTCCGCTCCGGGGATAGGTCCGGAGAGTTGGGTCAGGACCAGGTTGTCACCATCTTTCAAGCCACTGGTCACGAAGACTTGCTGCTGGTTGCCCCAAGCGATCTGCACTTCACGTCGAGCCAACTTCTTCAACTGGCCATCCGTGTCTTCCGCCACCCAGACGGTGTTGCCCTCGTAAACGGCCTCGCGGGGCACGCTGAAAACTTGGTCGAAGCTCTTACCGAACAGCGTCACCTCGACATAAGCGCCCGGCAGCAGCGGAAGTCCTTCGCTGGTATCGAGCGCCTGGGGCACGGTGATCACCACCTGAGCCCGCCGGGTTCGCTCATCCAGCTGCTGGACCAGCCGCGTCACTTGTCCCTCGCGCTGGATGCGCTTGCCGCGAGCCAGCTTCTGAACCACGGACGCCTTGGCGCCTTCTTCCGAGCCGACGCCCGGGATCGAAATCAGATCCAAGTCTTCTACCGCCACTGACGCCAACACCCACATCTCCGAGGTGCCAACCAAGTGCGCCAGTTGAGACTGGGGACCCACCACCTGCCCCACGTCCGCCCCCTTGGAAACGACCGTGGCATCGAAGGGGGCCACGAGCGTGGTCCGAGACAGGTTCAGCCGCGCTCGACTCAGCGCACTCTTGCTGGCGCTCAGGGCGGACTCGGCCGCAGCCCTCTGGCTTTCGCGAGAGAAAAGAGGAGGAGCTGCACCTTCCTCTCCCAGTACCTTCCACTCGTACTTCGCCAGATCTTGCGCTGCCTCTTCTTGCTCAACAGCCAGCTCCGCGCTGCCGATCTGCCCCCGCAGCTGCTCCACCTGGAGCGAGTACTCGCGCGGGTCGATGCGAACCAACACCTCACCCTTTTTGACGTGCCCACCTGGGACCAAAGAATCCGCGGTGTAGGTGATTTTGCCACCCACCTCAGGGATCAGGCGGACCTCATGCCTCGGCGTCACGAGGCCGTTGACCTCGAGCTGCACCACCTGCTTTTCGGCGCGCAGCGGCTTCAATTCCACCAGCTGGGCGGTGGTTTGTGGGGGCTTGCGCTCGGCTTTGGGCTTGAGCTTGAAGATCAGCACAGCCAGAGCTACCCCCGCACCCAGGATGACCACCGGCAACAAGACGCGCAGAATCTTCGGGGGCATTGTCCGGACAAACCTAGGGTTTGGGTCCGCCCAGCGTCAACCGTTCTGATATAAAGTGGGACATGAGTTTTCGTGAGTTTCTGCTGCAGCTCAGCCCCGACCAGGTCGAGGCTCTGGTTGAGGTGATGTACCTGGCCGCGGACGCCGATGGCGAGGTCAGCGCCGATGAGCGCGCTGAGCTTGCCAGCAACATCGCCCGCATCACCGACGGCCAGGTGGACCAGGCCAAAGCCGCCGAATTGGTGGAGAAAGCCGCCGCTGCGGGCCAGGGCGCCAGCCGCACCGCACGCCTGGCGGCGATCAAAGACAAGCTCCCGCCGGAGCAGCGAAACCACGCCCTGATGCTGGCCATCAAAGTGACCTGCGCCGACGACATCATCCGCACCAGCGAACGCGAGCTGATCTTGGCCACCGCCGAGGCTCTGGATATCCCCGGCGACACCGCCGCCGATCTGGTCAAAGCGGTTTCCGGCTGAAGCTCGAATGTCGGAAGCGCTCAGCTCTGGCTGGCCCTACGCCGTCGCCTGCGTCGTGGTACCAGCGATCTGGGGGATCTTGATGTCCTACGTCTTCCGCTACGTCGACCGGCGGCGGAGGAAGCTGAGGCGAGAGGAACTCCCCCCAGTTGACTACACGATCTAGGCGCTCATCCGGATGGCCCAGCAACCACCGATGTAGTTGGAGAGCGCGTCCATATCACCCCGCAGACGGCCTGCGCCTTCGAGTAGGGCCGGCGTTGTTTGGCCGGTTGCGACCGTCAGCTGCAGGGCGTTGAACTGGGCATCCAGCTCTGCAAAACGCGCGCGCTGCTCCAGCCCGGCGTTTCCAATTTTTTGGCGCAACTGTTGTTGGATCGAGGTCAGGGCCTCGAGCTCAGTTTGCATCACAGTTTCAAGCGGCGGCATGGATGCATACCTTATGTCGCAAAACCCAGAGCAAGCAAGTTCACATTGCATGCCCACACAACGAACTTGGTGGTTTCGGAACAAACTACAGTGGGCGAAATGTGCGCGAAATATGTTTCCTGGGACCTGTGATCGCTCGCCCTCATCCAGCTTTTCAAATCTGAAAGCTCGAGTGACACCGAAGGCGGT
>JBNLEN010000288.1:0-6317 GCA_050304975.1 Polyangiaceae bacterium
GGTGCGAATGGCCTCCGTTGGGTTATATTCCGCCATTGGCACATGCTTCATGGCCGCAGCGTGAATGACAATGTCGATTCCGTTCAGCGCACGCATCAAACGCTGTCGGTCCCGAACATCGCCGACGAAAAACCGCAGGCGAGGGTCACTCCACGCTTGCCCCAGACGGTAGTGTTTCTGCTCGTCTCGCGAGAACACAATCACCCGCTTGACTTGGCTACCTTGAAGCAAACGCTCACCAAAGGCGCGCCCGAAGGATCCAGTACCGCCCGTGATCAGCACAGAAGCGCCATTGAGCGCTGCAACTTCACCTTGAACGAATGTGGTGTCGATAGGCATGGCTGGTGGGGGTGTCGCCGATTGGTAGCTCTCGCGCAACTAATGAGCGTAGCTGAACATAATCACAGCTAAATCACGGCGTGATCGCCAAGACGTGGACGGCGCAGCCTTCCCTTTCGGTGGTCTCGGCCAGCTGAAAACCCGCCTTGCGGAAAGCTTTGACACTCGCCGTATTTTCCACTTTGCACACTGCTTTGAGCTCCCGCGCCTCAAAAGCGCGTGCGGCGCTGACCGCGGCCTTGATAGCCTCTGCCCCAAAGCCTCTGCCTCGCCATTCAGGCAGCATCGCCAGGCTGACCGTGAGCTCATCCGTCCCTAGCCCGTTCAGCCGCAAGACCCCAACTCGAACGTCCCCGGCCATCACGACGTACAGAGCGATGTCAGCTGCGGTTGAGTTTCGCTCCCACCAGGTGCAATGTGTTTCCCAAGCAATCGCCTGAGGACGCAACGAGTTTTGCCGCACACCGACATCCCCATTGACCCTCCAGTAGAAGTCTCGGTCGTCCGCCCCCCCCGCGACTCGAAGTGCCACACTCATTGACAACGAACTATCACGAGAATTGTTGACGCGCTACGGCGCAGTACGATCGAACTACGATGCTCATCAACGGCAGATCCATCGGGCCCGACCACCCCGCTTACATCATCGCTGAGCTATCAGCGAACCACAATCACGACTTCGACGAAGCTTGTGCGCTGGTTGAACTCGCTAAGGAAAGCGGAGCTGACGCGGTCAAGCTTCAGACCTACACCCCCGACACGATGACGCTCGATAGCGATCGTGAGGACTTCGTCATCGGCCCTGGAACGATCTGGGAGGGGCGCAAACTGTATGAACTGTACAAGGATGCGCACACTCCCTGGGAATGGCAGCCGAAACTCAAAGAGCTCGCAGACAAGCTCGGCCTTGACCTTTTTTCAACGCCCTTTGATGACTCATCTGTAGACTTCCTCGAGGCAATGGGTGTCCCCGCCTACAAGATCGCTTCTTTCGAAAACACTCACGTTCCCCTGTTGCGAAAAGTAGCGATGACCAACAAGCCTGTCATCGTCTCCACCGGCATGGCATCACTCTCGGTCATTGAGCAGGCGGTGGACACGCTGCGTTCCAACGGTAGCGGTGACGTTGCCCTGCTGAAGTGTACTAGCGCCTATCCAGCTCCAGCCGACGAGGCCAATCTGCGAACAATTCCGCATCTGGCCTCGACCTTTGGAGTTCCCGCGGGCCTTTCAGACCACACGCTCGGGACGGCAGTTCCGGTGGCGGCCGTGGCGCTTGGAGCCTGCATCATCGAAAAACATTTCACGCGCTCGCGAAGTGTTCCCGGACCCGACAGCTCATTTTCACTCGAGCCCGACGAATTTGCTACGATGGTCTCGGCCGTACGCACCGCGGAACAGGCCCTCGGACGCGTGAGCTATTCCCTGACTGAAAAGCAGCGAGCGAGCACTGCATTCCGCCGCTCACTTTATGCATGCAAAAAGATCTCCGCAGGGGAGCGTTTCACCAGCGATAACGTCCGAGTGATTCGCCCGGCGTTTGGACTCCCCCCGAAGGACTATGACCGAGTCCTCGGGAGAACCGCCACACGCGACATTGAATATGCAACACCTCTCGACTGGTCGATGATCGACTAGCGCAACTCATCATGAATTGCGATGCGTCCTAGGCAATTGGCTGCGACGCCTGATACGAGTAAAAAACCCGTGGAAAGCACCTGACCTACCAAGCTACGCTGTCCGTATGACACGTCAAGCGTGGCACCGCCAAGACACTGTGACGCGGATCCGGCATGCGGGGCTCGCTGGCAACGCATGATGACTCGGCTTGGTTCGCTTGCGCGAGTATTGATTTCGGCGTCGCGGCTTGACCCTCTCGACGTCTGTTACATGGAGGCGTCCGAGCGTTCTCAAATTTGGACCGCTCACAAACCTGATTGGCGGCACAAGTCCAAACTACTTCGCGCATCTGCCTTTGTGCGCGCCACGCTTCGCGCCCATCTGCGAGCGGCTCCACCACCGCGATGCCGACCCGGTGACATCGTGTTCCTCGCCTATACTGTCAACCAACACATCGCGCTTGACCCAATCATTCGACACGCGCAAGAGCAGGGTCTGCCTGTCGCCACCTGGCTGTATGGGACGGATTGTCGTCCACCCGATGACTTCAACCCGGCGAGCCACCGTTGGGCCTGGCTCTACCTCCCTCAACTGTTGACCCGCCTGCTGTCCTCCCGCGGCCATCAATGGCGCACTTTCGACTGGGCGTTGGATCGCTATTGGATAACCTACGGTCTTTACGTCCATCTCCGACTCCTCCTGAAGAGCCAGAAGCCTAGTGTGTTGGTCATCAGCAACGACCATACGCGCTACCTGAGAACCTTGATTGTCGCTGCTGCAGCTGAGGGGATTGCCACCGTGTACGTGCCGCACGCAGCCGTAACCGACAAGTTCCCAGCTCTGAGCATGGACTACGCGTTTCTAGACGGAACCAAGTCGTTGCACGCGTACCGCCGAGCGGGACCGACGCAAACCGCGATTTTTATTACCGGGAATGTCAAACTCGACCGTTACATCAGCAGCGCGATTCGCCCCGAAAAAGTCCGGCGAATAGCTGTCTGCATCAACCTGCTTGACGACCCAGAGCTTTGCAAGCCACTGATAGAAACATTGCAGTCGAGCGGTTACGAGGTTTGTCTTCGCGTTCATCCAGGCTTCACGCAGGCACGCAAGAGCCTAGCCCAGACGATGACCGCAGCCACCGGCGCTGAGTACTCCGACGGCACTGAACCAGCGCTGGACTTTATCATGCGTTTCGACGCGTTGTTGGCGTGCGACTCAGGAGTCCTGCTCGAAGCGGCGCTGCTGAAGCGAGTTTCGGTCTACTACGACTTCTCAGGACGTGGGCTCGACTACTATGGCTTCTGCCGCGACGGTCTTTGCGAACGCGTCGCCTCCCCACAACACCTGCTGGCACTCCTGAAAGCCCCCCCCAATTGGCCAGCTGAAAGTCTGCTTCGCCGCTACAGCGCAAACTACGAGCAATCGGTCAGCGCGACCGAGCTCGTTACCCGTTTGCTCGACAGTCTACGGCGCGAGGGAACCCCAAACCATCAGGGGTGGAAAAGAGTGGACGATCCGGAGCCCCAGGTGTGGGAATGGGTCGGGTAAGGACAGCACCAGGGCCCACCTCGCGCGGTGTCATACTGCTCGTACCGCAGTTCAACCATGCCGCTGCCCGCTTGATTGGCCGCGGTCAGGTTGAGTGAGTGCCGCTGATCAGCGCCAGCAAACAGCGGGATCCCTCGTCCAAGTATCACTGGGATCAGGGTAACGATGAGTTCGTCGACGAGCTTGGCCTCAAGCGCCTGCCGGATCAGCTGGCCGCCGTCCAGATAGACGTCCCGGCCGCGAGCCGCTGTGAGCGCGTCAGAGACTAGCTCCTGGATGCTGGTTCCGACTGCCGCTCGAATGTTGGCCTCCGGGTGGCGGGGATGCTGGGGCAGCGGTCTTGTGGTGGCGACCAGCACAGGAGTGTCACCGTAGAACCAGTCCTCAAAACCGCACACGACGTCATAGGTGCGGCGCCCCATCAGCATGGCTCCAACATCAGAGAAGAAGCCTTCGAATCCGAGCGCTCCGCTCGCCTGGGACTCAGCTTCGTCGCTACCCGGCTCAGGCAGCCAGGAAAGGTCATCGTCTTCGCCCGCGATAAAACCGTCCAACGAACTGGCGATGAACACTCGGACTCGACCGCTCCGCGGCGCCTGGCTCATCGGCGGCGCCTGAGCATCAGTCCCGCCCCCAGCAGCAGCCACCAAGGCGACGGCGAGCGAGCTGGAGCACCAGCGACCCGGCATGCACAACCATCATCCGAACCGTCGTCAACTCCTTCCCGCTTGGAATCTCCACCCGAGGCATCATCGGAATCGTCATCGCCTGAATCGTCGACGTCTGAGGCCTGAAAATCCCCGACGTCGAGCTCGGTCAGGCGCAGGGCGATCTGCTCTGCGTTGTCGGCAAGCACCTCCCCATCCCCTTTGGTGCCGAGTTGTACGATCCGTAGGTTCACGGGCAGTTCATCGTCCATCGAAACGGGCCAATCCCCTCCAAAGTTCTCACCTCGGATCTCCATCCCCTGGGGCAGAACGATGCGCCATGTGTCACCCTCGCAGCTGAAGATCTGACGGGCCACATGCAGATTGTCGACGTCTTCGAGCTCGGGGTTGAAGTCGAATTCGGGATCGAGCGTCATCTCATCGGGAGACAGTGTGGTGTAAAAGCGCGTCACATGGCTGTGGGCTTCGAACATGGCTCGCGTGAGTTCCAGCGGTTCGATCACGTACTCATAGAACCGCTCGAGAAACAGAGTGATATCGATGCCGTTGATCGGGTCGTCAGCGCCGAGATAGTCCGTGGCAGGGTATGCCTCGTTGCGCACAGCCACATTCGTCTCGAAATAGCAGGCGATGCAGGCCACAAACTGCTCCGGCGTTGCGCCCTCGCGCAGCGGCACAATCTCGGGATCGAACAGGACATCGTTGAAGCCGTCATACCCCGAAAAGTAGTCACGCGCCGTCACCAGGAAGTCTTGCAAGGTAGCGAACTGGCCCGTGCGCAGTTCATTCCACATGTCCGCCTCGAAGTCTTGGTACAGATTCTGCGCAAACGCACCAGCAGGGCCAGATTGCTCGGTCACAAAGCCTTGACCATCGTCTGATTCGTTCGCCGCAGCAATCACGACGTCATTGTAGTTGGACTGGGGACTGAACCAGTTGATCAGCGCTTCGTTCAGCTCTAGGTGCGGGTAGTTGTTGGAAATCGCGCGGCTATCACCCAATACCCAAACCTTGATCCCCATGTCTTCGTTGGCGGCTACCGCCGTCGGCTTGATTGGGATCAGGGGGCGTTCACTTTCGTAGGTGATGAGCACTGGCCGAATTGAACCTTCGTTCTTGCCTTTCTGTAGCTTGAACGCGACCAGGTTCTGGCCATCTTCCAGGTACTCAGCCAGCAGCTCCGTGCCCAGGTTGGTCACATCAAAACCCGCCCCTTCGAGCCACATGAGTGCCACGTCCACCGGCTCGTCCAGCTCTGGGTCGACCTTCAATTGCACCCAGTCGTAGGGCCCCGCGCTGCCTTCATCCAGAACGATCACGTCTGAACGCTTGTTGCCGCCGGGAGCGCCTTCGGCGTCGGAGGCCGAGTCGGCTGTATTTACATCATCGCCGTCTCCTCCGCAGCTCTCGAACTCCTGGTCGAGGCGATAACGCGGGTTGGACTGCTGGTCGAGACGATCCAACGCCTGAGTGGAAGAGACGCCGACCTCAATTTCCCCTGGAGGCACCGGTAGTACCCAGGCGAACTCGTCGCTAGGCCCCTCGTACATGATCTCGATGGCGGCGGTCACCGTGCCGTCATCGTTCTTAGCGAAGATGATTCGCTCTGCGGCCTGGTTCACAGGGTTGGAGGAGTCACAGAACAAGCCGCCACAGGCGGCCGCATCTTGGCTCAAACCCAACGCCCCAATCGCGGTCAGAGTAAACAGCGTGGAACCCAAAAAGCGTCTGCTAGGCACGAACATGACCGCTGCCATACCTCGCCACGCCAAAGCTCGCAAACCAGTTACGTCAGCGCTGTTCCCAAATTGTCGCTTTCGCGGAATCTGCTGCCAGAGCGCGACGGTGCCGACGGTGAAAATTGAAAACTGCGCAAAGCAAACGCTCGCCCTGGTTGAGCTTGGGCGACCAGCGTGCGAGTAGTTCCCCATGAGCTTCGCCGTCAAACAGTCCTCCCTGCTCACGCTCGCAGCCCTGGCCACGCTCCCCGCCTGCACTTCTGGCTCCGATTCGATGGCACTGCCACCAGCCCCGATTTGAGTTTCCCCGAGTACGATGGGATTTTCTATCCAGCGGCAGTTCCAATTGCGATTGAGATCGACGCCGTTGGCATTTAAGCGTCCAGGGAGTTCAGCCTGT
>JBNLEN010000289.1:0-6316 GCA_050304975.1 Polyangiaceae bacterium
GCTATCCCGATCCACTCCAGCCGGAGCCAGGGTTCAGCTGGTGATAACAGGGTTGCTCTCGTGACCAGGACCTCAGTGAAATAGACGAGGATAACGAAAAAAAGGAGCGAGTTGAAGGCTCTGGTCACCCGGTCACGGATGCTGTGAGGCGGCGCTCAAGCGCCGGAGTCGGCGGCGGTTGAAGCGCCAGAGTCAGTCTCATCCAAGGACGCGTCGCGTTCCCCACCCGGCTCGGGGATCCCCCCGTCGGCCGCGCCCCCGTCCAGCACAGACCTCATTCCCCCGTCATGACCAAAAAGCTGGCGGGGCTTCACCGAGTTTCCCATGGGCGCTGGATATGAAGGCGAATCGACCGGTGCCAGATCGGGGTGTTGCGGCGGGACGTGGGGCTCAGCAGAAGCTTGGTGTTCTTCGTCTGAGCTGTAGTACTCCGAGGTCGAGCGGGGCTTCATCGGCGGCGTCGAAACCACCTCGTCCGAGGAGTCTGACTTGCCGTCATCAGCACAACCGAAAACGGCGAACACCCCCAACAGGGCAAGAGCAAGCAGGCACACATCGCGCATCGCCTGGGCATCATAGCTGGACTTGGCTTTTGGTTGAAATCGACGAAACCAACACAATTGCCAGATTAGTACCCCCTGACTGTAATATGAACTACTTTGGCGGGATTGTGCACGGTGGGTTGTCCCGCACAAACCCATCCAATTTCGACAGCACCCAATCCGTACTGGTGCGAAACGCTGAAGTGAACGCGCAACGCTTTCATGAGCCGAGCTTCTCCTGGCTGGCCAACGTTCAGCTGTGTATACCCCCGGCCGGCCTTTTCCCCCAGCGATTCAATGTGCGAGTGACTGCAACGACTCGCTAGGGTTACCGATTCGATAGCAACATGAGCAGCAACGACACCAAAGCGCTGACTGACGACTCGAACGATGGAGCTGTTAACACGGATCCGTCTGCGTCTGCGGAGCCAGCCCCCACGAGCAAACGCGTCCCCCGACCAACTCCCGCTACGCCACCAAGGCCGTCCGGAGTCGCTGGCTCTCTGAGCTCGGGATTGGCGAGCCAGGCGAGCCCGCTGTCCAAACTCAAGATGCCTGCTCCGCCCGCTTCGCCGGCCAAGATCCCCGGCAAGTCCAAGTTGCCCCCACCACGTCAGCTATCCGGCACCGCGAAGCTAACCCCGGTCAAGCCGCAACGTCCGAGTGCGCCGCCTCCCAGGCGCTCGGAAAGGCCCGCCGCCAACTCTACCTTGCCGCCTCCATCGCGCACAGCGGTGCGCACGGCCAAGGCTAGCGTCCCCCCACCACGACGCTCCGCCCCCCCACCACGAAAGTCGACTCCACCAGCGCCAGCCGCGCCCGAGGAGATTGCGGTTGACGTCGCACCGCTTGCTACCCCCACGCGAAGGAAGGCCAGCTTGGCTCCGCCACCGGTGGTGCCCAACGAAATCGTACCGCCGGCGCCCGTGCCTGAGGACGCCCCCGAGCTAAACCGTACGGCAGCCGAAGCGCCCGCCGCCAAGGCCGTCGCACCAGCGTCTCACGCTAACGTACCACCGGCGCCTCGAGCGCCTGCGTTGACGCTCCGTGCGCCCAGTGGCCCCGCGCCTGCCGCGGCTTCCCCCAAAGCTCCCGCGTCGGCTGCGATCGCCGCTGCGCCTCGATGGCTCGCGCCGCGGTCTTACGTGGCGATCGCGGACGTTGCGTCGCAGCCACGCTCGCTGGGGTTGCACGATCCACGAACGGAGAGACACCCGTTTGCACTGAAGTCGGGCTTGGCTCAGAAAGTGCGCCGCGCGAACCGCATCTCGGACGTCGCCGAACAGCAACGGGACCAACATCGGCAAGAAGCGTTGGAGCTCGAGCGGCTCGGACTCAAGACGGCAGCTCATCGCATGCGTTCGACGCCTCGCTTCGGCGACTTGGAGCGCAGCGCCGCACCTGAGGCGCCGCACCAATTCTCCACGTCCTCCGATGTCCCGTCTATCTCGGCAGCGGCCACAGCCCCCCCCGAGATCTCGACCCCGACGGCCTCTGCAGCCCCGCCCAGCCCTGTGCAGCGGACCGCAACCCCAGCGTCCGCCGTGAACGCACCAAGTGCAGCCGCGGCACCGCCGCCCACGTGGGAACCAGCGCCCACGGCACCAGCAACAGTTCCCGTCAGTGGGCCAACCGCGGGCGGTATCGGTTCCAACCCATCTGGCAGCGAGAATTCGACAAGGCTCTCGAGTCTCAAGAAACTACGGCTGACGAATGACAAGGGCGAGTTCAGCATCCTAGCGCTCTTGCCCCCCAAGCTCCGTGAACCAGTCGAGCGTCACTCGGCCAAGCTCCCCGGAGATCAGGAGACGGCACTGATCGCGATCAGTACCCTCGGGTTGCTATTGCTCTTGTGGCTCGTCTGGTAGCGTCAGCGCCCATCGCAAGCATTGGCGCTCGACTCACACCAAGACTGAACTCAGCTCAACTGGAGTGTGCCGAAATTCCGCGTGGCGGCTGCCAATGCCAGAACGCACGCCATAGGGTCTGAGCACGGTATCGTACAGGTCAATCACGTTGGCAGCATCTGTGAAGAAGCCAGTCTTGAAATGCCCATGACCTCCGGCGATCGCGTGAAACACGTCACTGGGGTCGTGATTGTCACCGTACTCGGTGCCGATCAACACCAGGGTATTGTCCAGCACGCTCTGACCGTTGGCTTCCAGAAACATCGGATCATCAAGCGCCCGCAGAGCTAGCGCCAAGCCACTCATGCAATAGTGCTGGTATTGCGCGATTTGCGGCTTCCGAATTCGGTGAAACAACTCGTTGTGAATTGAGTCGGTCGCGGTCTCCAGATCGAAATCGATCGTTCCGACCGCGTTGCCCGTGTACTTGCCCGTCAGCTGCAAATTGCCTCCTTTTCCGGTGAACAGCAGGCTACCAAAGCGCAAGAGATCGCAGCGCAGCGCCAGAGCGAACAGTTCGGCCTGGAGCTGGAAGGCGTCGAGTAACACTTGATGGTCCAGCGGCGCAGCGTGGGGCTTGAACACTCCGGGCGGTTGGGGCGTCGCAGGCTGCTGCTGCTCGTAGGGCAGCCCTGGCGGATCTTCTACAGAGTCGGGCAGTTCACAAGCGGAGAGGGCTAGCGATTGTTCCGTTGGTATCAAGCGCTGCTCAACGTTGCGGATCGAGTCTAGATGCGTTTGCAGCTTCGCCTTCGAGTGCGCGCCGAGATAGGAGCGATCCCCGATCGCAAACTGATATTCATCCATCACTGCA
Source organism: Polyangiaceae bacterium (assembly GCA_050304975.1). Taxonomy (GTDB): domain Bacteria; phylum Myxococcota_A; class Polyangia; order Polyangiales; family Polyangiaceae; genus SZUA-265. The sequence goes on from JBNLEN010000289.1 coordinate 3,264, forward strand.
TCCAAGATGCTGCGCTTGGCCCGCGCCAGCGCCTGGGCGTCCAGCTGCCAGCTTTCGGACGCGGGCACGACTGGCGCCCCAAATAAGCGTTCGAACAAGCGCGAAGGGCGGCGGTCAGGGGCCGGTCCCGGACTGCCGTCATAGTTCCAATGACAAATGTAACGCGAAGGCGCTCGGTACGTGAACCACAGCCCAGCGGACTCCGACGAAAGCAAGGTAGGCGGCCCCGCCGGGTGCAATTCCTTGAGCAAGATTTGCTCCACGGAAGGCCCGGCCGCCGTGTACTCGTTCTTCTGCGGCTCGCCGACGAATAGCACGTCTCCAGTCTTGAAGTGCGTGGTGCCGCTCCCAAACTCGTGGGCTTGACTCATGTCGAGGCGTGAGAAGAACGCCATCTTTTCGGCGAAGGGCGCAAACGGTTCGAGCGGACCATCGAACTCTTGCTCCACCTGGTCTGCGGGGATCCCCAAACCGAAGCTCATCGTCAGCAAACGTGCCGGCGGTACCTGCTCTCGGGCGCCCAAACTCGCAGCCATTTCTTCCAAGAAAGGCAGCCCGATCGCCACGCTCCCAAGCCCGCGCAGCAAGCTTCGTCGGTGCACGCAGCGCCTCATTGGCTTTCCGCCTGCATGGTCTTGGATTTCCGGAACAACTCGCTGGTCACCACGGCTTCCAGCAACGCAGTCAGGTCGCCGCCCGTTCGTGAGCGAACCTCGTTCACTTGATGCGAATACTGCTTTTCTAGCGACGCCGCCGCGCGCCCCGTGCCGAACGCGAGAAAGTGCTCCACCAAACAGGCCTGAACCACTTCCGACTGCTCCATCAAGCGCATGAACTCGTACATGTCCGCGTAGCGTGGCCTGTCGCCCTCAGGCAGACTCAGGTCGTCCGTCATCCAGCCGTCAATCGGCAACGCCCGTCCCAGGGCGTCCCGCTCCCCCAGATAGCGTCCCGCCGCGTCGAATCGATCGAAACCATAGGCGAGCGGTTCAAACTGCGAGTGGCACCCCCAGCAAACACCATTGTTTTGCCCGCCCTGGCTTTCCGGCAGCGCCATCAGCTGGCGCTGCTCAGAGCGCTGACGCTGGGTCAGGTTGGCGAACTCAGCGTTGAAGGAGTTGACCGCGGGCTGGACTGCTGCCGGCACCTCCAAAGGCTGGCGGCACATCAGTTTGACCATCAAGCTAATGCCGCGCGTCACGACGTTGCCGACCTCAACCTCACCGATGCCGGCAATGAACCCCGGATGGCTCAGCCAACCCACGCGTTGCGGAAGCTCGGAAACATCATACAAGGTCAGCCCCGGTTCGGTCGGGGATAGTCCGATCCACTCAGCCGTCAGGGGATCCAGCACCATATCGCTGAGCGTAAACAACTCTTCCAGCGGCCTTCCGGAGCCCCACAGATGATGCTCGACGGTTGCGATCAGAGAAGTGAGCATCGCATCCCGCAGCTCTGGCGTCATGCCCACGAACGCCGCGCGCTCGGTCTCGGCGAAATCCGTCACGAAACCAGCCAGCAGGCGCTCGGCCTTGGGGTCCTCCAACATCCTCGCCAGCTGGGCTCTGAGCTGAGGGGGCGCCTCGTCAGTACCGTTCAGCTCACCACTTTGCGCCGCATCCAACAAGAGCGCGTCCGGCACGGACTCCCACACGAAGAATGCGAGCCGCGCCGCCAGCTCATCACCGTCCAGATAGCGCTCGCTCCCGTCTCCCTGCTCTCGCTCGAGCCGAAATAGGAATGCCGGCGACTGCAGTACGGCTTCGAGCACGCCACGTTTGGCCTGCTCCGGCGTCACCCCCTGGGCCACCAGTTCTGCCTCCAGCTGAGCTAGACGCTCGCTTTCCAGCGGCGTTAACGGCCGCCGATAGAGCAGCCGTTGCAACTCGGAAAGGCTAGCGTCCGTCATCAGGAGCTCTGCGTCCACGCGAGCCGCCACGGCGGCAGCCAGCTTGCCGAAGGCCAGCGCATAGTCGTCTGAGGCGGGCTGCCCATCCGCCGAGTTGGAGAACAGGCCGGTACTGTTCTTGGCGCGAGGGATCCCCCAGCGGGCGGGATCTAGCTCCGGCCCCTGCAGCGTGACCCCCAGCACATCTTGCAAGGCGTGTTGATATTGCCGAGGCGTCAACCTGGCGGCGTAGGGCTCGCGCGCGCCGAGCGCCGCCACGCCGCTACCTAGGGTCTCATCAGGACCATCTGGCGACTCCGGAACTGGTGCGTCCGGCCCCGCTTCGCACCCTAGGGCTAGCGCGATACATGCCCACAGGCCTAGGCCTGGCCAGCCGCCGCGTGCCTGGTTCACGCGGCGAGTTTACACCAAACACGCTACAGCGGGGTTCAGATCAAGCCAGGGAGCCCACCCTGGCCGTACTTCTGGTCGCCGAACTGTTGGCGGTCGTCACCGAACAGGTTGAGGATGGAGACCAGCAACGCGTTGTGTGCCGTATTTCGTTGGAATTTGAGGTGACGCCCACCCACGAGGCCACCACCACCACCGGCGAGCATGAAGGGAACGTCTTGCTTGTTGTGGTCAGGCGGATGCCCGAGCTCAGAGCCGAATAGGACCACGCTCTCGTCCAACAAGGTGTGGCCGCCCATGTCCACCGCGTCCATCGCTTGCAGCAAGTAAGCGTGCTGCTCCGAGTACCAGTGATAGATCAACTCGCAGTGCATTGGCCGGAAGCCGCTGTCGTGCTGGTAGTGGTGATGATGGAGCAGCAGTGGGCCTAGGAAGTCCGCGTCATTGCCACGCCCCTGCTCCAACGTGAGCCACGGGAACGTGTGCTTGGCTTCCGTGTCCGTCCACTGCAGCGTCATGACCGACGTCAGGTCGCAGGCCATGGCCATCACCATCATGTCCATGAAGGCTTTGCCCACCACCGGGATGAGCGCGTCCGCCGACTTCTCGGCATCAGACAAATCGCTCTGACCATTGACGATGTCGTTGAACACGCAGTCTCCGGTTTCGGGCGTGCCGCAGGGTTGTGGCAGGTAACCTTCCACCTCGCTCGGCAGCGGCTGAGGGGCGCAGATGCCGCCAACGGCGCCGCCCA
>JBNLEN010000290.1:0-6157 GCA_050304975.1 Polyangiaceae bacterium
GGGTACGCCTCGTGCCGGAACTTTCTCGCCGGCGTTCGTCGCCGCGTGGTTTTGCGGCGAGCTACACCGCGCTGACGCGTGATATCGGGGTGGTGCCGGTGCTGCTCGTGCTGGCGGCGATGTTCGGGTTAGTGGCGTTTGCGTTGGTGGATCTCCGTGTGAGCCTCGAGACGTATCTACGGTTCGCGCTGTTTCACGGTTATCTGGAGCTGGCGTTCATGGCGCTGTGGTGGCTGGAAGGACGCTCGTGGAAAGCTGGGCTCGCGCATTCGCACTGACCCAATTGGTGGAGTTGCCGCTGTACTTGTGGCTGCTTTCGGGGCTGAGCATCTGGCGTCGTCTGGGGTTCGGATTTGCCGCCAGTGCGCTGACCCATCCATGGCTCTGGTTCATCCTACCGAACTGGTTGCTGAGGCCCCTGGGTTATTGGGGCTACGTGGCTGTAGGGGAGGGCTTGGTGGTGCTGACGGAAGCGGCGTTGCTCAAAGTGGTGTGCCCGTCGTGGCGGCGTGCGCTGGCCATTGCGCTTCTGGCCAACGGCTGCAGCTTTGGCGTCGGGTTGCTCGTGTTTTGACGTGTGGCCTGCTCCCGTTCCACGGCAGCCGGCTTGCGTCCGCCGCGGGGGCCGATGCTGCAGGCGGCTTCTGCCCGAAGCGGTAGCTCGCACTGTTCCACAGGCTCATCCAAGCCGTTTTCTTGCCGCACGGGCACGACTGACCGGCTACCCCAAGCTGGTTTGGCTGTCGACCTGGCTCTAGCCGTCGACCTGATCTAAACCGTACACATGCGAAGACTCGCTTGCTTACTGCTGCTGGTATGTGCTGCGTGCGGGGACGACTCGGCTCCTGCCGATGACAGCGCCGAAGATGACGCCAGCGAGGACGATGTCACACAGGACGATGTCACGGAGGACGATGCCACAGAGGACGATGTTGCCGAAGATGACGTCATGGAGGACGACGTTGCGGACGACGACGATGCGTCGATCCCTTCCGACGATGACGCATCGGTGATGCGCGACGATGTGGACGCCGGAACTCTGCCGTTCGTCTGGGATGGAGGGCTGCCTGAGGGAGTCGTGATCCCTGACGCTGGTGGTCCGTTGGAGCTGGAGATCGGCATTGCGGATTTCGACAGCGACCTGGGGTTCGGTGAGTTTGCGGAGGGTGGAGCGATCCCGATCGGTGGTCTCGGACAAGCCGGACTCACCGCCCGGTTGGCGGTGCGAGTACGTGAAGTCGAAGGTGCAGACCTGAGCCAGGCGTTCGTGCGCATGGAAGTGACCAACGTACTCAGCAGCGAGCGCCCCAGCGGGGTCCGAGAGTTCGAAGTACCGGATCAGCTGACTTGCGAAGGTGGCTGGTGCTATCCGACCCCAATTCGGGTCGAGGTTAGCCACCTCGCCAAACTAACGGAGCTGGAGGGCACGGTCGTGACCGTGGACGCTTCAATCGTTGTCGTCTCGGACGAGTCGCTGACGGGTAGCGCGCATTCGTGGGGCTACTTCGAGGCGCAGCAGTAGGTGTCCTGACGAGCTTCGCGGTAGCGAGCCTTGATGACTGTGCGCTGAGGTGCCGGTCGCGCCCACCTGAAAGGATTTCGAGGCCTAAAACTCTTTTGATTTTAGGTGTTATCTCGAATCGCAGTTGCACCGTTAGCGTGTTTAGCTAGGGGCAAAACATCAGGTTTAAGCGCCGACCCTCTAGCGTTGGGGACCGCAGGAGGGTCGGCGCGCGTTTGACCGAGGGCAGGGCTGCGCCCTCCCGTGTCAAGCTTGTGCATCCAAAAAAGCTCGGCCATCCTGCAAGCGGCTGCCGTGATGTCGTCCATGAACCGAGAACGCCGGATTGCTGCACTGCGTGAAGCGCCAGCGGTGGACGTGCTGGTGATCGGCGGGGGCATCAACGGCGCCGGGACCTTTCGTGACTTGGCGTTACAAGGCCTGCGCGTGGCATTGGTCGACAAGGGAGACTTTTGCGGAGGGGCCAGTGCAGCTCCATCTCGCATGATTCACGGAGGCTTGCGCTATCTTGAAAACGGCGAGTTCGACTTGGTCAAGGAGTCGCTCAGCGAGCGAAATCGGCTGTTGCAAAATGCCGCTCACTACGTCTCTCCGTTGCCGACCACGATCCCGATTTTTCAGTATGCTTCGGGTGTCGTCGGAGCAGGACTACGCTTCTTCGGCCTCAGCGAGAAGTCCACCAAACGCGGTGCCGCGATCATCAAGCTCGGCCTTTCGCTGTATGATCTGTACACAGGACGCTCTCGCGTCATGCCGAAGCATAGTTTCGACGGAAAGGCGGCGACGACCGAGCGCTGGCCGAACTTTCCCCCCGACGTGAAGTGCAGCGCGACCTACTTCGATGCTCGCATCAGCTACCCGGAGCGACTGGCTCTAGAGCTGCTGCAGGACGCCGAGTCCGAAAACTCCAGCGCTGTGGCATTGAACTACGTTCGCGTCGACGGCTCCGATGCAGCGCTAGTGACGGTGACTGATTTGGCCGGCGGAGAGAGCATCCAGCTGCGGCCCAAGTTGATCGTCAACGCCACCGGAGCGTGGATCGACTTGACCAACCAAGCGCTCAGCAGGGAGCGGCGGCGGACGCAACTGATCGGCGGCACCAAGGGCTCGCACCTGATCATCGATAGCCCACAGCTCGTTCGGGAGCTGGGCGATCACATGGTGTACCACGAGAACGAGGACGGCCGCATCTGCATCATGTTTGCCTACTTCGGCAACTTGCTCGTGGGGTCGACCGACTTGAAAGTCGACGATCCAGACGCTGTGCGCTGCGAATCCGCCGAACGTGACTACATCCTGGATTCGCTCAGGCGGGTGTTTCCCAGCGTCCCGGTGACGTCTGACCAAATCTTGTACACGTTCTGCGGAGTGCGCCCCTTGGTGCAGAGCGACTCGAAGACCACCGGGCGCATCTCTCGCAGCCACCGCGCCGTGGTGTTGTCGCAGGAGCAGGGGTTCGGCATCCCAACGATGTGCCTGGTGGGAGGCAAGTGGACGACGTTTCGGTCATTTGCTGAGCAAGCAACCGATGGCATGCTGGCGACTCTGGGCAAGGAGCGTCAGCGTTCGACGCAGGACTTGCCGATCGGTGGTGGGCGGGACTTTCCGATCGCGGAAGCGGCGAGGCAGATTTGGCTGCAAGAATTGGCGCAGCGGTTCGAGCTGCCGCTCGAGCGAGCTGAGGTATTGCTGGATCGCTATGGTACCCACGGCGCTAAGGTCGCGGAGTTCTGTGGGCAATCCAGTGCGGAGGCCGCTGATGCGCCTCTGCAGTCGCTGCCAAGCTACACTCGTCGAGAGCTTCAGTACCTGTGCGAACACGAGTGCGTGCAAAAACTGGAGGACGTCCTATTGCGCCGAACCAACATGGCCATCAGTGGCGCACTTTCGTTTGAGCTGATCGAGGAGGTCGTTCAGATTGTCGGCAACTGCTTGGGTTGGGCGAATGAACGGCGAGCGCAAGAGTTGGCGGAGGTGCTTTCGCACCTGGCCTACTTCCACGGGGTGGATGAGGGCATGCTGCGCGCTCGCGACGAGCGATCGAAAGCTTAGCCGCCAGCTCCGCCTGCCTCGGACCACCCTCCGTCGCGAGGCGGGCCGCCTACTTGGCTTTGGGGTAGATATGATAGCTGCCGGCAATAGACGCCTGCGCCAGAATGTGGCCCGCCATCGCGGCTTTCACGTCTGCCAAAGTGAACGCGCCGCTCACCGCTAAGCTGGCCACATCCAATGCGTAAAGCGTGAACGTGTACTGGTGCACGCGGGAGTCGTTCCATGGGGGGAAGGGGCCGTCGTAGCCGTAGTACTGGCCTTCCATGTCCGCGTTGCCCGCAAACCAGCTGGTGTAGTCGTTCAATCCCGCGCGCCCACGTGGGACTTTGGGGCTTTTGCCCTTGGGCGTTACCGTCGACGAAAACTCACCCTCGTTCAAAGGGCCGCTGCTCGGGTCGATGTCCACCAGCACCCAATGCACGAAGTCAGCGCGAGGCAAGTCGTACGGGACGGTACGTCCTCGCTGATTGACGTCGTCCGGTTTGGTGGGTGCGTCGCTATCGACGCACAGCAGTACCAGCGACCCGGTCCCTTCAGGCAGGTCTTGCCAGGCGATGTGTGGGCTCAGATTGTCGGAAAATGTCGCCGGATCTTGCGCGTCCGGTTTGCCCATCGCGTACTTCTGGGGGATAGGCTGACCATCTTGAATGCTATCGCTGACGAGCTTCATGCCGCGATGTTCGCCAATCTGGCGTGCTTTGGCTAGGGCCGCGCCGCACTTTTGTATTGGCTGAGGGGAAACGCTTTGTGCTTCGTGCGGGATGGAGGGGCCACTACTGAATGCGCTTCCAGGCGGGGGTTCCGCCGGTGCTCTTGAAGCGCGGTAGCTCGACGCTCAGAACGTAGTCGACCCGGCGGTTCTTGGGTTCATCCACCTCGTCCGCCGTTTTGACCTTCAGGGCAGATTCGCCGAAGCCTTCGTAGGCGATGGGGATTGTCAGGCCATTTTCGGCAAACCACTTGGCTATCGCCCGTGCGCGGCGTTGCGAGAGCCACTTGTTGTGTTTGGGTTTACCCTTGGTGTCCGTGTGTCCAGCGATGAACAGCGTGATCTTGCCAAGACGCTTGTACTTATCCAGTGCTTCCTGGACCAGCTTCAGGCTGGCCTCGAGCTTGGGTTCCTCTTGGACTTGGATGTCCGCGGAGTTGTTTTCGAAAGTAACCTCTTCGTGCGGGATGGCAAAGGACCAGGGAATGAGCGCCAGCGCTTGGTAGTAGTCATGCACGTCGTAGGCGTAGACTTCGATCTTGGCGATCGGTTCGTCCCCGGTCGGCTCCCAGGTGACCACCAGCGGAGTACCCGCCCGCTGCCCCTTGAACTCTTTGACGACTTCAGCCAACAGAGCCCCCATCGAGTCGTAGATCTTGAGCTCTACGCGCTGAGCCTTGCGCGACATCTGGACCACCAAGCGTCGCTTTTCGAGATCTACCTGGCGCTTGTCAATCTGGACCTGCAGCGGCGGCAGCTCTGGTTTTACGGCCGCCTCTTGGACCGCGGTCGGAGGCTTGGCGAGGACGCTCGCGGAGCACAACGAGAGAGCGCCGAGCGCGATGGTGCTGGTCAGTCGTGAACGCATGTCGCCATTGTACGGCGAGGGTTTGCAGCATGGCGAACGCTGTCCGGCAGGCTGCGCGTTTCTCCCTCGCCAGAGTGCGCTCAGCGCGTGCTTTTGGCGCACTATTGAAACGCGGGCCAGGCCATGGCCGATGGCATGCTAGGCTCCGGCTCCTGCCCAGGCCCAAGTCAAAGCATGAACGAGCGCTGGATTGAACTCTCGACCCCCACGAGCCGAGCGTACGTGTATCCCGAGCACGGCTTTCAGCTGTTTGGGCTCGAGCTGGTCGCTCCGGGGACTGACGGGCAAATGGTTTCGCTGATCCATGCCCCAGGGGGCTCTCAGGAGCCCTGGGATCGTCGACACGGAAATCCGGTGCTCTTTCCGAGCGTAGGGCGAAGCTACGCTGGGGAGCAGCCCGATGCCTGGAGCTATCGCGAGCAACGGTTGCAGATGCCGCTGCATGGTTGGGCACGGGACTTGTACTGGCATGTCGAGCAGCAGGATCAGGTTTCCGTCACGGCGCGACTGCAACGCACCCATGGGCTGGAGCTCGTCTACCCGTTCGAGTTCGAGCTTCGGCTGCAGTACTTGCTCACAGATTGCTCCTTGAGATTAACGGCTGAGCTTTCGTCGCAGCACCACGAGCCTTTCCCGTACACGCTGGGCTTTCACCCGTATCTGCGGGTCCCGCTCGGTCCGTGTTCTTCTCGCAAGGACTGCTTCGTCGAGCTGCCCCAAGGCGTGGGCGTCAGCTCCAGCGACGCATGGCGCACGCAGCAGCGCACCGCCACGGATGCTCGTCGACTGCGACTCGACGAAGATCTGAGCAGCTCACTGGTGCTGACCGACAGCGGCTGCAGCCAGCTGTGCCTGTCGGACGCTGGCGCCAAGCTGAAGTCTGTGGTCAGCGTTGCCGGGTCGCCTCAGACGCTACCGGTGTGGGTCGTTTGGGCGGAGTCCACTGACTGCGCGTACGTGTGCCTGGAGCCTTGGGCCAGCACCCCCAACGCCCTGGGCTCAGAGC
>JBNLEN010000291.1:0-6105 GCA_050304975.1 Polyangiaceae bacterium
AGGAAGCGCCGGAGCTGATTCGCGCGGCGGATGAGGTGGACCAGACCTTGTTGGATCCAGACGATTGAGATCCCCATGTGGCTCGCTCTGCGACGCCTCCAGCGTGTGGTCAATTCCATACCACGCAATGCCGAGACCCATGATGGCTACCAGCGCCACCTGCACATCGCGCACTAGGCTTTGACTGGGGGATAGCGTAGCGCCCACAACGACGCTCTCTGTTGGGGGGCTCTTTGGCGCGCCGTTGCATAACGTGGTCTCGAATCTGACGGGGTATCCCTCCGATCTCACTCGAGCCCAGCGAGCGTTAGTGTTGCATGGCCAGCAAGTCCAGAAGGGGCGCGAGACCCGGGCTAGAACCTGCTGGGCTCTCAGTGTATGTCGTGCAGCAGAATGTGGGACTCGCTGAGAAGTCGCTGGCCTCCCGGCCCGCTCGCCGCCTGGCTGGTGATGTCAGTCCCGGCCTTTTTCATATTACCGGCGCTCGATGACTGGTTCACTGCGCGTCCCAACCACGCACTGACTTGGAGCTCGTTTCAGCCGGGAGCATTGTATCGCCCCCTGGAGGAGGTGTTGCTCTGGCTCGCCGGCGCGGCATTGCCGTCCTTCGGCGTTTCCGGTTATGTCTTCTTGCTTCACTTGGTCGTGGTGGCGGGACACGGAATTTCGGGATGGTGCGTTTGCAAGCTTCTGTTGCGATGGTGTCCGCCGGGAGCCAGCGTTTGCGGAACGATCATCTTCTTACTGTCTCCCGCGCAGGCTGCTTCCGTGTGGTCCCTGGACAGCGCGATTCAAACGATGTCGACCGCATTCGGATTGCTGGCGAGCTTAGCGCTGATGACCCACCGCCGCGGAGGATTGATGTGGTTGGTACTTTCCTGCATCGCGCTGGGTTGGAAGGAAAGCGGGGCCAGCTGGTTCATTGCTGCGCCATTGCTCTACGCGATCGACCGCGCTGCTGTGGCCGGCGAAACGCGCGACGCGACCCCGCTGATGAAGAGCTACGTTGCCAAGCTACTGGCGCTCGGCTGCCTGGCGCTTGTTGCCTACGCATGCTTTCGTGTGCTGGCGTCTCCAGCCGGAAACCTCGGCATGGCCACGGGACGTTACTCGACACACTTCAACCCGCTGCACCTCGCCTCAAACGCAGCAATGCTCGCGGGCGTAGCCCTGACCACAGCGGACACGCTCGGCATCCTTTCGGACGCCAGACACTGGACCGGCGCCATGCTCAGCCTACTGCTTGGCCTTCCGCTGATGCTACTCGCTTTGAGCAAGCACCTGCGTGTTGAGCGACCGCAAACCAGTCTCCTGTGGCTGCTGACCGTAGCTGCACTTCTGGGTCCCCACATCGTGATCCGCCACGTCAGCGAGATGTACGCGCACCCGGTAGTGGCCGGCGTGGTTCTCGCTCTGACACCCCGTCAGTCACCAGGGGACCGACGCGCCGCTTGGTCGTGGGCGATGGGTCTCTTTCTGTGCGGCTCCTGCTGGACGCTGACGTCCAAGTTCTCTGCCATGCGGGCAACCAGCGTCGGTGCAAAAGAAGTTGCCGCGCGAGTCGCCGCCGCCTATCCCCACCCCTCTCAGCGCCCCCACGAGGTGTGCATCGTACGAGACTCCGCGCGCTCCCGAGCCTATTCAGTATTCCTAGCGGAACCTGGTCGCGCGTCTCAGTGGGGCTTAGCCGTATGGGGTGAATGGTCTTGGCAACTCCCGGCTAAGTATCGGTGGGTGGACTCTCTGGAGCAGTGCCCACCAAGCGTGGAGACGTGGGAGGTAAGCCTGGACGGAGTCGTACGCGTTCGACATCGAACAGACTCAGAGCACATCCCCCGTGAAATGCGCCTCCCGAGCAGGACAGAACCCGGAATAGATTGACGAGCATTGCCGCCGCAAATGAGCCGCGTCAGCTCTCGGGCGGCATCGGAGCGACTTTGATCCGCTTGTACTTGGTGATCTGTACCATCCCAGCCGGATCTCCCTTCGCTTTCGACACGTTCGCTGCGAGGCATTAGTGCACTTCGACTTTGGCGGCATTCCGTGCCTTGGCTTGGGGGTCGACTCAAGGGATTGGATCGATGAAGCTCAGGGCCTGGCGCAATCGATTTCGAAGCATATTGCAAAAAAGGGGAGGCGTGCCACTGGCCGCCACGGCCCGCAACCAATCGCCACCCGAATGCGAACTAGCAGCGTAGCTCGCAGCCGGGCGCCAAAGCGACGTGTTGGTCTAGATGGCGCTCGACCAGCAGCGCCCTGAACCTCATATTCAAGGGAGAGGTTCCAGTGAACCAGCAACAGCTAGAAGAGATGGTGCGCCGCAGTTTCGAATTTCTCGAGACCACAGCGGGTTTCAAATTGCGAGCAACCACATTCGATCGCGATGAAGCGTCTTTCCTGTTCTCGCACGAGAACGTTTTCGTTCGGCTTCACATAACAGGCAGCAATGTGTCGGGCGTTGACGTCGGACGCTTTGAGTCAGCCGAACGAGCGCACGTCGTCGAAAACTACGGTCTTCACGACGTGTTGCTTGCGTTCGAACCCAAGTTCAGACTGGAAGCCTTTATCAAGCAGGGCTCCTCACTACAACATCAGTTGAGCGCTTGGACAACGCTGTTGAGCGTATGCCGAGGGAACCTGCTCGTTGGAGACTTCAGCCGCCGGCGGGAGTTCAAGCGCATTCGCGCACGACGGCGGCGTCTCGACAATCAACGACGATGGGGCACCGCAACAGGCGAGACGCCTCGCTTTGATACTCGACCGACACTGGCGGCATTGTTCGCCGATTCGTCCAATGAAGGCCAGCTAAGCGCGCGAGCCTACCAAGCGTATTGGGACTACGACTATCCCCTGATCGAGATCGCCGAATTCCTGGACACCGGGGTCAATAGGGTGCAATCGCTTCTGGATGCCTGGGACGGCATCGAATAGCTGTGGGTGAGAAACTCCCAGCAGCTCCGCTAGAATTGGGAAAAGAAGTCCCAGAGAGTCTGCCCAGCGTTGGCGGCGGGCGTATGGGGACCGTTGAATTCACACCAGACTACTGGGAACCCTGCGTCACAGCCCTCATAGCTCACACAACTACAGGGCTCGACATCTCCAGCTGCGTCACACCAACTGTCCTCCAAGATTGAACTACTTTCGCTACAGCCGTTACGCTCACGGATGATGTCGCGCCCCTGCTGGCCTCCGCTGATGTCAACTACTTGGTCGTTGACACCGTGAAACCCTAGCATTGCTACAGGCAGCTCTGGACCGTTGCAGCCGCCAACGTTGGGGTTGCCGGCCATTGGAGCGATAGCCCGGATCACGTCCGCCGCATTGCACCCGAGTGTGAACGACATCATCCCACCGAAACTGAACCCGGTGGAGAAGACTCGGCTGGTATCGACGCACAGTTCGGCGTTGAAGCGATCGAGCATCGCTCGCATCATCTTTTCGTCGCGCCCCTCGGGGTTTGCCCAACCCAGACCGTTGCCCTGAAAGTCAATGCCTTCACCGGCGACCAGGATCACCTCATCCCCGGCGACACGCTCGAGTCCGTGATAGCCAGAGCGAGAAACCTGGTCCGCCGATCCGCCCCAGGGGTGCCACGCAAACACCAGCGGGTAGGCGCGCTGTGGATCGTAGGCGTCGGGAATGCGCAGATTGTACTCGCGGGGTTCCCCTTCCACTTGGATTTCGAAGCGGCCGCTCTCCGGGGGCGCGCTGCCACAGCCACTGCTGGGGGTGGCTTCGTTGGAAGGCTCTGGTGGCGTCACGGGGTCACTGGCGTCAAGTGCAGGCTGACCTCCCTCGGCGCCAGCGAAGCTACCGCCGGTGCTACTTGGGTCAGTGGGGCCGGCGCCACCGATCCCTGCACCACCAGCACCAAATTGCACACCACCGGATGACTCTTGCTCACCTGTCGAGCCAGCGGCGGGGTTTCCTCCCATCGCGCCGCTACCAGCGCCCGCGGTAGATCCCATGGGAGATAGCATGGCCGTCTCCGTCGCTGGATCACCCGAGCCAGAACAGCCCAGCACCCCCACTAGCAGCCAGCTCCATTGAACGCGGGCTGGCTGGCGACGGGTCACGGGAAGGGGGCGCCGCGCGCTGAGCCTGGAGACGTTATCGCAGGATTTCATGGGGTGGTACCTTTCGAGAGCGAGCGACCAAGATCCCACGCTCTCTTCGATATCGCCGCTGCGGACCCAACTTATTGCGATAGGAGAACAGAGCTGTCGAAGAGCTCCCGAATCTGGAAGATTCCTATGAGGCTAACAAGAACGTTCGAGCCTTCCCGTTCTCGTTGACACGGCGCAAGATGCGTCTCGCGGGTGACAGACCGTGTACGCCCGGTTCTCAGGGACAAAGCGGCTGGCACTCCATTTCGGAAAGGTCATCCCAGACCCCGGGCCCAACATGCGACGCGCCAGCGACCTCCACGATCAACCGCAACACCCTGCCGTGAACAGCGCAGCTCTTTGCCAGAGCAGCCACTCAGACTGCCGATGCGGGCTTGAGGCAGGATGCTCCGGCTATCCCGCGGCAACGCGCCCGCGTCCCAGCTTCCGCCCTACACTCGTGTTGCCTTCTACTCCGCCAGTGCGAAGCAGTAGAAGCCGCCGTAGCCGCCGCCGGCCCCAACGCGGTAGTCGCCCATTTCCGCTCCACCACGACCGAACAGGTTAGCGCCGGGCAAGCAGCCTCGTACGGTGTGCTCTGCGATCCACTCCCGTCCGTTGTTCTCACTCCGCGGCCAGGCGTGCCCAATGCTGATGTCACGGTCACCGTCGAAGGTTCCTGCAAATGTCCAGTTTTGGCATGTCTCCTCGGGACCACCAGCAACCCTGCCCTGCTTGTCTGAGCCAGTGAGCATGTCGTGATTGTCTTCGTCCGCTAGCTTCACTGGAGAGCCGTTTTCGTCCGTGAACATTTCTGAAAGCTGAGGATCAATGCCACGCGGGCGACCGTCGTCTGTGTTGATGAGGTCATCAATGGATTCAGCAAAGAGCCGGTTGTTCCAATCGTACCAGGGACCGGATCCAATGCGATCAATCGCGTCGACGGCTTCGCCGGGACCGCCCGGCGCGGTGCTCAAGAAAGCGCGCCAGGTCTTTCTGTCACCGGGATTGCCGGCCTGTGCCAGCTGCGTGCAAATTTGATCAGCGCCTTCCAGGCCGCCGAGATCGCCGCCGAAGCCAGCTTCTTCGATGTCCGCCGGGACGTCGTCGCCGTACTTCAAGCGGAACAGGCCATCCATGCTGGTGGTGAAAAAGCTGAACCAAGGCCGTTCATCTGGCACGCCAGGGTCATCCATACCGCAGCGCCAGAAGCGTCGCCCGCGCCACCACCGGCGGTCTGCCCAGCTTGCGCATCTGGCGAACCTCCCATGCCTCCGGCACCTCCCGTTGCGGAGTCTCCGCCAGAGCCTCCACTGGAGCCGTCCACGTTGGCTGTGCCTGCGGTCGCTTCAGCGCCCCCGGTGTCACCAGCCACCGCTGGCGCTCCTCCGGTCTGTGCTGGCGCCCCTCCGGCGACTACGGCTGCTTCGCCACCGTTGGGAGTCTGGGTTTCATCTCTCACGTCCTCAGAGCCGCAACCTAGCGACAAACAGGCGGCCCCGCTGGAGACGAGTAGCCAAAGCCAGTTTGCCCGAGAAGCTATACCGCCTAACATGCGTTGAACCGTCACCCAACTGTCACTAGGCAGGCACACGGGGTGAGACCCATGCGAGAGAGCTGCTCGCGGGATCGGGCGTCCGCGGATTTTTCTCGACCACAAGTTTTTCATTCCACTGGGTACTAGAACTCGTGCAAGAACCCGTGGCCCCAACACGATGTCGTGGGGGGCCACGTTTGGTCTAAAGTTCGTTACTTCACGCAGGGTAGGAAGGGCCGTCGACAGATTTTATCGATAGACGTAGCCACTGTCGATGCGCCAAGCCTTGGTTGCGGAGCTGCCGTTGCAATCTGCCGATCCATCGCATGGGCCGAGGTCAATGTTGTCGGCTGAGCCCAGAAAACGCCACGCTCCGTTGAAATTGATGAATGCACCAGGGTCGGATGTGTTTCCCCAGCTAATCATATACTCGGACGGCGCATGTACCGCGATGTCGTGGGT
>JBNLEN010000292.1:0-6068 GCA_050304975.1 Polyangiaceae bacterium
TTATCGACTGTTCGCCGAGGTGACGAACAACCCTGGCTGGAATACGGCAGCTGAACGCAGCTACGAGATCATCGAACTCAGTCTCAACCAGGAGAGCGGTAATGCCGAAAATGGTCTGGTGCCGGCCTGGTGTGATTCTAGTGGCACCCCAGTTGAAGCCTACTCCGGTGCTCCGACTCACTTCCAAAACGACTCGACGCGCACCCCCTTCCGCGTCGGCCAGGACTATTGCTACTACGGCGAGCCACGCGCCAAAGCGTACTTGGACAAGATCAATTCTTTCTACACTTCGCTCGGAGTGGCGAATATCGTGGATGGCTACGAACTCGACGGCACCCCGCGTCCAGAGCGCTCTTCAGGCGGGCTGCAAGCCGCGTCCTTCGTAGGGCCAGCCGGCGTCGCGGCCATGGCGGATCCAGCGCATTCAGCCTTCGTCGAAGAAGCGTACGCGGCCGTGGCTACGCTCGGTCTTACGGCAGGAACCATCTACTACCAAAAGTCGTGGACGGCGCTTTCATTGCTGATGTTCGCCGGCAACTTCTCGGACTGGACGGCGCCCTAAGCTTCAAGCTGCTGATCGGAAAGAAGTAGGTCCCAAAAAATCAGCCGAACGCCGAGTGGTATCGGACCACGCCCCGCACCTCCGACAGGGCGCCTTCGCGTAGCTCCAACGCCCTGAAGGCTCCTTCAGGGACTGGCGCCGGGTACCCCAAGCCGAAGTTGGCCGCTGGCGCAAAACCGAACCGCTTGTAGTACGCCGGATCGCCCAAGACCACGAGGTATTCGTATCCAAGCATGCGGGCTCGGCGTTGTGCAGTAGAAACCAAGCGCTTTCCGAACCCTTTGCGTTGCTGTTCAGGCACGACTGCCAGCGGTGCCAGACCAAGCCCGCGAGGTTCGCTCTTTCCGTCAATAGTCACCGGAGTCAACAACACGTGGCCGACGATTGGCCAGGGTCCAGTAGCGGGCTCCGGTCGAACCTGTGCAACCAATGAGATCAGCGGGCATCCAGCGGCCCGCAGCCTGGCGACCAACTGCGCTTCATCGGAACGAGCAAACGCCGCCTCAAGCACCCGCGCCACTTCTGCTTCATGTTCTGGCCAATCATCCCAAACGCCCCACGGTAAATCTTCGTCCAGATCCGTGCGAAACTCGTTGAACCAGGCATCGTCCTGAACGGAAACCATTAGACGAGGGTGGCCCTTGAGCGCCTCGCACAATTCAGCGGTTGCCTCATCCGTCTGGAGAAAGCAGCGTCCAAGGTGCATACCATCTCGTTCAATTGCAGCGTACTTGACGTAGTAGCAGTCCTCCCGCCTCGACAAGCCATACAGCACATCTGCCAAGAGCTCCCGATCTGTCGCAACCAGACACAGCTTCTTGTTCGAGTGCGCTGCCCCCGGTCCTAGGGGCCCAAAGCGCTCGTAGAAGCGCCCCGAAGACGTCAGGCGAAACCTGGATTCCACGTTAGAGCTCTCGATCACGGCACACCCAAGCAGTTCATCAGGCGTTCCAGTGTATCACCGATAGGATCAGCTTACCTGGTGCGCATGGCATTGCGGGACGCAGACTTCTCACGGGTCGAGATTGTCGCTCGCTAGGTGCGCCCAGTTTGGCGGAACACTACTCCAGTTGGCTGCAGCGCACCAGCGCCTCGAGGTAGTAGTATTCGGCGTAGTTGATGGCCACGTCGATCTCATCGTTGATCGGATAGTTGCCGACGGCGTGCATCAACAGAAAGTCACCGTTGGATCCATGATCAGCCCGGTAGTCCGACGATGACAGCGAGCGTAGCGCCGCCATCGCAAACGCCATGTAACGCTGACTCGCTTCCTCGGGCACATAGCCAGCCAGCTCCAGCAGCGCGCTGGTGGCGATCGCTCCAGCCGACGAATCACGGTGGTCGGGCACGTTGTCCAAGATCGGCGCGTCAAAGTCGAAGTACGGGACCTTGTCATCGGGCATGCGATCGCTTTGGGTGTAGAAGTCCGCTATCTTGATAGCGTGATTCAGATAAGCTTCGTCCTGCGTCTCGCGATAGCTCATCGTGTAGCCGTAGAGCCCCCAAGCTTGACCACGGGCCCAAGCCGATTCGTCATTCAAGCCCTGGTTAGTCTGCTTGGAAATGACGCTACCGTTCGACGAGTTGTAGTCCAACACGTGGTATGAACTGCCGTCGGGACGGAAGTGGTTGGCCATCGTTTTATTGGCGTGACTGACAGCGACATCTGCAAATGAGGCGTTACCGGATAGCTCCGTGGCGCGCCACAGCAACTCCAAATTCATCATGTTGTCGATGATCACTGGGTACTGCCAGGTACCGAAGTCCCAAGAACGAATCGCGCCGACGTTGCTGTTGAAGCGCGTCGTCAGCGAACCGGCCGCGGTCTCCAGCACCGCCTCATAATCCGTATTGCCAGTCAGACGTAGGCCGTTGCCGTAGCTACTACCGATGATGAAACCAATATCGTGATCTCCGGTGCGGTTGCGTTCGCCGTACAAGGCTTGAGTCCAGGCTTCGGCAGCCTGCCGAAAGGCGTCATCATCGGTGTGCTCATACAGGTACCACAAGCTGCCTGCAGGAAAGCCGCTGGTCCAATCACCAGCTCCGACGATGCGGGGACTACCCCCCGCCACTGAGCGCGGGATCTGGCTGGGGTTGGTATAGCGCTGCAAGAAACCTTGGTAGTGCTCGGCAGCGTAGTCCAACTGCTCCGCGCAAAACGCGACATCATCGGCGTAGGGATTTTCACCCATACCCCCTCCAGCACCTCCGACTGGATCTTCACCCCCTGCGCCGCCGCCACCGTCCGCGACGCCGCCGGTCCCACCAGCTCCTGCCATTGGCGGCTGCTCACCGCCAGCGCCCCCGCCGGCAACTGGCGGAGTTCCACCGGTAGGAGACTCACCAGCGTTGCCCTCTGGCGCGCCCCCATTGACCGTGCCGCCATCCCCACCGTCCGGCGCAGCGCCGCCGGCGCCACCCGTTGGGGGTTGCCCAGCGGTATTGACGGGCTCCGACGGCTCGTCCGTGTCACCGCAACCGAACAGCAACACGCCGCTCAGAATGGGGGTCAAATACCTCGTTCCGCGCCAAGCGCGCGCATCAAGCCTGGGGTTCACTCAGCCTCCTTGGTCGACTGCGTACAGCCGAAGTGCTGTGGGTGGGGGGACTACGTCGCGCGGCATATCGCGATTGGATGGCAACGTCTCCCAACGCAGCATGTATTTCACGTTGGGATCTGGCCCCTCCCCGGTGTCTTGTGCCCAGCGCGTGACCATCTCTGGCGTGGGTGACTCCACCTCATCCAACTCCGCCGGGTATGGTAGCGGGGGCTCAATCTCTTCGATCACGCTCAGATCGTCTTCATTCAATCTGAACGCTCCCCAACCGCCGTACTCTTGGTGGTAGTAAACCTGAGTGAGTGAACCGTCGGGTTGAACCTTCACCCCGTCCACCTCGATCGCGAACACTAGTGTTCCGCCGCCACCGAAGTCCCAGCGGTAGTCCCAATCCGTCGTCTGGTACACGACCCAATTGCCGTCTTCGAGTCGTGCGTTGTAGAGCTGCGTGTTCCCCTGCTGATCGAACTTGTGATAGACAATCACCGGACGATTCTGGCTATCAAAACCGATCTTGGTGTTATTGTTGATCATGCCGCCCCCCGACGGCACCGGATCGACAATGTCACTACCTGCTAGCGTCACGGGAATGCTCAGGGCCTGTCCGGACCCCGCCTCCCAGTTGATCAAGTTGCTGGTTCTAGCGTACGAAAGATCATGGTTGGTGGAAGCGTCTGGTGTGTCGCGCCAAACCCAAACCATGTGCCACTGACCCAGGGGCCCCTGGATGGGCCCAACCGGGTACGCGTTGCGCGCGCCTTGACCGTCCGTGAGCGGAGTGTCGAGCACGCGATCCCAAGTCTTCGACCCCGTATCATACACGTTGAAGATTTGGTTACCGTTGCCGCTACCACCGTCGCGATAAGCAAACACCAGATCACCGCTCGGTCCGGTGAAGAACTCAGGGTACGTTGTAGACCCCTCGTTCATGCCAGTCATCGGCAGAGAGCTGAAAGTTGAGGCATCCAGCGGCGCATTGCTGCGGAAGTAGACTAATGGCGAGACGTGCATGTTGCCCGACACGTGAATGAAGCCATCTGCGTCAACCGCCATCGCGATGTAGTTGTGGCTGTCCCAGCCAACAACGCTGCCCAGCGTGGTGTGCTGCCAGCTGTCCGTGCCCAAGTCGCGTGAGGCGACGGTCATGCGCCGCTCGCTGTCGTAGTAGGCGGCGAATTGACGATTGCCGGATGTGACCAACGCAAACCCCACAGGGTGTCCGGACCAAACCTCGGCAATGTCACTCACTTCAACCACGCGCAGTCCCATGGGCTCAACCATCGGGTCCTCACCGCCCGCGCCACCCGTAACGGCTCCTCCGGTCGACCCGCCCGCGCCTGCCATGCCTCCGCTAGGGGGATCCGGAATGTCTTCCGAGCCGCCGGCTGCGCCGCCACTCGTGCCGCCGCCACCATCGGGCGCGTCGTTACCCCCGGCGGGAACAGGATCCGTCGGCGTCCCGCCGCTGCCTCCTGAGTCAAGCGGAGGGCCAACGCTCGGCTCCGCGGGCGCGTCCGAAGGCGTCGATTCACCACACGCCATCAGGCTTAGACAGCCCAGCTTGATCAAGACAGCGCCCGAGAGAAGTGATCGGTAACCGCGAACGGCGTCAGCCCACGGGGAGATTCTTAGTGTTCTCAATTAACAACTACAAGAAAGGGGTTGATGGCACAAAATCCAAAGGGTTTCGAAAGCAATCGAAGCATACCGTCCATGATCGCGAGCGCCAAGTCCCCACACCTCCAGCAAACGCCAACGTGTACGGGATAACGCACTCCGGCCCCAAAGGCAGGGCTCAGCCAAATGCTTTAGCCTGCGGGGCTGAAGCGGAAATTCCCCGCTGCACACGCGTCTGCAGCACCCGGGGCTATTGCGCCTTTTGTGAGCAGGATTGTACGCTGCCAGGCACGGTGTACGATTACAAGTTCCTCATTTGTACGGTCTCCGCATGGCGCATGTACTTACCCAGTACTGTGCGCCGAAGAAGACGGTCCATGAGCAGCTGATCGATCCCCAGCACTAGCCTGAACCGGTCTACTTCAACTGACAGCTGTCCAAGGCTTTGGCCAACGCCTCAAACCTTGCCGTCCACGCTGGTGGTTTGCCCAGGGGGCGTTGCTTCGGTGCCGTGACACTGAGCCAACTGCCGAGTCGCACCTCATCCCCTTGCTTGCTCAGACTCCAGATCTGGGCCTTCTCGCCCGTGGCGTGATCCGTCACGATCTCTTTGCCGGGGCCAAGGGCTGGTACGAGACATGATGCGAATTCGGGGGGTGGCTTTCGGGCGTCAAAGAAGATGTTGACGTGATCCACGCTCGATTTAGGTGCATTGGACCATGCCAACACCAAGCTCCGGATGGTAGCGTGGTCGGTTCCGATCTCACACTGCATGTACGTCTCTGCGGTCAACCCGTTCGTCACAGTTTGGCAGTTGCCCAAAGGAAACGCGCTCTTGAACGTTGTTGCCGCCTGTTCGATCGGCACACTGAGGTCCAGTTTCGAGAAAGCAGAGAGCTTGGGCCCGTTGAGCAGCGCAAGTTGCTCCGCGCTGGGCTTCGACTTACCGGTGGCTGCGTAGTAGATCAGTGCCCACATGGTGTTGGCGACGCGTTTCGCCAGATCTGGATCCTTGATACGAGTGCTTACACTCAACTCCTTCTTTTTTGGATCGTAGATCAGCCGCGAGTGTTGCAGCCGTAGGTCCAAAGAACTGTCCGCGGCATTCCAGTGATTGGGTGCGGCCTCCTGCAGCCGCCGCTCGACGCCGTCCTGGTCGAAGGCGTCCCCCGGATTGAGCTCGATGTAGTGAGTCCAGTGGCCGCCGTTGTAGATCACCGCCCGCGAGACGATGCCCCCGGGTTTGAACAACACCCGTAAATCATCGGGCTTGTCGGCCCTGAGCAGCTCCGCCGCCTGCTCCGACGACAAGTCGAAACTGAAGCGCT
>JBNLEN010000293.1:0-6061 GCA_050304975.1 Polyangiaceae bacterium
CTACCTCGAAGCGGCAGCCGAAAAAGGCTTCGAAGGGGTGCGCTTGATCCACGGGCGCGGCAAAGGCGTTCAGCGCGCCCGCATTCGTAAACTGCTAGAAACGCACCCCTTGGTCGAAAGCTTCAAAGACGCGCCCCACACCCGCGGCGGCTGGGGCGCGACCTTGGTCTGGCTGAGGCGTGGTGGGTAAACAGCAGCGACTGACCCAACCCAGCCCAGATGGGGCACTCGGGGTTTGACCCTAGCGGAAGCCCGCAGCCAGCGCGCAGCGCCAAACTGGAGCGAGCCAGGCCTGACAGCGAGTCGTGCAGTTGCCCGCCAGGTCCCGCGTTGGTAACCTTTGCCCGGTAGCTCTGCCCCCGGGTAGCGCCGCAATGGGGGCAGATGAAAGGCTTCGGGGACGCACTACAACAGGTAACGGAATTGCTGGATGGCCTGCCCATCGGCATCCAGTTCATCGATGGCGACATGCGTTATCGCTATCTGAACCAGCTAGCCCTAACCCACGGCAAGAGTTCGCGCGAGGAGCTGCTGGGGCAAACCATGGCCGAATGCTACCCCGGCATCGAACACACCGATCTCTACGGAAGGATCCAATCGACGTTGGCGGACGGCCAGCCCCATTCGATGGAAAACGCGTTCGAATTTCCTGACGGCAGCCGCGGCTGGTTCGAGATCCAAATCTATCGACTCGCGGGCGGAGTGGCGATCACGTCCGTCGACATCTCGCAACGCAAACGCTTCGAGACACACCACCGCCACGCGCAGCGCATGGACGCCACGGCCCAGCTAGCCGGCGGCATTGCCCACGAGTTCAACAATGTGTTGATGGTCATCAGCGCGGCCACCGAATTGGTGGCTACGGATTCCGATTCAGACAGCGAACGACACGAAAACCTCGGTCTGGTACTCGAAGCCGTCGGGCGCGCGCGGAATTTGACCAACAAGCTGCTCGCGCTCTCTCGCCACACCCGGGTCCCATCCGAAGCTTTGGATATTGCGGAACGCTTGCGATCGCTCCGCGGAACCCTGGCAGCCACGTTGGGACAAGGAGTCTCCTTGGAGCTGGACGTGCCTGCGCACTTGGGCACGGTCAGCATCGATCCAACCGATCTCGAACAAGTTGTCGCGAGCCTCGCGCTCAACGCCCGCGAAGCCAAAACTGACAACCTGAACATTCGCGTCAGCGCTCGACTCAGCGACAGTCCGCTGGCCCCCGGAAAGTATGTCGAGATCCTGATCTCGGACGACGGCCCCGGGATCCCACCAGATCTGGTCGAGCGCATCTTCGATCCGGTGCTGTCCGCTCGCGAGCGTGTCGGAACTGGGCTTGGGCTGGGCCTATGTTGGGCCACGGTGGAGCAGGCCGGCGGCACCATCGAAGTAGAAACGGAGGTCAACCAAGGCACGACTTTCCACATCTGGCTGCCGCAGCTCGAGGCCCCTGTTGAGCTGCCCCCACTCCCTGAATCCGAGCGCCGCTCCGGCCAAGCACTACGCATCTTGTTGGTCGATGACGAACGCGCGATCCGCAAGGTGTTGGCCGATCACTTGGAGCAGGCTGGGCACCATTGCGAACAAGCGTCGAATGGAATCGAAGCGCTGCAACGTTTGGCAACATTTTCCGACCGCTCCGCCTTCGATCTCGTGATCAGTGACGTGCTCATGCCGGGTATAGACGGACTGCAGCTAGCGGAAACAATCGCTCAGCGCGGCTGGGATCTACCGGTTTTGCTGATCACCGGATACTCCCCGGATCACCACGATTTGGCCCGCGCCAGGCGCTGGCGCGTGCTGACCAAGCCGTTCACCTCCGCAGAGCTGCTCGACGCTGTTCGCAGCATGGCATGAGTCCAGAGCGGCGTCTTTGGCCTGCTCTTCTCCTGTCAGCAAGTAGGCGTCGACCCGAAGCCCCATCGGCAGCTGGTTTACAGCGTCCGACTCCAGCTCAATCAAGACTTCCAACACCTTGTTGTCAGCGCGCTCGGTGGGCTCGTCTGTTCGGATCTGCTTGCGGCCGAGCTGCTGCCCGATCTGCACCACTCGACCCCAGAACTTCCGCTGTCCAAAGGCGTCCGCTGTGACGTACGCTTTTTGGCCCACGGCGACCCACGCGATGTCACGTTCGTCTATCTCGACGCGCACCCTGACTGTCTGCTGATTGCCAATAGTCAGGATGGGATCGGGAATCGTGGATGAATTGGTGACGCTCTCTCCCGGGTGGTGGTGTTTGCGAAGCACGCTGCCGTCGATCGGTGAGCGGATCAGCGTCTTGTCATAGAGTGCGCGTGCCTGCTCGAGCTGTGCGCGCGCTAGTTCCAGCTCTGCCTTCGCCATGGCGCGGTCTTCCGGACGCGCGCGACTGTCGATCAGAGAATGCCGCTCAGTGGCCTGCTCGTGCCTGGCAACCGCCACTTGCTCCGCGCGCTCCATGCTCTGCAGATCTTCCTTGGAGATCAGCCGTTCAGCGAAGAGTTTATGCCCGCGCTCGAGTTCGAGACGCGCATTCGCCAGCACGGCTTCAGTCTCATGCACGACCGCCAAAGCCACTTGACGTTCCTGCTGGCGAGCGCCGCGTAGCAGTTTGGTCAAGCTGGCCTGCTTCAGCTGCACTTGCGCCTCAGCGGCGCGCACTGCGGCGGCGTATTCGTCGTTGTCCAGCACCGCCAGCACCTGTCCACGCTCGATCACGTCCCCTTCGTCGACCTCAACCCTTCGGAGTTTGCCTCCGAGTTCGGAGCCGAGCCGGATCTCTTCCGACGCGGGTTCAAGCCGGCCGGGGCCGGCGACCTGCTTGGCCGCCTGCGGCGCTTCCACGCTGATGCCCGAAGCAGGTTCGTTCACCAGTGTCGAGTAGGAAGTCGAATAGAAATGAGCGGCGCCGAGCGCCAACGCCAGCGCAGCCGCACTCGCTCCGAGCCAGTATCGTGTTTTCATGACAAAGCCTCCTCCCCCGCTGTGCGCGCGTTCACTAAACCCGAAAGTGCAGCAGCGTCCGCAACCGAGATGTGGTCGTCAGTAGCAATTCGACCGTCTTCGATCTTCACCGTGCGGTCAGCAAACTCGATCACTCGCAGATCATGGCTGACGATCACGACTGCCCGCCCCCGCTCATGAGCCAGCGAACGCAAGATCTGCATCACCTGGCGTCCAGTGTGGGAATCGAGCGCCGCCGTCGGCTCGTCGGCGAGCAGCAGTGGCGGATTGCCCGCCAGGGCCCGGGCTATAGCCACACGCTGCTTCTGCCCGCCGCTCAATTCAGCGGGATAGGTGTCGTACTTGCTCGAAAGCTCCAACTGCTCCAACAGCTGCGCAGCCTGCCGTCTTGCCGCCTTGCCGGAAACTCCCTTCAAATCGAGCAACAACTCGACATTTTCTCCGGCGGTGAGTGTCGGGAAAAGATTGAAGCTCTGAAACACGAAACCAATGAACTGCAGGCGGACGTCCGGCAATTGCTCCTGCGTCAGTGTGGTCACTTCGCGTCCTGCGATGCGCACGCTGCCCGAAGTCGGACTGAGAATGCAGCCCATCACAGAGAGCAGTGTGGTCTTGCCGCTGCCCGATGGCCCCATCAAGAGCACGACCTCACCTGGTTGCACATCCAAATCAACGCCGCGCAGCGCGGCGACGCTGACCGCGCCCGAACCAAAGGTTTTGGTGACGTTTCGTACTGAAATGAGCGATTCCATCATGGCTCCTCAGCTATTGAACACCATCGCTGGATCGAGGTGCGTCACTTTGTTGATCGAGACAACGGCAGCACTGACGCACATCGTCAGCGTCAGAAAAAACATCGCCACATCCAGCTCCCAGGGCACTCGAATCGAAGCACCGCCGTGCTGCGCGCCCAGCACCACGAGCACACTGACCAACATCCCCAGCAAGTAGCCTGCGACGGCGCTCATCGCCGCTTGTTCGATGATGATCTTGTAGATGTAGCGGTTCGGGGCCCCCATGGCCTTCAGGGTGCCAAACTCACGCAGGTGGTCCATGGTCGTGGCATAGATGGTCTGTGCCACCACCACGAAACCCACCAACAGACCAAGCGCAGCCGCCAGCAGCAAGGCGATACCTGCCCCGGTGGTGAACATCCAATAGCGGCGCGTCATGCTGCTGAACTCCGCGCCGGTGAACACATCCACATCTTCCACCGCGCTGCGAACAGCTTGCCGCACTTGCTCCACATCAGCGCCCGGCTTCAACTCAACCAGGCCGAACATCGTCTGGTCAGCGGGCAAGAGACTGTAGTCCAGCGCGCGCTTGAACGTGGTAAACACATACGGGGACGTGGTGAAGGTGCGAATACCCTGAGTGAATCCAACGATTCGCGCGCGGTGCCCATTGATCTCGAACACTTCCCCGACGTGCGTCACGCCAAGTTTGTCTTTGTACAGCTCATCAATGATGACGCCATCCGGGCGTTGTAGTTCCTGCAGGCTACCCTCGAGGATGTTCCAAGGTCCTGCCAAGGGCCGGTGTGGATCCAGGCCCACTATCTGTACGCTCTCGTCCCTGCCGTCCGGATGCTTCCAGGACGCCCAGTGCACGATGTACTTCTCCACGTGTTGCACGCCCGGCACGGCACGCACCTGATAGAGCTTGCGCTGATTGAAGGGCACACCCAGGTCAATATAGGGCACATGCTCGGAGGTCACCCAAAGGTCCGCCTTCGAGCGATCGATCAGGCTGGAGGTGGTCGTGGTGAAACCGATGAACAACCCCAGCTCAATCACCATCAAAACCACCGCGAACACGATCCCCGTCAAAGTCACGGCCAGGCGGACTTTGTCATGGATCAGGTTGCGTAGAGCGAGTCGGAACATGGCCAACGAATGGAGCGGTCAACCCCACCCCGCAAGCGAGCAAGAAGCGGTCCAACTCAGCATGGTTTCCGCGTTTTGCAGCGCGGAAAATCAGCCACAAACTGCGGGAAGGCCGGCAGAACCGGCACGCGCGCACGCCCGCGAACCACAGGCAGAAAGCGTCCACGCAGCGCTTGCGCGCCGCGCAAGATCCCCCGCAGCCCCTTCGCCTCCCCAGGCTCCAGGCCCGCTTGACTGCTGCGGACCATCGGCCCCCGCCCCCTACTTCACGATGGACTTGCAGCGCAGCAGGTTCGGCCCCGCTCTCGGATGAGCTCATCCCCGTCACAGCAGGCTAAGCACGCACACGCTTCGTCGAGGGACTCAAAACACAACAAATCGTTCGCAGGCGACGCTCCGCCCAACCCAGCGGCTTCGGCCACGAAGACTTGCCACTCGCAAACGTTGGGTTCCGTGCGACACACGTTCGGTAGACAAATCTCGACCTCGACGGTCTCGTCATGGCACCTCGCGCCCTCGGGTTGCTCAAAGCCAAGCCCGCACGATTCGTCAACTTCCACCCATTCCAACTTCGTCGCGAATTCACCTTCGTCGCATTCAGTCGGCGGGGCCTCGATGCGGGTGTCTTTCTTCGCCGTATTGGCTTTCTCAACAGATACTGCGCCTGCCGCGCCCTCCAACGTGGTATCTGTCTCTTGCGCTGCGCCCGCGGGATCACTCGGCTCTGGCTTCCCCGTCATGGCTGTCCGCCTGCTCGCCATCCCGGAGCGTAGCCTGGGATTGGCTGCCGCAGCCAATCATCAGACACGCGACCGCCCACCAACGAACCCCCATCCGCCCAACTTACGGCAACAACCCCCCGCCGTCCAACGAACTCCAAGGCTTCCCCGCGGCTCATCCTACGATGCTCGGACCTGAACACTGTGTTATGCATCGCGTCCAATGACGAACCGCATCCCGCGAACGAGCGCGGGTCACTTCGTGCAAGCTCAGTCTGGCGCGGCCCCCCACGAAGCTCAAACCCACGCTGAACTCATCGGCTCTACGGTTCGGCTCCTGCAGGCTGGGCAGAGCGTGGCCCAGCGTGATTTGCCTGGCGCGTCCCTTCGCCTGGTGGCCAGCACTGACGGCCGCTGGCTGTGGCATGTGGGCATTCAGGAAACGCTGAGCGTGACGCTTCTAGATGGGAGCAACCTGAACATCATCGACGTCTATCATCCGGATCCCAACGTCTTCGC
>JBNLEN010000294.1:0-6006 GCA_050304975.1 Polyangiaceae bacterium
TGATAGCGAGCGACGCTGGGCTGATGGCGAGCAACGCTGGGGTGATTGGCGCGGTGTGGCTACGGCAGTGGGCCGGACCCGAGCGCGGCTACGGTTTCGTGCGCGAAGACATCCCCGAACTGTCGATGGCGGTCGTCCCTGGGTATCGCGGCCGCGGCATCGGCACTGAGTTGTTACACCGGCTGCTGGGCGAAGCCGCCAAGCACCATCCGGGCGTGAGCTTGAGCGTTGCGCCGCACAACCAGGCGCGCCGGCTGTATGAACGCTTCGGGTTTGCGCCGGTTGGAGCCGGCGGGGACTCGCTCACCATGCTGCTCGAGTTCCGGGATTGACGCCTGGCTGCCCAACGCCTTGAGCCACGCTTCGAGTGCGTTTGGCTATTTGGCGAGCCGCCCGCGCAGTGTGTTCAGCAGGCTTTCCATGGCTGGGAAATAGTAGTAATCGTCCATTTCCGCGGGCTGTTGTTTGGTGCACACGGAGCCGACGACCGCATCCTCCCCCAAATCGTGGAGGACCTGAAGTTGACGCAGCGAAGGAAAGGCACGGTCAAAAGATTGCGTCGTGCTGAAGCTACCGTCTGACGCCTGACAGACTGGATTCTTGTACTCCGCTTCGTTGTACCAAGTGCAGTCGCAGGCTGGCACGAACACCCCTTGCACGACTAGGTCTATGCGCTCTTCCTGCGTTGGGCAGGAGACCTCTGCAAGTTTGGGTGAGATGCACGCATATTGGATCGTGTCGCTGTCGGTGATGTTCCACTCGTGACCGTTGATTGAATTGGCCAGGTATCCCGCGTCTGGTCCAGCTAGGGCTTCACCGGTCGAGGGGATCGTGCCGCCGCGAGCTGCGATGCTCTCTTGCATCAGCGGATCTAGGGGTTTGGGGATCCCATCCGCAGGATGGCGCTCGCCGATGATCCAATCCCAGTTGACGCCGTCGGGACCGGTGGCTGGCCGCAGCGTCATCTGGTCCGCGCTCGGATCTAGGGCCAGATCTTGCCAGGGCACACCCAAGATACCGGTCAGGACGATCCTGGACGCGGAGCGTCCAACCAGCAAAGGATTGTCCACCAGCTCAGCGTCGGCACATTGAGCAGGATCCAAATTCGTTGCGCTGGGGCAAATGCGCGTCAGCCTCAGTGCGTTGACGTAGCGCGCGGTTGGATACAGGTAGTCCACTCCGAAGCGGCGCTTCTGCTGAAAGCAGCGCAGGTTGATGTCATCCAGCTCGTTGATGCCCATCGAAGCGTCGAAGATTGGGCTGGCCCCACAGCCCGCGGGTACGGCGCTGCCGTTCGAATCCATCTCTGACGGGCAGCCGCTGAGGAGCGGATCGCCACAGCTCTGGCAGCAGGCATCGTTCGGGTTGGCTTCACAGCTGGCTGAGGCCCTGAATGCCGGGTTGATGCGGGTACGATCATCTAGCAAGGAGTGGGCGAGCTGCCAGCTGTGTCCGTTGGGAATGAATGAGCAGTCGTTTTCATCACTGAGCATCACAATCGCCAAGAGTGAATCTGGGCGTAGGAATTGTTGCCGTTGCTGCAGTATGGTTTGATCCAGCAAGACCGAGCCTTGCTCATCCGTTGCCGGGGCGATGCAAGTTCTGGTGGCATCTTCTGGGCAAGGCAGCTTGACGATCGATTGGTAAGGGTAGGGGTCGGCCAAGAAGCGATACCAGCTTTCGAGGGTTGCCTCATAACCGCAGCCGGCGCCGCCCGCGCTGATGATGGTGTCTTGCAAGCGCTGCGTCAGGGCAGCCAAGTCAGCCCCGGGGCTCCAACGCAGGAACGCTTCGCCACCGGACGCTTCGCTGGCACGGGGCAACGAACCGAGCAGATGGGCCATGTCGGCGCCCTCTTCGGAGCGCTCATCGCCTTGTCGGGCTTCGCAACTTGCCGGAGAGCCGTACCCGCCGAGGCTGGTCGTGATCACACCCACGTGGATGTCCTGCAGAGGCTGGAACTCCCGAGTGCTGCCTTCCGGGCACGGTTCATCGGGGGAGGTGGGTTGCGCCGTCTGCCCTCCCTCCGGATTGAGACAGGCGGGCGACACGAGACGCTCGAGTAGGCGCGCGGCAGGCCTTGCGAAGCGTTCTTGTTTCTCCTCCATACCGAGCGAATTGTCGACCACGAACAAGAGATCCAACTGCGACGCCGGAGGCCCCACTGGAAGTACCCCCTGCCCAGCGCCACCCCCCGGATTCTGCCCAGCGCCGTCGCCAGTTGCGCCTGCGGTCGGTGCGTCGCCAGGCGCGGCGCCGCCGGCGTTTGGCTGGCTATCAACGCAGTCGGCCGGCGGCGTGCAGGTGGACTGCTCTTTATCACTTCCGGCATCGCAGCCGATCAGACTGAGCCCGCACGCGAGTAGGCTTGGGTAGTGAATTCGCATGCCTCTACTCTCTACTGTGCGATGCGGCTGCGTACGGTGCGCAGCAAGCTGTCCATGGTCGCCTGGTAGAAGGGGGCTTCGGCATCGCGATCTTTCATGCAAGCGGAGCCGACCACGGCGTCTTTGTCTAGATCGTGCAGCACCTGAAGCTGACGCAGTGATGGGAATGCGCGGTCAAATGCTTGTAGCAAACTGAAGCTACCATCCGAGGCCTGGCACACCGGGTTGTTGTACCCCTCCTCACCATACCAAGTACATTCGCACCCAGGGATGTTCCCGCCCTCTTGCAGCCGCTCGTTGTACTCTACGTGGCTGAGGCATTCCTGCTCTTCGAGCTTAGGGTTGATGCAGGCGTATTGCAGCGTGTCGCGGTCGGTGTTGTTCCACTCGTGACCATTGATCGAATTGGCGAGATAGCTCGCGTCAGGACCAGCGACGGCTTCGCCGGTGGAGGGGACTGTGCCGCTGCGCGGGTCAATGCTTTCTTGCATCAACGGGTTCAAAGGTTTTGGAGTACCGTCAGCGGGATAACGCTCGCCAATGATCCAATCCCAGTTGATACCCTCGGGGCCAGTGGTGGGGCGCAGCTCTAGCTTGGTGGCAGCAGGGTCAACGGCTAAATCTTGCCAGGGCACTCCTACGATCCCGGTCAGAATAACTCGAGAGGCCGAGCGCGAGGCGAGCAGGGGATTGTCCACCAGTTCAGCTTCGGCGCACTTGGCGGGATCCAAGTCCAGCGCGCTGGGACAAAAACGCGTCAGCCTGAGCGCGTTGACGTAGCGGGAGGTGGGGTACAGATAGTCCACACCGAAGCGGCGTTTTTGCTGAAAGCAGCGCAGGTTGGCCTGATCTTCGAGGTTGTCCGCGGACTCGTTTTCGTAGATGGGACTCGCGGCGCAGCCAACCGGGACGGGGTTGCCGCCAGCGTCCATCTCCGACGGACAGCCGCTCAGCAGCGGGTCGCCACAGCTTTGGCAGCACAGATCATTCGGGTTGGCTTCACAGCTGGCCGCAGCCCGGTAGGCCTGATTGATCCCGGTGCTATCGTCCGTGATCGGATGTGCGAGCTGCCAGCTGTGTCCATTGGGAATGAACGAGCAGTCGTTTTCGTCACTCAGCATCACGATCACCACGAGTGAGTCCGGCCTCAAGAACTCCTGGCGTTGCTGCAGTACCGTTTGATCCACCAAGACGCCGCCCTGTGCGTCTTGTTCAGGGGCGATGCACGCTCGGCCGGGGTCATCCGCGCAAGGCAGCTTGATGATGGACTGATACGGGGCTGGATCGACCAAAAAGCGATACCAGCTCTCGAGGGGCGCCTCATAACCGCAACCGTACTCGCCCGCGCTGCTGATCGTGTCGAACAGACGCAGGCCGAAGTCATTCACATCCTCACCGGGACTCCAGCGCAAGAATGCTTCACCACCAGCATCTGCAGCACGCGGCAAGGAGCCCAGCAAGTGCGCCATATCGACGGCTTGTTCGGAGCCTTCTAGACTCTCAAACGCGACGCAGCTGTTTGGCGACCCATAGCCACCAAGGCTGGTGGTGATCACTCCGACGTGGAGATCTTCGACCGCTTTGGACTCGCGAGTGCTGCCATCCGGGCAGGGCTCATCCGGGGACGCGGGGCGCGCCAGCTCTGCTCCCGACGCGTCCACACACGCTGGCGCGACCAGATCTTTGATCAATTCCACCGCTGAGGTACCGAGGATCTTCTGCTTCTCCAGCATGCCCATGGAGTTATCCACCACAAACAGCAGATCTACTTGGGTGGCTGGTGGCCCGGCGGGCAGTTCAGGAAACTGGAGCGGCCCGCCCGTGCCACCCTGGGCGTTGTTTCCGCCGCCGGTGTTGTTTCCTCCGTCTCCCTGGGCGTTGCCTCCGGCGGCCAGCAGATCGTCACCGGGAGCGCCTCCGGCGCCCGGCGGCCCATCCAGGCAGCTGGCGGGCGGCGAGCACCTCTGGGTTTCATCACTTGCCGAATCGCAGCCGAGCAGACTGAGCCCACAGGCGAGTAGGCCAAGCCTGCACCGGAACAACTTGTCGCTTGTCCCCATTGCTTTCTCACGATACGGCCGTCGAAGCATCGATCCTCCCCTGTCGAGTGCGTTCACCGCTGTCGCTAGAATATTCGAAGCCGGCCCGCAGATCTGCGCAAAGATCCCCCCCGCCCGGGGAAAAAAAACGCGCAACTCGGGGAGCGCGCGCGCCGACTTTCGGCGCGGCCCCAGCGTCTCGCCCAATGTCCGGCAGCGCCGCCGAGAAAGAAGGAACATTCAATGTCCGATCCCGTTTCCCGGAGCTCATCCAGTCCCACGCTGATGTGCATCGAACCCGATAATGAATCCGCAACCAGCGTGGGAACTACCTCGCCTTCCGCTGCGCAGAGCAGCCCCGTGGCTGCGGTCGGCATTGCCTCCAGCGAGGCTGACGCAGCTTCGGACGGTTCGCGCAGTCTAGTCAGCTCGGCGACCCAATCGCGCGCCGCGCAGCTGGCTTCCCAGCACTCCTCCGCACAGAATCCGCCGAGTACCTCAACCAGCCAAGAGCGCGCCGCCGCTCAACCCATGGAGCTCTTGCACTTGGACGCCGGGAAGACTTCCAGCGGAGACGTCTACGTCGAGGCAGCGGTCCTGAAAGGCACTCAGTCTGGCGTGCAAGCAGAGTTCGGCGGGGTGAGCGTCCAGCTCGGGGAGCAACAGGAATTCACGGGTACGGTTGCGCGGGTGAGCGTGCCTGATGCTGGTGGCCGAACGACGCTTGAAGCGGTAACCGGTAACTCGTCCTGGGGAACACGGCCCGCCGAAGAAGATTCACAGGCCGCACAGGGGGCGTACGGAGTCACCGCCAACCTGGTGGCGGCGGAGACGACCCGTGCCCTCGAAGGTGGGCATAGCGTCACGCTTGGTGCGAGCTTGGGCGCGGCGCTCAAGGTTGACTTTGATGTTCAGGATTCGGACCAAGATGGGCGCCCAGAAGAATGCGCGAAAGTCAGTATTGGTCCGGCAACGCTCGGAGCCTGCGTGGAGCCGCAAGATCTGTCAGAGCGCGTGGCTAACGCAGTTGAAGCCGCGCGTGCGATCTGGCAACGGATGTAGGCACATGATGGAAATGCTCACATCAGCAGCGCTTTGGAGTTGGCTCGCCCGCTTGGCGTTCGTTGCGTTCTTGGGTTGGCACGTTTGGTTGCTGTTTTCAGCGATGAAGGGTGGCGCGCGTTTTTCGGAATTGTTGAACGCCTACCCACTGACGTCGGACGCGTTGCTCGGACCTCGCTTGGGAGGATTGACGCCCGGTAGCGGGATATTGCTCCCGTTCGGGGCCTGGTTTGAGACCGCGGCTGCCTTTCGAGAGCCGGGCATGTTCGTTGAATACAAGGGGGAGCAGGTCTTGATCCCCTGGGAGCAACTGCGGCTGTTCGGAGCAGCTCCGTTGATTGTCGTGGTTGAGGTGGTGCCCCAAGGCACCAAGTTCGCCTTCAACCGCCTGTACTTCAGCTCAAAGGTGCTACGCCGCTTGCGGGCTTCGGAACACACATGAGCTTGTGGGATGTGGGGTCACTCTTGTCCTTTGCGGGAGAACTGCAGCATTTAGTGAGCGATTCGTGCGTCGTCCT
>JBNLEN010000295.1:0-6002 GCA_050304975.1 Polyangiaceae bacterium
CATTCATCGTCGCAGATGCCCCGGACTTCGGTGCGTGTTGCTTCGCAGCCCATGAGGCAGTCCTG
Source organism: Polyangiaceae bacterium (assembly GCA_050304975.1). Taxonomy (GTDB): domain Bacteria; phylum Myxococcota_A; class Polyangia; order Polyangiales; family Polyangiaceae; genus SZUA-265. Next base: position 66 of record JBNLEN010000295.1, read on the forward strand.
CGGGGGGATGTCGCAGGGGAACGCGTCGCACGCCCTGGAGCAATCATCGAGCCCGCTCACGTCATCGTTGGCAGGGTCAGACAGGTTCATGCTGCCGAGGGAGGCCACCAGCGGCTCTCTGGGGGGAGGCACTGTGCAAATTCCCTGATTGCATTCGGCATTGGCGTCGACGTCTTTGCAGTCAGCGTCGGACGAGCATTCGGCGACGCAGGCGGACTGCTTCATGCTGAGATCACTGGCGCAGGCAAGCGGCAGTTCCAGTTTACTGGCCGCGGTGACACAACTCAGTGTCTGCGGTGCGTCGGCGCCCAGCTCAGAGCAAGCGTCAGGCTGTTCACAGCTCACCGTACAGACGCCGCATAGGCAGGTTCTGCTGTCTACACAGTCGTCATCGGTGACGCATTGGCTGAGCCAGTTGGTGTTGCTCTCTTCGCGCGTCGAACCAACGCCCGACTGCGCTCCGCAGCCGATGAGACTGCCTCCAATACCAACAGCGCCAACCAGAAGACCTACCCGTATCACCCCGAAACCGTTCATTTCTCTTCTCCATTTTCGTCCTCGACGTTTTGACCCGCATAAAAGGTCACACGCACGAGGTCGCCCTCGGGGCGATTGCTCTTGTTGTATTCCGAAACTTCTTGCCAAAGCGTATTGACCTGCGAGCGCACACTTTCCAGCAAGCCGTAGACGCGCTCGGCGTAGGGGTGCTGCTCGCTCACGTCGAAGACCAACGTCATGCCCCCGATGCGATCGTTGGTGCGCGAACGAAGGTCACGTTTGGCCAGTTTGGACGCGATGGCTGTCGCGACTGCCCGATAGTGGTCGAACACGGCGACCTCCCAGCCATGTTCTGAGCCGACTGGCACTAGGAAGCGCTCGGAGCTCAATTGCGCAGAGTCCAAGTCGGGCCCATCAGCAGCGATCGCTCCATCTGCGACCAGCTGCTCCACGCACTCGCGCACGCGCTCCCGTTCGACGCCGGTTTCTTCCGCCAGCTCGGAGATGGTCTTGGAGGAGCGATACACGGAGAACCAGATGACGTTGGGCAGGGCTTGCGTGTCCCCTTTTTCGAACATCCGGGCTCGGTCCTGGGTGCTACTCAGCCCGTACAGCGTGGCGTCGCCCCGCCCCAGAGAGAAGATCATCCCGGAGTCCTTCAGATCTCGCAGCACCGCGGCCACGCGCTCTTCGCCGTCGGGTGAGAAGCGCTTCATCAGCTCAGCGCGCGACGAGCGTTCATGCTTTTCTAGGTGTTCAATGATCGCCTCCCAAAGCGTCCGGCCTCGCGAGGCTTCGCTTTCGGTCAGGCGTTGGACTTTGCGCTGATAGCCCCGAAGAGCCATGCCGAACATATCGGCAACCACTTTGCGGCTCACACCCTGGCGCTCGATTTCGCGAGTGAGGTGGAGGAAGACGTCGTCCGCCAGGTGGGCCAAGGGTGCGCGTATCCCCGCGGTGGTGGAGATTTGGGCGATCAAAACCGTGGTCTGACGCATGATCTGATCGATCAGCAGCAGGCTGTGCATGACGAGCAGATTGACCCATCCGGAGGGCGGGTGGAAGGTGGCCTGACGGACACCAGAGGGGCGTGGCCCGGCGGCCTCCGTCTCGAGTACCGGACGGCAGGAGCGCAGCAAAGCGCCCACTTGGGAGAGGCCTGTGGTTCCGCGTGGGTCCTTGAGCGGCCACCGATGCAGGGGGGTGGCGGATCCCAACAGAGATCTAACCGAGGCTGGGCATTCGAGCCCGTCAGGTGCGGAAACCGGGGCGGATTGCTTAAGTTAGGGCACCCGCCAACCGTCTGCATCAGGGTGTCGAATCCGGCCTATATCCTGCTTGTCGACGACAACGCGGGCGTGCTCCAGCGGACCAGGGACTTCCTGCAGCACCGTGGTTATGACGTGACGGCCACGGACAACGTGTTCCGCGTAGCAAGCATGGTCGCCAGTCGGCAGCCCGATCTGGTCGTCGTCGACATCATGATGCCCGCGCTTCGGGGGGACAACTTGGCGTACTCGCTGGAGCGATTCTACAAGCTTCCGATCGTTTTTTATTCGGCCGTCGAAGACGAGTACGGCAAGGCATTGGTGCAGCGGGTTCCCAACGCCAAGTTCGTTTCCAAAGCAACCGGCCTGCGACTACTGGCGGACGTGATCGACGAGACTTTGAAGCAGACCCAGCCCGCTGAAACTTGACGGGCTCGCGCTGCCGAAAAAAGCTGAAGAGAGGGTTGGGAATGTCAAACGCAAACGGATTGAACGTGAAGAAGGGGACGTCAACGTCCACCGATCCCGCAGTGGCGGCGCAGGAGCTGGCAGACGCGATCTTACAGCCGGGCATTAGCTTTGCGTTGTTTTACTGTTCACCCAAGTATGACTTGGAGCAACTGGGAGCTGAGCTCAGCAAGCACTTTGAGGGGGTTGAACTCATTGGCTGCACGACGGCGGGAGAGATTGCCCCAATTGGCTATCTGGATGGCGCGCTCACCGGGGTGAGTATTGCTTCGCCAGATTTCACGGCAGCGACGACGCGCATTGACGACCTGGCCAATTTCGAAATGGGGCGCGCCGTGCAAGCAGCGACGGAGGTCACCAAGAAGCTCGGCGAATCGGACGCAGGAGACGTGTTCGGGTTTCTGCTGATTGACGGTCTCAGCTGCCAAGAAGAAGCGGTGGTCAGCGCGCTGTATGGCGCGCTCGGACGCGTGGACTTGTTTGGGGGATCCGCCGCGGATGGCACCGACTTTGGCACCACCTATATCTATCACGATGGCGCGTTCCGCTCGGATGCGGCGGTATTCACGTTGATTCGCACCCAGCGACCGTTCGTGGTGTTCAAGACCGAACACTTCGTTTCGTCCGACAAGAAGATGGTGGTCACCGAAGCGGACCCGGCCCGGCGCATCGTCAGCGAGATCAACGGCGAGCCGGCTGCTCAGGAATACGCCGAAATGGTGGGCCTCAAAATTGAGGAGCTCACGCCCATGGTTTTCGCCACACACCCCGTCGTCGTACGCGTAGGAGGGGAGTATTTCGTGCGCTCAATCCAGAAGGTCAACGACGACGGGAGCCTGACTTTCTTCTGCGCGATCGATGAGGGCATCGTGCTGACGGTCGCTCAAGGGGTGGACTTGACGGAGAATCTCGAAGGCGCGTTCGAGAGGGTGAAAGCTCAAGTTGGCGAGCCCGAGTTGGTTCTTGGCTGCGACTGCATCTTGCGCAATCTGGAGCTGGAGCAGCGTGAGATCAAACCGCAGATTGCGAAGATTTTTTCGGACAACAACGTGATCGGGTTTGCTACGTATGGTGAACAGTTCAATGCGATGCACGTCAACCAGACATTCACTGGCGTGGCGATTGGTGCCGCCCGCGAGTAGCGAACGCTCCGGATAGCCAGATGAGACGGCCACTTGAGACGGCCACATGAGACACTGTGAGTTGGACGGGATATGAGCGAATCAGCGGCAGAGTTGGAGAAGGAGGTCAAGCGCCTCCGGAAGATCAACAAATCATTGATGGACCGAGTGGAGCGCGGGATGGAGATGCAGGGGGACGCTTTCTCCTTGTTTCAAGCGGCAACCGTTCTTGAGAAGAAGGTCAAGGAACGCACGGCCGATCTAGAAAACGTGCTCAGTCAACTCAAGCGCTCCAACCACCACCTGCGGGTGGCGAAGGACGCGGCAGAGGCCGCCGCTCGACTCAAAGACGAGTTTCTAGCGAGCATGAGTCACGAGCTGAGAACCCCGCTGAACGCAGTGCTCGGTTTGGCGGAGGCTCTGCAAGAAGAGGTCTACGGCGCAGTGAACCCGCGCCAGGTCGAGTGTCTGCAAACAATAGAACAGAGCGGGGCGTCACTTGCTGTCACTGATCAACGAGATACTCGACGTGGCGCGGCTGGGAGCCGGGGAGATGAAAGCGGAAATTTCCCGCGTCAACCTGCAGAAGGTATGCAGCACCTGTGTGCGCTTGGTTGAGCCGCAATCCGCGGAAAAGCGGCTGACGGTGAAGCTGGAGGTGACGGACGCGGTGGCGCGCATTCATACAGATGAGAAGCGCCTGAAGCAGATCTTGGTGAACCTGCTCAGCAACGCTGTCAAGTTCACTCCGGAAGGGGGCCAGGTGGGTCTGCGCGTCACCGCTGACGATGCTCAGAACAACCTGCGCTTCACCGTTTGGGACACCGGGATCGGCATTGACAAGGAAGATCTGGAACGCATCTACCAACCCTTCGTACAGATCGACTCTGGCTTGTCGCGCAAGTATGAGGGCACTGGGCTCGGTCTGTCACTGGTGTTGCAGATGAGCGCCTTCTTGGGGGGCAGCGTCCAAGCTGAGAGCAAGCTGGGACAAGGCTCGTCGTTCACCGTCACGTTGCCCATCGTGTGGGCAGGTGAGCACTCCATTCCGGCGCGCGCCGCGTCCAGCCAGCCGTCCACGCCGAGCATGGTGCCAAACTCTGGGGCGAAGTTGGTGCTGCTGGCGGAGGACAACCCCGCCAATCAAATGACGATTGGGGACTACCTACGCGCTCGCGGCTATCGGGTGGAGCTTGCCGAGAACGGCACTGAAGCCGTGAGCAAGGCGAGAGCCCTGAAGCCAGACGTGATCCTGATGGACGTGCAGATGCCGGAGATGGACGGCATCGAAGCCATGAAGGCGATCCGGGACGGCGGTATGGCGCAGGTGCCGATCGTCGCCCTCACGGCGCTGGCGATGCAGGGCGACAAGGAGCGGTGTTTGTCGGCGGGAGCCAACGACTATCTGTCGAAGCCGGTCAGTCTCAAGAAACTGGCCAAAGCGCTGGAGTCGTTCGTAGACCCTTAGGGGGCGTGGACCTCTGCCACCCCGAGCGCTTTTCCTGGGCCGTGACAGGTGGCACAAGCTTCATCGCCGGTGCGCGTCGAAATGTTGACGTCCGCGTGGGCGATCGTGGCTGGCATGCTGTGGCAGCTAGTGCAGGCAGCGGTTTCTGGGGGCACCAGGTACTCGTCATCACTGGTGGCGATGCACTCGACGCCAGCGTCCGTGGTTTCCGTCGCCGTGCACGTACGCGTCGCGGTCACGGACGGCAACGCGCCGATGGCCACAGGAAGTTCATACGTGCCCTCCAGGTGGCATTGCTCGCAGTTGGCGAGGCTGTCCGGGTAGTGCGTGTCGGCGTGTAACCGGTGGATCAGGTCCTTGAAGTTGTAGTTGTGCGCTTCGAAGGTTTCGCCTGGTGCAGGAATGGTTCCGTCAACCAGGTTCGGGTTGTGGCAAAGCGTGCAGTAGTTGGCGTCTTTGCGGGTGCCGCCGTGGAATCCGAGATCTTGGTGGCAGGTGTTGCACTTGTCGATGGAGACGACCTCTCGGCGAGGCACAGGCATGGGGTCCGTGACAGCGAACGAAAGGAGCGGGTTGAGCGGCGCGACCCGCGTGCCGTCCGCTAGGTCCTCGCGCATTTCCAGGCCCACGGTGAACGAACCGGTGGCGTCCGCGGGGATCGGGGTTTCCATGTAGTAAGTGAAGGTGTTGCCGCTACGAGCGAGGCATGGCGCGACCGCCGGTGTGGCACAAGCGCTAGCGGCGGCAATGTCTTCGCGCCACTGAACCGCGTAGTCCGTGTTGGGTCCGGCGATGGTCGCGCGCAGGCGGCTGAGCGGGGTGGTCAGTAGATCGGGGACTGCGCCGCCCAGAGTGACTTCGAACGAGATGACCGGCAGCTGACCCGGTGCGGTATTGGTGATGCTCGTGATGCTGGCTTCTAGCTTGGGGGTATCTGGCGAGAGCGTGCCGAACAGGTGCTTCTCGCGAACCGGGGAAATCGAATCGGCGGCGTGGCAAACGATGCACTCGGAGGCTTCACGCGGGCCGCCTGGGTGTACGGTGAAGCCATCGGGCGGGGAGTTGGACTCAAACCAGGTGCGGTCGTGGCAAGCGCCGCAGGTCTCCACTTCGA
>JBNLEN010000296.1:0-5927 GCA_050304975.1 Polyangiaceae bacterium
TGGGTGGTGCGTTGGATATCATTCAAGATGGCGCGCACCTTCTCGGTCGCCTGCTGCGACTGCTCCGCCAAGTTCTTCACCTCAGCAGCGACGACCGAGAACGCCTTGCCATCTTCACCTGCACGCGCCGCCTCGATGCTGGCGTTCAGTGCCAGCAAGCTCGATTGCTCCGCGAAGTCATCCACTGTGGCGATGATGGTGCTGATCTGCTGCGTCTTTTCGCTCAGCTCCAAAATGGTGCGGGCGATGTTTTGCACCTGTTCGCGCACGTCGTTCATGCCGTCGATGCTCTGCTGAATGGCGTTGACGCCGTTGCGTGAGGTGGTCATCGCAGCGGAGGCGGCCTCGAGCACGCGATTCGCCGTCTCGGACACTTGGTCCGCCGAGCGCGCGATCTCATCGACCGTGGCCACGGTCTCGCTGACCGAAGAGGCCTGCTGTTGCATTGCAGCGCCCTGCTCGGAAACGGTGGCTTGCAGCTCCTTGACCGAAGAGTGCATCGAGGCGGTGGCTTCCCGGATGTTGCCCGCCATGTCTCGCAATGAACTGCTCATTTCGTTGAGCGATCCGCCGAGCTCACCAATTTCGTCGCGGCTGTCGATCTCCACCTTGGCGGTGAGGTCGCCCGCGCCGATGCGTTGAGTTCCCTCGATCAACCGGGCTACACCCGAGGAGATCTGCGACGAGATGATCCGCGCGACCACCGCTGACATGAGCAGCGTCAGCAAGAACACGACGATGATCATCAGTTCGGTCGTGCGCTGGGTTTCTCCGGTCTCCGCGTCGATCGCGGCCACAGAGATCGCCGCGGCTTTACCGAATTCATCCAGCTGAGCTTCGATGTTGCTGGTGGCCTCGCTGAGTATCTTCTGCGCTTCTTTGAGCTTGGCTTCCGCCTGCACTGCCGCGTCGAACTTGCTCTCGTAGGCTTGGATCAGGGCGATGGTCTGAGCGGTGTCCTTGCCTCCATCTTCCACCTTGCTCAGGTGGTCAATGGCTACCTTGCTCCAATCGTGCAGCTTGTCTCGGTACTTCAGGTCATCGCGCAGCAGAAAATCCTTCTCGGCCCGGCGCATCTGGAGCAGGTAGTTCGATAGGGCAAGATCGTTGCGGTGCTTGGCGAATTCTTCGACGTCGTGGGCGGCCTGTCGGAACTCACCCTGCAACCCGCTGTCATGATTGCCCCGGCGATGAAAAGCAGCGACCGCGTTTCCAAAAGTCTCCTGGTAGCGGGTATAGCTCTTGACGGCGCTGTTGAGAGACTCGAGCAGAGCAGTGTCAGACGCAGTGAGCTGGCTCCGGATGTTCTGCTGCAGTGCCTCAAACTCCTGCTTTCGCTGCTCTTGGAGTTTGACGTATTCTTCGTCCCCGAAGCGCGCGAAGAAGTCCTTCTCATGCCGGCGAGACTGAAGCAAGGTAGCGTACATGCGCTGCGCGTCTAGCGCGACAATGTCGTAGGCCTGCTGCTTCAGTTCGAGTTTCTGAAGTTCCCCAAGCCCGACGTAGGTCGTCACGCCGAGCATGGTGACCAGCGCCAGGATTGCCGCGAAGGCGGCGAATAGCTTCTTTCTGAGTGCCCAATTGGTCATATGCTTTTGTTCCTTCTTTCAAGAAGTCTGGATTTGACTGTCGAACTTGAGCTCGGCCAGGAGGCGGCGAGCGTCGAGAATTAGGGTCATTTCCGGGCCAATCCCGGCGACGAACTCACGCCCCTTGCTGATCGAGTTGCTGGGGGAGAGTTCGTTGAGGTCGATACTGGTGATGTCGAGCACGCGCTCTGCGACGACGCCCAAGCGCGTGCTCTCGTGCTGCAGAAGAATCACGTGGGGGCGGGCAGCGGTCTGCGGTGCGCGCAAGTTCAAGAGAGACCCGAGGTCGGTCAACGAGACGATACGTCCGTCGATGTGGATCAGGCGGCTGATGTGAGCCGGCGCCCCCGGAATGGTTGTCGTCCAACTCGGCAAGGCGATGGTTCGCACATGCTGGAGCGCAACCGCGAAGCGGATGTCGGCAGCGGCGAAGCGAATATGGGGAACCCCGCGCGTATCAACCTGCTGCTCCGGGCGCTTGGCGAGCGCTGCCGCACGGCGCGCGAAGATCGCTGCCAAGTCTTCCTGGCTCAAGGTGTTTTCGTAGCCCCGCTCGAGCAGCTGCTTGGCGCGGGCGAAGTCGAAGGTTTGAGAGTTTGAAGCAGTCACTGGATCTCCTCACGCAGTAGGCGCAGCAGGTGCATCGCCGCCGCGTCGCGCAAGCTGGCATCAGCGGTTCCTTCGGCGTCCATCATCAAGGCGTTGCGAAAAGCCCGGATCGCCGCCTCGTTGCGCCGATTGCGCACGAGTAGCAGTCCAAGACGCAAATGAGCTTCACCACGAAACGGCTCCAGGTAGATCACCCGACGAAGGTCCGCTTCCGCCTGCTCCAACTTGCCGCTGGTTTCCATCAACATCGCTCGCAGGAGGTAAGCCTCCACGTTGATGGGATCGCGGTGCAAAATCTCGTGAAGCAGGCGGTCTGCGCTCTCCAGCTCTCCACGATTGGCCGCGTCGCGAGCAGCCTCCAAAGCACCGTCCAAAGCACTGTCCAGCGCACGTGCAAAAGCACTCTCGCCAGTGTTCGCTGGCTTACTGGGTGCAGGTGCCGAGTGAGGCTTGGGTCTTGGCATCGCAGAGTTGGAGCGCCCCGCTGGTTGCGTTGGTTTGAGAACGTTCAGCGTGGTCGCGGCCCACGGCAGCGGCTGCGCGGCGAGGGAGCCGGGGCTCGCCGGTGGGGTTGTGGTTAGTTTGGAGGGAAACTTCGGCTGCTCCGCCAGCGATATCGAGACGTTGCTGCTGGCCGGTGATGCTGAGCTGCGGAGAGCGCTTTCCTCGGCACGCACATGATGCTCGATCAACCCGGGTAGTACCCGAGTAGAAAAGCCAGCGGGTGGCACCGGATCCGACGGGCCAGCGACCCAACTTCCACCGGCGGAAAGACTGCGGAGCATCTTGCGCGCCAGCGCCGCGACAGCGGGCTTGTTCATGTAGATGGAAACGTTTCGACACAGGATCAGATCGAAGTGCCCGGGGGCGGGGGGCGCTTGCTCGGGGTCCGCCAGGTTGTGCAGAGAGAACACAGCACCGCGTTGATAGCGCTTGCGCAGCTGATACACTCCACGCCCCAAGACTTCGAAGTAGCGTTCGCGATCCTGTTCGTCAGTGGTTCGGAGTGACCAGTTCTTGTAGGTTGCCTGGCGTGCCTTGGTCAGCGCAGCTTCGTCAATGTCCGTGCCCACCAGCGCAATCTCCCAAAAGTCGATATCTGGGATCATTTCCCGGAGCAGGATGCTCACGGTGTACAGCTCTTCGCCAGTGGAGCACCCAGCGCTCCACACTCTCAGCGTGCGGCTGCCTTGGGCTCGCGAAATGAGGGGCGGCAGCACGTGCTCCCGAAGACTTTGCACGCTGGTCGCGTCTCGAAAGAAGTAGGATTCGTTGTTGGTGATCGCCTGGATCAGCGTCTGCACCAGGTGCGCGTCCAGCGGCAGCGTCCGCAGTAGGGCGAAGTATTCGTCCAGCGTCACGAATCCAGAGCGATCGAGCACCTGCTGCATCTTCTCGGCGAGCGCCTCAGACATGCGGCCGGGCAACATGTGCCCGAAGCGGGTTTCAACCAGCTCCTGCAGACGCGATGCAAGACTTCGCTCTGGAGTATGAGTGGCCGACATCACGGGGTCTCGCCCTCCGAGTTGTCACTGTCGTCTTGGTTCTGGTCGTCCCAGTCCTCGTCGATTGCGCGGCTGTCGTCTTGATCGTCGTCGTTACCGCCTTGGTCACTCGTCGCCCGCTGGCCGTCGGTTTTGGGTTCAGACTCGGTGCGTTGGGGCGCTGCTGGGGCGACGCTGATCGCGTGGCCAATCGCGTCCCACTCACGCACACTCAGCAACAGTTCGAGGTCGATGAGCTGCAGCATCCGGTCGTCCACCGTGGAGATGGCGGCCACGCCGTGCGCGCTGGCAAGGGGTCCAGATGGCTCGCGCAATGACTCGGCAGTGACCGTGACGACGTCGGAGACATAGTCGACGATCACTCCCGCCGCTCTGGGGCCGGCACTGACCAGAACGATCGTGGTTTTGGTGGTGGGCGGCTTGGCGACGTAGCCAAAGCGGCGGCGCGCGTCGAGCACAGCGTATACCTCTCCACGTACATTGACCGCGCCCACCACCACGTCTGGCACATCGGTCACGCGGGTCAATGCGACGTAACGCACGATCTCGAGTACCGACCCAACCGGTATCCCGTACACATCATCATCCACCATCACCCGCAAGGCCTGAAAAGGGGGCGACGGCAGGTTCGAACTGTGCTGTTGGCCTTGCCCGATGCTGCGGCGTAGTTCTCGCAGCTCGTCTTCCAGCGCGTGCAGGCGTCGCGCTAGTTGTTTATCGGCAGTTGCAGATGTCCCGTGGTCCATGCGTTCCTTGCTTGGGGCGATCGCCCCCACGGGCATTCATTGAGCAAGAATGGGACCAAGTGCACGCCATGCACGGCGCGCGGCTTTTCTCGCACTTGTGTAGATTCGTGCCGGCTGAGCTGGGTTATCGGCAGTCCGAAAGCTAGAAGTCAGTCTAGATCTCGGACGCGCTGATCCCGTACTTCTTCAGCTTCGCGTACAACGAGCTCCGAGGAACACCAAGGATGTTTGCGGCTGTTTCGACCTGACCTTGGTGTGACTTGAGCACATGAAGAATGTGGTTCTTCTCGATGTCCGAGAGGCGCTGGCCGCCGCTGGAGGGGGGAGATTCCTTGCTCAACCAGCGATCAAAACGTAGCGCACTCTTGCCCACAACACGTTCACTGGAGAACAACGTCGCCCGTTCGATCACGTTTCGAAGTTCGCGGATGTTGCCGGGCCAGTCATACCCTTGAAGTAGCTGCTCAGCCTCGTCGGTGAGCGTCATCGCAGTGCGTCCTTGCTGCTGGCAGACGCGCTCAAGCAGATGTCTGGCGATCACCGGAATGTCTTCGCGGCGATCTTTCAAAGCTGGTAGCTCGAGGGTGACCGTGTTGATGCGAAACAACAGATCCGCTCGAAAAGCATTTTCGCGCACCATTTCGCCGAGATCGCGCAGTGTGGCAGAGATCAAGCGCACATCCGTCTGACGGTTCTGTGTTTCGCCAATCCGCCGAAAGGTGCGATCTTCCAACACCTTCAGCAGTTTGGGCTGGACGCTCTGGTCCAGGTCGCCGATCTCATCCAGAAATGCAGTCCCCTTGTGAGCGATTTCCAGCAGACCTCGCTTATTGCTGTGCGCCCCCGTAAAGCTGCCCTTTTGGTGGCCAAACAGCTCGGACTCTGCCAACTCTTTCGACAGGCCAGCGCAGTTCAAATCAACGAAGGCTTCCGTTGAGCGCGGACCGTTGTCGTGAAACCACTGGGCCAACACCCCTTTGCCGGCTCCGGTGGGGCCGAGTATCAATATCGGGGCGTCTGATGGGAGTACGGCATGGGCCATCTCTCGCAATTGCTGGATCAGCCGACTGCTGCCCATGAAGGGATCGTTCTTGCTGCGCCGTAGGGCGCGTTCGTGAGCGCTCTCCTTGCGACGTGCGCGTTGGGTTTCCAGCACCCGTTCGACCAAAACCCAGAGTGACTTTAGCTCCACCGGCTTCGTGAGGAAGTGCTCAGCACCGAGCTTGATGGCTTTTACGGCCAGGTCGATCGTGCCGTGCCCAGTTAACAAGATATTGGCGACTTGGGGATCGCTCGCGCGAATGCTTTCGAGAAGCTGGACGCCCGTGCCATCCGGAAGGTCATGGTCGAGGATGGCGATGTCCGGTGTTTCGACTGCCAGCAGCCGTTTGGCTTCCGCCACGCTCGTGGCGATCTGGGTACTGCAGCCACGCTTGGTCAAAAAGGCGCTCACTACCGACGCGACCTTCGGGTCGTCA
>JBNLEN010000297.1:0-5895 GCA_050304975.1 Polyangiaceae bacterium
GCACCTGTATGAGCTCGACAGTCTGTCGAAAGATCAGGAGCTGTTTCCGGAGTTCACGCCCGAGCTTCGCCCAAGCTTGCAGCGGGAAGCCTCGGAGTTGGCTCTCCAGGTGTTTGCTCGCGGCGGCAATGTGGAGGAGCTGCTCAGCACCAACCAACTACCGATGGATGCCACGCTGGCCGCGTTTTACGGTGTGGACGCGCCGGCGGACGATTGGGATCCGGTGGAGGTCGATGACCGGCGGGGGATCTTGACTCAGGCGTCCTTCATGGCGGCGTTGGCGGAGCCCAATCGCACCAACCCGATCCATCGTGGGGCGTTCTTCCAGACTCAGATCTTGTGCAACCAGCTGCCGGCCATCCCGGGCAACGTGGACACTCAAGGACCGCTGGAAGATACCTCGGACTTGCCGACGGCGCGTGAGCGCTTGTCGCCCTTGTTGGAGCGCGGCGAGTGCTTGGGCTGCCACCAGATGATCAATCCCATCGGTTTGGCTTTCGAAAACTACGATGCCGCCGGTCAATGGCGAGCTGAAGAGAATGGCTCGCAAATTGACGCCGCCGGCAGTTTCGACTTCGGGGACGGTCCGGTCGAGTTCGAGACCTCATTGGAGCTGATGCAAGCGGCCTCGCAAAGCGAGCGCGTTCGACAGTGTTACAGCTTGCAGTGGTATCGCGCGGCACTAGGACGTAAAGAGTTCGCCGAAGACGCCTGCAGTCGCGCGGTGGTGGACAGCATCGCTACTGAAAGCGGAGGGGATTTGAAGCAGATCTTGCTAGCCGTCGTGCAGAGCGACGGCTTTCGGTTTCGAAAGGCGGTGGAAGAATGAGCCAAGCCAAACGCAGGTCCCGAGTGCGGTTTTCTTCGCCGATTACCCGCCGGCGCTGTCTGCTCGGCCTGGGGGGGATCAGCCTGGGTCTTCCCTGGCTGGAGCAGCTGCAGGTCAAGCCAGCACAGGCTCAGCAAAGCACGGGCCCCAAGCGAGTGATCAGCGTGGCGTACTCCATGGGGGTGCCGCTCGGGCACTGGCGTCCGTCAGCTGTGGGTGACAGCTTCACTCTGCCGTACGTGACGGAGCCTTTGGCAGCGTTCCAAGACCGCTGCTTGTTCGTGTCCGCGATTGATAATCGGGTATTGGATGCCGGGGGAGACTCGTTCGTTTGGGGGCACCCCGCCAAGAAAGAGGCCGCGCTGACCGGCACGCTGACCACCGGCGCCTTCCCGACGGGCAATAACAATCTGATGTCGGAAATTCGCGCCGACGCGGTGACGGATGGTGGGGCCAACGCCGAATCGGTCGAGCAAATCATCGGCAACTTCCTCAACAACGGGCACGCCATGCCGTCCGTCAATCTGGGCGTTGATGGGGGCACCATGCCGGACTATGGCGGGCGCGAACCAATCCAGCCGAGCGAATACTTCTTCGAGGGGCGCGGCAATGCCATCAGCATGAATTTGTTCCCTCACCTGGCGCTGGACAGCATCTTCGCCGGGATTGGCGCTGATGATGCACCGAGTGAACAACAGCTGGCGCTCCAGCGTTTGCGTTTTCGCAACAAGAGCGTACTGGACGCAGTCCGCGACAGCTTCACTGACTTGAGTCAGGGCCTGGGCGCCGATGATCAGCGCCGTTTGCAAGAGCATGCGGATCGCATCCGGCAATTGGAGCTTGAGGTGCGCGTGGCGGAGGCCTGCAGTGTGCCCGCGGCGCTCTCCCCGGTCGATACCATCCAAGGTCTGCGCATGGATGAGCTAGCGCCCTCACAAATTCGGATCCTGGCTCACGCGATGGGCTGCGACTTGGCCCCGGTGGGCCGCCTGGAGTTCATGAATCAGCAAAACCCTCGCTTCGGAATCGAAGCGTTGGACAGCACGCTGGACGCGGCCGGCGATACCTACGATTGGCACGGCATGGTGCATGGCGACCCCCTGCCCGGCACGGAAGCATTCTTGCGTCCGGGGCGTGGCGATGAACAGGAATACGACTCGCGTTTGCTCGACGGTTATCGTTACTTCGTGCAGCAATTTGCGGACCTACTGGCAGAGCTGGACGCGATGCCCGAAGGTCCGGATAGCTCCGTGCTCGACAACTCGATGGTGATCTTGGCGTCTGACTTGGGCGAGGGCCTGGGTCACGGCCACATGAAGATGGGCTACATCCTGGCGGGTAACTTGGGGTCGGCGCGTACGGGTTATCACTTTGATGCGGGGCCAGCGGGGGAAACCTTCGAGCCCGGCGGCGGCTACTTCTACAGTGAGTCTTCCTCCAACGTGAGCCAACTACTCAACAGCATGCTCGACATGGCGAGCGTGGTGGACGGCGCCGGACAGCCCGCGCAGATGGGCCTGGGCGGATATCTCGAGAGCGTGGGCGCTGCGCGCCGCATTGACGGCTTGTTCGCCTAGAGGCGCCGCAGACATTCGGTCCGAAGGTCAGTCAGGCGTTTGGCGGAGTTCGCAAAGCGCGAAAATGTTATCGATCGACGACACGCTCTCTCACCGGTCGGAAGGAGCCGGTCGGCGGGTGATGAAAATGGTGGATTTGAGTGGCGAAACTCTGTCGGCCGGAAGTTGAGCATGCCAACAGGGAGGAGGCACCACCTCAGCTTGGTGTGTGCATGCTATTCGGATTGCTCGCACCGCTGACCTGCTCCTGCTGGCACAGGCGGCTGAGCTGTCGCTTGGCGTGAACCTGCGCCAATCAGGGGGATTCGGCGTCGTCCGCCGTGCAGCTATGTGGCACCACCGCACAGGAAATCTGGGGCCGGACCTTCCACGCGCGGCACGCAGCGGTTGGGGGACCTTGTGTGCTCGCCTCGGGGAAGCTGGCCTGCGGAAATTGGTTCCCCGCCAGCATCCGGGTTGGTGAGCCCAGCCGCTTCCAAGTGAACAGGCTGCAGGGCCCTCACAGCGGGCGTCTGGTAATTGTTCAATGCCGCAAGTCCAGCATCTTCATCACCCAACGGTCGATTTTTTGAATGGTGAGAGAGTGTGTCGTCGATCGATAACATTTTCGCACTTTGCGAACTCCGCCAAACGCCCGACTGTACCTTGGACCAAGAGCCCAATGGCGGCAAATCCGACCGCGCGGCCCATCTTTCGCTTTGAGCAGGCAAATCGTTTCAACGCCGCGCCTCGGGTCGTGTTCTACAGGGCGTGTTGACGTATCCGCGGTTGGTCGAGTCTGAAACGCCGCCACAAGCGGCGCTGGAGGCGCGTCCCGACGATGAGTTGATGACGCTGGCTCAGGCGGGCTCGCGACAAGCGTTCGCGGTTCTGGTGGAGCGCCACGCCCGGCAGGTGGTCCGGTTGTGTCGCCGCTTCGTCGGCGACGCACAGCTAGGCGAAGAGCTGGCGCAAGAGACCTGGGTGACGGTGTGGCGCCAGCGCGCCAAATATCGCGCGGGCGGGCAGTTCAGATCTTGGTTGATCACCGTGGCGCGCAACCTGTGCCGCAATGAACTACGCAGTCGCAAGACCCGCTCGGCCTTTCAGCAAAGTGCAGTCGAGCTCGAGCGGGACGCTAGCCCCGAGCAGATTGACGCGGCCTTGCAACAAGAGCGGCGCCGACAGGTGCAACGAGCGCTGGACGAATTGACGCCGGCAATGCGCGAGGCGTTATTGCTGCGCTACGGCGAAGAACTTCGTTACGACGAGATGAGCGGCGTCGTCGGTGTGGGGGAAGCGACGCTCCGATCGCGGGTGTTGTATGGGCTGAGGATCTTGAAGCAGAAATTGGAGAAAAGTCGTGAGTGAGCCGCATCCTATCGAACAGGAGCTGTTGAGCTTCATTGACGCGGACTTGCCCCCCGAGCAATTGGCGCGCATCGAGCGTCATCTGGACGGCTGCGCGAGCTGCGCGCGCCAAATCCAGAGTTTACGTGAAGTCGTTGACGGAATTGCATCCACCGGGCAAGGGGAGCTTGACGTGGAACGGCACGTTGCCAGCGTGATGCAGCGCCTGGATGAGACGCCGAAGCAGTCAGCTGGCGATCCGCGCGCGTGGTGGGGTGGAGGGCTCGCGGCGGTTGCCGCGGCTGCGGCTATGCTCATCCTGCTCAACCCGAGCGCCCCTGAGACCACGGGTGAATGGACCGCGCGGGGTGGAGAGACGAACGCGTCGCTGGCACGCGACGTGGGCGTGCAGCTGTATTTGGCTGGAGAAGCGACCCGCCCGCTTTCCCCGGGCCAAGAGATAGAGTCCGGCGCGGCGCTGACGGCGGGTTTTCGGAACCTGGCGCATGAGCCTGCGTACTTGTTGCTGTTCGCGGTGGACGCTGAACAGGTCATTCATTGGATTGCGCCGCAGTACACTGAACCTGGGACGGATCCAGAGTCGCTGCAGCTATCACCGAGTCAGAATGAACAGCTGTTGCCGTCCGCGGTGGTGTTCGATGATCTAGCGCCTGGAGCGCTCAACGTGTTCGTGGTGCTGACGCCCAAGCCGCAGCACGTTTCCGACGTTGAAGCGCTCAGCGGTGGAGAGCTGCAGGCGGCGCGTTTGAATCAGTTGTTCCCGCGGGCAGAAGTTCGCCAACTCGCGCTGAAAGTTCGTTCGGGAGAGACGCCATGAAGCGCGGTGGGTGCGCCCAGGCCGAGCGGTTGCGGCCGCTCTCCGCGCGACGTTGGCTCTGCTGGGTGTCGGCCCTGCTGGGCATGTGTTTGTTCGCCTCCTCTTCGGCAGCGCAGCCCACGGTTCCAGCGTCCGATGCCCACGCCGCTGCGGAGCGGCTGAGTTTTGCGGTGGTGATCGGTAACAACAAGAGTCTCGGCGCGCGGCGCCCCGACTTGCACTACGCCGACGACGACGCCGCCCGCTACTTCGAGATCCTGCAGACCATCGCCCCCGGGCGCGTCTACCTATTGTCCGACTTCGACCGGGACACGCAACGCCTGTTCCCGGAGGCTCACCTGCATGCGTACAGCCCAACGCAAAAGGCGCTGTCGGATGTTGGCCGGCAGCTGGCGTCGAAGATCCGCGCGGCGCGCGCTGCCGGCAAACACACGGAGCTGTACTTCATCTTCGCCGGCCACGGTGACGTGGCCCAGGGTGAGGGTTTCATCGAGTTGAAAGATGCGCGCTTTCATTCGCGAGAGCTGGAAGCTTTCTTGCGCGACATTCCGTTTACGCGCGCCCACGTGATCTTGGACAGCTGCAACTCGTTCTTCATGTTGGGGGTGCGTAAACCTGGAGGCCGTCATTTTGCGACCGCCGAGGATGCCGCGCGTGCGATGGCCGAACGGCTGTCGAACGTTGGGGTGTTTTTGTCCACCAGCGCCGAGGGGGAAGCCTTCGAATGGTCAGAGATCCAATCCGGGATTTTTAGCCATGTGGTGCGCTCGGGATTGCTCGGCGCCGCCGACGCCAACGCGGACGGCTCCGTCAGTTATCTGGAGTTGGCGGCGTGCGTAGATACTGCCACGGCGGAGGTGCACAACCCGAACATGCGTCCCCACGTGTATGCTCGGGGGCCTGGGGCGTCCAATAGCGCCTCCATCGTTCGATTGCAGAGCATGAGCTCCGTGCAGCGTTTGGAGCTGGGGGATGCGGCGGACTTGCGCGTGCGGCTGCGCGATCGCAACGGCTTACCCTTGTTGGACGCGCATGCTGAACGCGCGCGAAAGTTGACCCTCCGTTTGCCAGTGGCTTGGGCGGATGGGGCCGTGGTCGAGCGGCTGCGGGGCGACGTTCTTGCCCGTCGAGGTGACCAGGATGTGTTTCTTGCGGTCGGTGACGCTCAGGTAGCCGTCCTCGAACGTGCCGATGTCGCCGGTGTGCAGCCAGCTGTCCTTGTCGATCACGTTGGCGGTGTAGTCGGGATCGTTGTAGTAACTCAGCATGACATTATGTCCGCGCGCGCATAGCTCGCCCGATTGACCATCGGGCATCGTCAA
>JBNLEN010000298.1:0-5835 GCA_050304975.1 Polyangiaceae bacterium
TGAACCAGCTTACCAAAGACGGCCAAGCTTTGAGCGATGACCCCACCACTGGTCTGGCGTGGAGAAAAGCTATCGAGCGGGGCCTCGTCGCAGACGTGCCGCGACCCCCGAAAGAGTATCAAACGATACTTGTGGACCGCCCCGAGCAGGATCAGCTGGCGGCGAACCAGACGCTTTGGATCATCGACAGCCGCATGCAAGCCAACACGGACGGCACGCTGGAAAGCTGGCAGTTCTACGCCAAGCAAACGAACGCTAGCGTACACGTCGCGCCGGTGGTCTACCGTCGCAAGCCGACCGATCCGCACACGGTTGAGTATGAGGTCGTCTTCGTCGGAGAGCCGCGCGCGTTCGAAAGTGGAGGAAAGCTAGTGCCAATCCAAGGCGGAAAGACCTTCCCACTCAAGCTGGGAGACTACCTTGGAGTCGTGTTCACTAATACCAGCGCCGAGGCCAGCGCAGCGCCGATCCCCTATTCAAACGACGACTGGGCCAAGCTGACTGACAGCAACGGTGTCATCTCGCTGCGGGAAGGCAGCGTGATCTATCGACTCAAGACCCAAAAGCCGCCGGCTGTGGGCAAAACCCTAAGCGTTTCGGAAGCCGAATTCGCCACCTACTCCTTCGAGTTCCGCAACAAGCTGTAGCAGCTGCACACGGTAAGATCCGCAGCCGTGCCGCGAGGCAGCACGGGAAACCGACCGGCAACTTTCAGTCGGAGCGCGATTTCGTTTGCTTGCAGGAATCCGTCGCGCGACCGAACTCAGCCAGCGCAGTCCAATCGATACCGAGCCCTCTATGGGTCCACGCTGACCTCTGGAATCTCCACAAGAACTTGGCTAGGACTCGTCGCGCATGACAACCACGGCTACCCCTACTCGACCAGGCTCACCTCGTGCGCTCAGCTTGCCGACGCGGCTTACCCGACTCGCGGGACTGATCTTGCTCGCCGCCATCGCCTCCGGTTGCGCCACGGAAGAATCCAGCAGGAAGGGCCCAGTGACCGCTGCCGAGATGGGGGAGCCCCGCGACGACCTCGATCCCGCGGTCGTCGGGGCGGCGGTGCGGGACAACCCGGGAAAGTTTCGCCACTGCTACGAGTCTGAGCGTGAGCGAAACCCGTCTCTGGAAGGCCTGGTAGAAGTGCGCTTCATCGTCAACACGGACGGGACCATTCGGCACGCGGCCGCCGCCGAAACCAACCTACCCAGCACAGTCGTCGACTGCGTCATTAGCGCCTTCTATGATCTGCGGCTGCCTCCGCTGGATGAAGCGACAGTGGCTCAATATCCGATGTTCTTTCATCCCGGCTAACGCAATCCGCAAGCCCGCAGAGGCAGGGCTGCCGGGGACACTCAATTCGGCGCGCCGCAGCACTTCTTGTATTTCTTCCCACTGCCGCACGGGCACGGCTCATTGCGTCCTGTCTTGTCGGCTTTGGCCATATTGGCAGGCTTCTCACGAGCGTCCTCGAAGTGGGCGTGCAAGGCCATCACTGTGTCCGCCAGTTGTTCACGCGCTTGCTGCTTCCAGCCTTCTGGATCTTCTTCGAACTCTGGCGCGAGCATCGGAAATCGCTGCTCGTCCACGTACTTGGACAAGATGATCAGTGGCACCAAGAGTGCAAACGCTTCGTCGTCGCCTTTCCACTTCTCGTCACCTTGGCCCCAACGCACGTAACCGCGCGCGAACTGTTCGATTGCCTCAGAGTCCTCAGGCGCCGGGACTGCGGGAACGCCCAAGCTCAGGCAGTCGGCGATGGCA
The DNA here is from genome assembly GCA_050304975.1 of Polyangiaceae bacterium. Taxonomy (GTDB): domain Bacteria; phylum Myxococcota_A; class Polyangia; order Polyangiales; family Polyangiaceae; genus SZUA-265. Next base: position 1,765 of record JBNLEN010000298.1, read on the forward strand.
TTGTACTCCCGCATCAGCAGCTCCAGCGCCCGACTGAGGGTCTCTTGGTCCGGGAACTCCGAGCCCAAAACCAGCGCCAAAAACTGACTCGGCTCAGGCGTTGTTGGAGCTGTGAGCACTGCCGTCAACACACCGCGTGCATATTCCAGCTGACGCGGTGCATGCTGCTCCAGCAGCTGGGTGAGCTCTTGTGTCTCGGCCTCGCTCAAGGGCGACTGGGGAAAGCGCATTCCTCCGCCGCGTAGCGTGCTCCGGAGCGATTGGTCAAGCTGCAGCGATCTCCCATGATTTCCTCGGAAAAACTGCGCGAAGCAGACGGAAGCTTGACGTCCTCCGTGCGGCATGTATTCAGGGCGGTCAGCAAGGCAACGGGGATTCGGTGGTCGAAATGAGTGACGCAGACGCACGCTGGGAACACGGATGGGGATTTCGAGACACCAAGTTCGAGATCGGCCCCGATGGCCATGTCGTGCTGCAGGGGAGCCGCTATGACATCAGCGGCTTTCCAATGCCCGGCTTTCTGCCGTTCTGCAACGATGTACTCGGTGTCGAGATGGACACCAGTGAACCGTTGCAGCGGAGTTCGTTGGTGGTCCCCCCACCGAACAAGAATGAGGCGTTCTGCCAAGCGCTTGAAAGTGAATTCAAGGCCGATCAATACAGCTTCGAAGACAGCGCCCGGGCGACCCACAGCCACGGCCAAGCGACGGCTGACGAAGTCCACCAGGCACTCTACGGAAGCCTGAGCAAGTTCGTGGACATGGTGTTCTACGTGCGCTCAGAGGACGCCGCGGTTCGGCTGACGCAACTGGCTGCGGAACACAACGTCTGTCTGGTGCCTTTCGGTGGCGGAACCAACGTCACAGGCGCCCTGTTTCTACCGCAGTCAGAAACTCGCATGATCGTCAGCGTGGACACCAGCGGCCTGAACAAGATCGAATGGATCAACAAAGACAATCGCCAGGCCTGCGTGCAAGCCGGCATCACCGGCAGAGAGCTTGAGCGCCTGCTGGAGGCTCAAGGTTTCATGTCTGGCCACGAACCAGACAGCATGGAGTTCTCCACGCTTGGAGGCTGGATCTCCACCAATGCCTCGGGCATGAAGCGCCACCGCTACGGCGGCATCGAAGACATCGTCGAGCAAATCACCCTGGTCACTCCGACTGGCGTGCTCGAGACGTATGAGATGTTTGCTCGCCAGTCCGCTGGCATGCAAGTCCGCCCGGCACTGTTTGGTTCAGAGGGCAACCTGGGGCTGATCACTAAAGCTGTAATTCGCATCCATGAGCTACCGGAAAAGCGAACCTACCAGAGTCTGATCTTCCCCAGCTTCGAGCGCGGCGTAGACTTCCTGAAAGAACTTTCTTCCACGACATTCCTTCCAGCTAGCATCCGCTTGGTGGACAACCTGCAGTTCCGCTTCGGGCACGCTCTCAAACCGGCTGAAGATGGCGCCTTGGCCGCAATTAAGTCCAAAGCACAGCGGCTATTCTTGGAGAAGGTCAAACACATTGACCTGAAGCAAATGGCCGCGGCCACGCTCGTGATGGAAGGCACCAAGTCAGAGGTCAGCGCCCAAGAAAAGCTGATCGGCGAGCTTGCCGCCAAGTACGATGGTTTCTTCGGTGGCGGCAGCAACGGCCAACGAGGCTACAACCTGACCTTCGCGATCGCCTATATCCGAGACTTTCTAGCTCAATTCCATGTCATGGGGGAGACGCTGGAGACCACTGCCCCCTGGCACAAGCTGCACGACATCTGTGCGGCACTGAAGGCCGAAGCACTTCGCATCCACGCAGATTTCGAGCTCGAAGGGGTCCCGTTCGTCTCATTTCGCATTACGCAGCTCTACCCCACGGGCGTGTGCCTCTACACCACTTATGCTGCCTACACGAAGGGCAAAGACAGCGCCACGATCGCGCGCGAAGCAGACAAGCGTCTGCGGCGCGCCATCATCGGCGCTGGCGGCGCGATCTCGAACCACCACGGCATCGGCAAATTCCGCAGCGATGTGTTCGCGAGAGAACTTCCGGCTAGCAACGCGCGCGTACTCCAGTCCATCAAACAATCGATCGATCCGAGCAACGTTTACGGAATCGCCAACGGGGTTTTCGCTGCGGAATTTTCGACTGAAACACAGGTATCCGAAACTCCGGTGGAGCCCGCCACTCAGGGGAAGATACCCCGAAGCGTATAGGACTGAGCCACCCGATCTATGGCTAGAGCGGTGGCGGCCTCACGCATGCCGCTGGGCCCCAAGTGCAGCTGCTCACGTTTGGCGAGTATGTCGTGAAGGGCACCGAGCATAGACTGTTCGAGACCGGACGTGACGAGCTCCTGCTCGTTCGCCCCTTTCGTGAGTTGCTTCCGGCGCTCGGCCGAGGTTTCTTGCCCCGTCAGCTCTTCGATCAGAGACACCACTCGACCCAATGCTTGGGCGTCGAACCTTGCCTGCATCCGACCGAAGCGCGTATGTGACAGGTTCTTCAACCATTCGAAGTAGGACACGATGACTCCTCCAGCGTTGAGATAGATGTCCGGAATGACCAAGATCCCTCTTTCTTTCAACACCGCATCGGCGGAACTCGTGACTGGGCCATTCGCTGCCTCCGCCACAATCTTTGCGCGAACCTCACCCGCGTTCGCTTCAGTCAGTTGGCTCTCTCTGGCCGCCGGAACGAGCATATCGCACGGTAGACACAGCGCTCGCCAGGACTCGGGAAGCACTTCCGCACCTTCAAAATCGGCTAAGCCACCGTTCGCGCGCAGATGCTCATGAACCGCCTCGACATCGAGACCCGAATTGTCCACCACAGCGGCATCCCATTCGGCGATAGCGACAATCTTGGCTCCTGCCTTCGCTAGGCAGCGAGCCGTTTCGTACCCAACGCTTCCGAGTCCCTGAACCACTACCGTTTTGCCACGAATTCCCCGCTTGAGGTCCAACGCTCGCATGTCAGGCGACGAGTTACACACCTCACGGATCCCGTAGTAGACGCCACGACCAGTCGCACCGGCACGCGCCGCCAGGCCCCCTTGTGAGACAGCCTTGCCCGTCACACACCCCATGGCATCGATTTCGTGGGGACGAAGCGCGTGGTACGTATCCGCCATCCACCCCATCTCCCGCTCACCCGTTCCGATGTCGGGTGCGGGCACGTTGACGCTTGGCCCCATGAAGCCCTTTCTCGTCAACTCAAACGCGTAGCGCCGGGTGATGGCCTTCAACTCCGACTCCGAGTACTGTTGCGGTGCAATTCGCACGCCACCTTTGCTGCCTCCGAACGGAACATCAACCACGGCGCACTTCAACGTCATGAGCATGGCCAGCGCCGTCAGTTCATCTGGACTGACGTCAGGTGAATAGCGCACACCACCCTTGGTTGGAAGTGCGTGTTCACTATGCTCAGCGCGCCAGCCTTCAATCACATCAATCGAGCCGTCGTCCCGTTTGATCGGAAAGCGTGTATGAAACAAGTTGTTACACTCCCGCACCTGAAACAACAGATCAGAGGAGATATCGAGTCTTCGGGCCGCATCATCAAAGGCCTGCAACTTGCTGCTCAACAGCTCATTCATCCTGTCCCTGCCTCAGAGTGACGGTGGTAGCTTCGTGGGTCGAGCTTGGTAGGGTTTCGGTTCCTTTGGATCAACCTGGCGCCGCGACGCGCTCCGAGATATGCCCACGCCCACTCGGCGAGCACGAGGACTCGGTTTCGGAAGCCCACCAGGTACCAAACGTGAAGCACCACCCAAGCTAGCCACGCGAACGTGCCAGACAGCGCTTTGCTGCCGATCTGAGCCACCGCTCGTGAGCGACCGATGGTCGCCATCACTCCCCTGTCGCGGTAGCGGAACGACTTTCTGGGTTGATGTCGCTGATCACGCTTCAGGGTGCGCGCAACATGTTTCGCCTGCTGCAATGCGACGGGGGCCAACCCTGGTAGTTCATCCTTGCCGGGAGAGCCAGTTGCATTTGTGCTGTTTCTGTTGCGGCAACCGCTGTCGTTGGATCTACAATTGGCGACGGCGCACTGATTGTATCCACATTGCCGATGTTGTCTACCGTGA
>JBNLEN010000299.1:0-5699 GCA_050304975.1 Polyangiaceae bacterium
CACAGCTCAGCAGCAGCGCTGCACTTCCAAGAATTGAGCCAGCTACGATGGTTTTCACTACGCCTCTATTCATCTCGGCCATTTTTGAATCCACTCTCACAACCCCGCTAGCGCGCCCGAATTGTATTCCGGCAAGCCAAAGCTGGTGTCATCTCCCCCAAACATGTTCAAGATACTGACCAACAAATTGTTATGCGGCTGCGGCGTCGCTTGAACCCAACGCCCCGTACTCAAGACATCCTTTGCGCCCGCTAGCATAAACGGCATGTTGGTTTGGTTGTGATCCGGTGGCCACTGGATCTCTGTCCCCCAAAATACCAACGTATTGTCCAACAGGCTGCGGTCCGCCTCTTGCACACCCTTCAGCTTTTCCAACATGTAGGCGAAGTTCCCGGTAAACCACTGATAGATCTTGAACAAGGCGTCCGGAGTGAACTCACTATCATGCTGATAGCCATGATGATGGTCAGCCAGGTTTAGCGGATCGAAATTGAGCGGAAACTTGGACTCGCTATCAGACCACTGCATGGTCGCAACGGGCGTCAAGTCACAAGCAAATGACATAACCAGCAGATCCGTCATCAGCTTGCCCTTCAGGTCGACATTGGCGAACTGCTCCGCAGTCGGAGTTTCCGGCTTCGCGCAGGCGCTGGAAGCGTCCGTCTCGGCGGTTAGACTCACTTCCATCTCACGGATCTTCGTCAGGTGCTCGTCGAGTTTGGCCTTGTCGGCTGCACCCAGCTGAGCGCCAACCCGCGTGTACTCGCCGGCGACCAGATCCAGGATCGACGCCACCTTCTGGCGACTCGCGTCATCGGCGCCGGGGTCGTCGCTGATCAGATCCGAAAACAGCCGATCGAACACGCCGCGCGGATCGATCTGAGGAGGAATAGGTTTGTTGGGCCCAGCCATGGTCAACTGGTTGGCGGCGAAAGACACCTCACCGGCGCTCTTGCCAGAGATGGCCCAGCCGGAAGAAAACTCCAGCGACTTGAACTTGTGCATGGCGCCGATGCGCTCAGCGATCACTTGGTCGACTGAGATGCCGTTTGCGAAACTGGCCAGGCCACCTCCTGTTTCGAAGTCCCCAGGCAGCAGCTCCGTGCCGGTGAGCAAGCCAGCCATGCCACGGCTGTGAGGGTGTCCGACGCCCTGCTCGGTGCAGCTCAAGTTGAGTCCCTGCAAGACCAACAAGTCCTCACGAAACGGATTCAGGGACGCGGTCATCTCGGGAAACTCGAACGCCGTCTCGCTGCCCGTGGGCTGATAATCTTCCATCAACGTGCCACCTGGCGTGTAGAAGACGAGAAAGCGCTGCGGCGCATCTCCCGGCGCTGCGTGGCTGTCGAGCGGACGCAGCATCGCTTCCAGAAACGGCATGGCAACGGCCACACCACTGCCGCGCAGCAGGGCTCGGCGTGAGAGCGGCGCTCGGCGTGAGAGCGAGCTCCGACGACGACTGGGATCCAGGTTTCTTGATGGCTTCATAGCAGTGGTCACTGGGCACCTACCTCCGAGAGCGGGCGATAGATGAACGCGTCGGTTTGGGTCAAAGAGAGCAGCAGTTGCGGGATGTTGCCGCTCGATTCCTGAAACGCCTGTTGCAGCGCCAGCGTGGTGCACGCGTCATCTGGGCCGGCGTTGCGCGCGTAGGCGTAGTTCACCCACTGGCTGGCAAAACAATCGTGAGCGTCACGACTGCCCGCTAGTTTCTGCCCGAGGTCTACGACGCCGTTGAAGGTTCCCTGCAAATCCGTGTTGGGTATTTCGCCGGTATCATCGATGGGCAGACCGTTCTCGTCGTCTCGCCACAGGCCCACCCCGTCAAAGTGTTCAAAGCCAAATCCAATTGGATCGAGCATCACGTGGCAGCCGGCGCAGGCGGCACTTTCCCGGTGCACTGCAAATCGCTCCCGCGTGGAGCGGTTTGGATCTGGCTCCGGCTCCGTCACCACCAAGCCGGGGGGCGGATCTGGCACCTGACCGCAAAGCAAACCGGCGTAGACGAACTTGCCTCGAACCACCGGGTTGGTACGACTGCCCGGAGTGGTCTTGGCCAAGATGCTCGCGTGGGTCAGCACGCCGCTGCGCTGGGTCGTGTCCAGCTCGACTCGCTGAAAGTCGTCTCCAACGATTCCGGAATACCCGTAGAACTCCGCCAACGGGCCATTGACGAAAGTATAGGGTGCCGTAAACAATGAACCCAAGCTACCGTCTCCCGACCACACGACGTCGTCGATCAACGCTTCCGTCTCTTGTCGAAACAGCGTTGCGAGCTCCACCTTGTAAGTGGGAAAGAACTCCGCGCTTCGCTCCAAACCGTCGATACCAGCAACCTCCAAGTACATAGTTGTGAAGTGGCGCACCACGTCATGTGCTCGCGAGTCCTGGAGCATGCGCTCTGCTTGCGCGAAGATCTGTTGCGGCGTTTCCAGCTGGCCGCTGCCAGCGGCGTCGAGCAAGGCCTGATCGGGCATTGAGCCCCAGAGCAAGAACGACAGCCGAGAGGCGTACTCGTAGGCCGTCGGACGCGCCAGGTTCAAGCCTTGGATCGGGACCCCGTGCTCCACTCGATACAGAAATTGCGGCGCCTGAAGCACAAACTCAATCACGTGAGCAATGCCAGTTGCGAAGTCGGCTCCTTCCGCGCCGATGGCGTACGCCTGCTGCAGAAGCTGACTCTCCTCAGGCTCAAGAGGGCGGCGATAAGCCTTTTGTCCAAAGGATGCCACGAATGCGTCAACACAGGCTTGTTCACCCAGCGAAGCCACATCACACTCCACCAGCGTGGCCAACGCCGTCGGGTCCGAGGTGATGCTGGCCGCCAAGTCGCTGGCGATGGAGCGGTAAGCATCGACATGAGCGCGTGTCGTCGTCAGAGACGAAGCTTCATTGCCGAAACCGTTACCCTTGAGCTCAGGCGGCAACAAGGATCCCGGATCGCTGAGGTCCCCTAGCAAGTCGCGCAACACGTTGCTGTATTCAAAGCGGGTCAGCCGCTGGATCGGTGCTGCTCCTGGGGCCGGCTGATCGCAGCCGACGACCGGCGGTATGGCGGGCGCTTCCGGTGGCGGAACGGCGTCGACTGGGTCCGCCCCGGTCGGAGCCGGCGCGGCCACCCCACCACCAGCGGAAGTTGGATCCGCATTCGGAGCGAGGTTCACGGGGTCCCCACCATCGGCCGCGCACGCCGCGGTCAGCCCCCCCAAAATGGGAACCACGAGAAGCGCCAGAAGCGGAGTCCCAGAGGCTAAAAGCTTGGATGTCACGCCTGTGAGTGCGGCACCTGCCCCCCACACAGGCATTTTTTATTTGTATTTACCAAGGCTTGGATCGTTGGCGCAGAGATCCAATGAAGTTAGTGACGGACCGTTTCCCAAATCAGGCAAAAAAGATCTGGTTCCAAAGTTGGGGCCGAGGTCCATGTCAATTCGGGGCTACCCCAGCTGACCCCAACCCCGTGGACCCAAGTGGGGCGAGACTTGCGGTATGCTAAGGTTTCCGCCACCGGGCGTTGTCCCTCTGCCCTTTGCCCATGCTGGACGCGTCAATCGTACAAATCGAAGCCCAAGCCGCGGACAGTGCGGTGAATGTCGCCGTCGCGAGCTGCGAAGCCGCGCTCGGACGGGGGCGGTGTGTGAGTGAACAGCCAGCGGGCGAAGTCAGCGACGCTTGGCGCGCGCGGGTTTCCAACACACAAGCCGATTCCCTGACCTGGCGCATCGAATTTGGCGCGCCCGGCGATCCATCCAGTTTGCAGTTCCGGGACATCCACTTTATTGAGGCTGACGGTGAACGCGAACGCTGGATGACGGTGGGCGTCGTCGTCGCCGCAATGGTGGTCGCGGAGCAAGCAGCCGATCAACGCGACATCACTCCGCAGTTTCCGAACGAGGTGCTCCAAATATTGAGGCGCCAAGAGCCCCCACAGCAGCCGGGGGTTGAGCCGCCAACGGCGCCAATTCAGCCGACGTACGGACAACTCGCTGTCGACATGGGGCTGGCTGCCGGCTGGCTGCCGGACAGCCAGAGGCTGCAGTTCGGTCCTCAGCTGGGCGTGCAACATCGGTTTGAACTTCCGATCGTCGTGCGGGGCCAACTCAGCTATCTGCGGGGTCAGTCGTCCGTGTCTGCTTTAGAGCTGTGGGAAGCCGCTCTGGGTGCGGGCGCGTATCTTCGGCCTCGGGCCGGAGCGCTCAGCGCCCAGGCGAGCGCGATGTTGATAGCAGAACGCGCCTTCGTTACCGCGGATGATCCCTTGAGTTCCGAAGAGCAGACGCAGGCCGCAACTCGCCTCGGCGCCGGCCTAGATCTGATGGCCGCGTGGCACTGGTCCGACACCCTCGCGTTGGCGCTGACAGCTCGCGCCAGCTACAAGAACCCCCAGCTCACGCTCGAAGTTCGCGGACAGAACGCCGAAACCATCGGCAACTTCAGCGGCTCGGTTTGCATCTCGTTGATGGCTTCAACCCACTGAGCGAACCATGACTTCCCCCGTGCACGCCGAAGCTGAACTCGAACGGGCGCCCGATGGTAGCGGTCAGCACGCGCCTGCGTCGGAACACTTGACGAGGCAGCTTGAGGCAGAACTGGTGGCACGCATCAAATCGCGCGATGAATCAGCCGCCACCCAGCTGTACTACGCGCTGAGTCCTGCGGTGGAGCGAGCCCTGCGTCGCCTCCTCAAAGGGGATGACGCCGATCTGGACGACCTGCTGCAAGTCACCTTTGAACGCTTGATCGACACCTTGGTCGGGGGGTCCTATCGCGGCGCTTGCAGCCTGCGAACCTGGGCCGTCTCTATCGCGACCAACGTGGCCATGGAGAACTTGCGCTCGCGCTATCGCGAACGCAACATCTTGCGCTGGGTCTCGCTCGTCAAGACGGAAGTCACTAGCCCTGGCCCCATGCAGGCGCGTCTGGAAGTGGAAGAGCTACAAGCGACACTATCAGGCATGAAACCCAAACTTGTTCACACTTTACTGCTACACGACGTATTCGGCCACAACCTAAATGAAATCGCAAGTATGGAAGATGCATCCCTGGCCGCGGTGCAGTCTCGACTGGTCCGAGGCAGAAAAGAGTTATTGCGCCGTATTGGGCCGCGAAGAGGTCAAGCATGACGGACCCATCAGACACTACTGAGCTGGCCGAAGAAGCCAGGAACGCACTAGCCGCGTTCAGTGACCGCCCTTGGGTCGTCAACGATCAGCGCCTCGAACGCCGGCACCGACGGGTCGAAGCAGCCATGCTCGCTCGGCTTCGCGCCCCGAAGCGCTCCAAGGTCATCCCCTGGGTGGTCACTCCCACCTTGGCGGCGGCTGCAGGCGTTGCACTTTGGTTTGGCTGGGCTGCACCTGAGCCCAACTTGCAGCACGAGACCATCCAGATCGCTGGGGCAGTCGCCGCAACCAACGGTAACAATGTGCTTCAATTGGGCACCAAAGACGCGAGCAGTCTGCAGCTACCGTTTGCCGGTGAGCTGCTTGCCAGCGAACGCTCGAGCCTCACTCTGGAAAATGGATTGCGCATCGAAATGCAGGCAGACGCCGCCGTTCAGATTCGCGGCCTGACGCCAACGGCCGCCGGCCACGGAGAAGACAAGCAGATCGCGCTGCGCACCGGAAGTGTCACCTGCAGCGTGCCCAAGCTAGTCAAGAGTCAGTCTTTCAGCGTGCAGACGCCAGAAGCAACGGTGG
>JBNLEN010000300.1:0-5681 GCA_050304975.1 Polyangiaceae bacterium
CAGCACGATGTATGGCGCGCCGGTCTCGTCTAGACGCTTCGCCAAAGCTCTGCCGCCCGGACCAAAGCCCACGATGATCACATGCCCAGTGAGGGTGCGGTTGTCTTCCGCCACTTCGTCGATGCCGCGTGCCCGCAGCAGCTTTTCCAACGGTCTGAGCAAGACTTCCCCAGCGGCGAACCGGGGCGCCAAGGACATCACCACCCGGGTCACGAACATGCTGAGCAGACCTGCCGCTAGGATCGGCTCTAGCTCTTGGCGACTGATGATCCCGGCGCGCTCGCCCTCGGTCGCCAAAACAAAGCCGAACTCACCGAATTGCGCCAGTGACGCCCCCGCCAGCCAAGCAACACGAGCAGGAAAGCGCATGACCATGGCGGCCAAGGACGCGATCAGCCCTTTGCCCACGACGAAACCCAAAAGCAACAGTGCCACTTCCAGCGGCTCTGATAGTACCGACTGCGCGTTGAACAACATGCCCATCGAAACGAAGAACAGGCTGGTCAATACGTCACGCACCGGAATGACGTCCTCGAGCGCGCGGTGCGCGTAGTCCGAGTCCGCGATCATCATGCCAGCCAGAAAAGCTCCGAGCGCGAGCGACAGCCCCAAGTGCGCCGTCAGCCAGGCCGTTCCCAGACACAGAGCGAGCAGCGCCAGCGCGAACACTTCGCGACTGCGGCTGGCTTCGACCATGGCGAGCAGCTTGGGCAAGACGTACTTGGCCGCTCCCAGCGAGGCCGCGATCACTACCGCTGACTTGAGCAAAGCCAAGCCTATCTCCACCCCGACGCTCTGCTCCGCTTGCCCTCCCAGCGCTGGGATGATCAGCAGCATCGCCACCACGATCAGATCTTGAAAAATCAAAACCCCAACGATGAAGCGACCGTGTGGCGCGTTGGTCTCCTGCCTTTCCGCGAGTGCGCGCAGGACAATCGCCGTACTGGATAGGGCAAACACGAACCCCACCAGCAACGCCTGAGCAAACGGCACCCCAAGCGCGGACATCAGCGCGCACACCGCGCCCCCGGTCAATGAAACCTGTAGCGTCCCCCCCAAAAGCACCAATTTGGCGATCGCCTTCAGGCGGGTCAGGGAAAATTCGAGACCGATCGTGAAGAGCAGCAGCACCACTCCCACTTCAGCTAGCAGCTCAATATGCTGGCGGTCGGAGACCAGGCCCAGCCCATGGGGTCCAGACAGCGCTCCGACGATGAGTAGCCCAGCAACCAGCGGCAGCTTGATGCGGCGTAGAAGCAGAGACACCACGACTCCGAACAGAGCGAGTAGCGCCAGCTCCCCAAAGATCGCGGTGATGCCGTGCACGACTGGTGCTTAGCGCGATTCTTCACTCGGCGGAAGCAGTGGCGGCAGCTTCCGCTTCGCACGGATCCAGTTGACAGCGGACTGCAATCGGCGACGGCTCACCAGCCAGCGTTCCAGACGATACTTGCCGGGAAAGTCGATCAAAACCAAACCGATCAAAATCGTCAGCAGACCCTGGCCAGGCAGCACCAACATCGCGACACCGAAGATCAACGCCAGCAGCCCGAGCAGGTTCTTGGCGACCATGACTAGCCACCAGCCGGGCGAGCGTGGCCGCTGTCGGGGGCGCCGCTCCCGCTGGAAGTAATCGCTCGGCAAACGCCAGATTACGTAGGGCACGAGCAGCAACGTGCCCACGAAACACACCAGTGAGAGCAGCCCCACCGCAGCCAGCAGTGCCTCGTTCTGATCGAGTATCCTCAGCAGGCTGTCAATCCAGCGCATACAGCTCTGAGCCTCAGGGGGCTTTTGCCCGAGACAAAGACCTTGCCAAAATCGTCATTCCAAGCGCGCCACTCAGCAGAGAGCCCAGCAGCACGCCGCTCTTGGCAGCGGGCAGCAGACTCGGCTCCAACCCGAGGAGCGCAATGAACAACGCCATCGTGAACCCGATCCCGCCGAGGCAAGCGCCTCCAACGAGCGTTCGCCAACTGACGCCTTCGGGCAACGACGCCCAGCCCAAGCGGACTCCCAACCAAGCCGCCCCAGCGATTCCTACAGGTTTACCAACCACCAAGCCCAACGCCACGGCGACGGCCAGCGGACTCGCCAAAGCGTCCAGCTCGACTTTTACGCCAGCGTTAGCCAGTGCAAAAATCGGCATGATGGCAAACGCGACCCAAGGGTGCAGCGCCGACTCCAAGCGCGCCAAGGGTGACGTGGCTTCCGTCATCACGAAGCCCAGTTCGTCGACCGCCACCCGCCGATCTTTCTCCGGGGCGTCGCTCTCCGGACGAAGCACCTCCTGACCACGGCCCAAGAGCTCATTCAACTTGACGCGATCGAACAGTGCGTTGATGGGAGTCAACAAGCCAAGCACCACGCCGGCCACAGTTGGGTGCACCCCAGACTTGAGAGCGCACAACCAGACGACACACGCCACAAGGACGTAGGCAGCCACCTTGCGCACCCCGAAGCGATTCATCCCCGCGGTCAGTAGAAGTCCGATCACGGCGCCCAGCGCCCAGCTGAGCTTGATGCTACCCGTGTAGAACGCTGCGATCACCACCACCGCCAGAATGTCATCGACGATGGCCAGCGATAGCATCAATACCTTGAGCCCGCGCGGCACGCGCTCGCCCAACAGCGCCAAGGCCCCCACCACGAAAGCAATGTCAGTCGCCATCGGAACGGCCCAACCGGACTGCCCGGCGGCGCCGAACTGCAGCGCCAAGAAGATCGCCACGGGCACCACCGCTCCCCCGAGGGCGGCCAGCACCGGCAACACCACGCGGCGCGGCTCGTTCAGCTCGCCAAGCGTCAACTCACGTTTGATTTCCAACCCGATGACGAAGAAGAACACCGTCATCAACGCATCATTTATCCAATACCAGAGCGGGTAGTTGAGCTCGAATCCGCCCACACCGATGCGCAACTTTTGCTCCCAGAATGCCGCATACCCAGGTCCGAGGTCGCTATTGGCCAGCGCTAGCGCCACCACCGTGACCAGCACCAGCAGAACGCCGCTCGCTGACTGCACATGCAGAAATCGCACTAGCGGTCGCGTCCAGCGTTGTACTGGTCGCTCAGGCAGACCCACGATCGAAATGCGAGAGGTGTCCTCGGCCATGAGTGCCCTATACCACGCATCAACGCAGTTCTCGGACCTCGAAGCATACCGTGCAAATCGATGAGCCTGGGGTTCGGGCCCGTGCTACGAGAGCGAGGCAATGACGGCACTCGCGCTTGCCCTGCTCTGGCTGGGTTGCTGGTTTGCTCCAGCCGTCGCGATACCCTTGGCGGGCGCCCACGCGTTTTTTGGAGGTTGGTCTCTGTGGAGCGCAGCAGGCGTGTGCTGGGTGTTGCTGGCGCTTCGAATCAATTATCTCCACGCGCCCCTTCCAGTGACGCTACGCAAGCTCGCCATCGCGGGACTGCTCGCGGCCGGTCTGTCGTTAGCTGGCTACGTGGCCACGTTGGTGCTGCATGCTTGGTTGCCCAGCTGGCTGCGCTGGCTGTTCGGCATTTTGTGGCTGCTGGTGGCCGTGGCATGGGCCGTCCCGAAAACCGCTTACGCGATGCTACCACTGAACGTGCATCGCCCCAGCTGGCTGCCCGAGGTGTACCTGCTGCCGGGTGCCCTGCAGCGCGGTCTGCTCGCGCTATTGGTCATTCCTTGGTGGAATACGGAGCCGCTCGATCCGCTAGCTGAGCACTTGAAGCGAAGTGGCCTCATCCCCGTCAACGGAGACTCGAGTGTGCACTGGCTCGATGCTCCTCGCCGCGGGGTGACCGCAGCGCTCGCGAGCTCCAGGGCGCTGATGCTGCTAAGCGAAGGCGAAGCTGCCCCCGACGTGTACTTGGTAAGCGTCGGCTACGACTACTTCGGGCAGGCCCGGCGTGTGACGGGGTCGTACAATCTGTCGCGCACTGCAGTCGCCAGTGAGGGTGAACTGTTGATCGCGGGCAAATGGGCGGCTTGGCAAGTGACCATCGGAGGCAAGCCACAATCAATTGAGCTTGCTGATCTGGGCGGAGAAGGGGTGGGCGCAGGTCCCGGGTGGGGCTGGCCCCAGCGCTTGCAGCGTGGGCTGACCAATCTCCAAGAGACCGGCAGTTTTCGAGGTATCGGCCGGCGCAGTCTGCACGCGCACTCATTGCAGCGGGTCAGTCTCACGAACGGAGACTTCACGCTGCACACCGAGACTGGTAGCGCCCGGCTCTGGCCTGGGCGTGAGCTGAGCCATGAACTGGCGCATTTGGGGGTCGAGCAAACCCTGGTACCGATTCCAATCCCCGGTGATCTGACGACATGGGCCGTCGACCGAGTGCGGGCCGTAGAGTTCATCGGTAACAACAGCGTCCAGTGGCTCAAGGCTGTCGTGTTTCGCGCCAAGGACGAGTTGGAACAAGCCCAGGCGGAGTACATCGGCATCGACGCCGCCGAAGTGATTTCGGAAGAACTGGGTGACGTGCTGGAGCGCCTGCCCATTCTGGAGCGCAGCGAGATCCCGAATTGGCCGCCGGCAGCGATCCCCCCGCTGCTAAGGCCCGCGCTGGCCGGCGAAGGCGCCTGGGTCGACATGGCCAAGGACGTGCTGATGGCGGGCAAGAGCGGAGCGCCCAGCCCGTTCGTATTTACGTTCATCCGCGTCGATCCTAAACGCCCCTACAACCACGTTTCGATCACCCTCTGGGATCCGCGTCAGGTGGAGCTGCATATCGTCGCTGGGACGGTAGAGCCCCGGAGCATGACTGGGCAAATCGGGAGCGGCTTGATCCCGCGCGATCCCGAAGTGATGGCCCGCCTGGTGGGCGCTTTCAACGGAGCGTTCCAGGCCACTCATGGTGAGTTCGGCATGATGGAGAATCGAACCATCCAGCTACCGCCCAAACCGTTTGCGGCCACGATCAGCACCCACGAAAATGGCGTGACCTCATTGGGCAGTTGGCCGGAGGACCCCACCAACATTCCCCAAGGCATGCTCTCGTTGCGACAAAACCTGACGGCTCTGCTGGTGGATGGCGAGCCCAATCCCTACAAGCGCCATTGGTGGGGCGGAGTCCCAGAGGGCTGGACTGAGGAGACACGCACGGTGAGAAGTGCATTGTGTCAAACCGCCGCGGGCCATGCGGCCTACTTCTATTCGCCGAGTATCGATCCTTATCAGCTCGCTGATGCGATGCAACGCGCTGGCTGCAGCTATGGCATCCACCTGGACATGAACGCCGGCCATACCGGGTTCGAGTACTATCGGGTGGAGCCGTCCGACAAGTTGCCGCGAATCGATCGCCCCTTGATCTCCGGCTTGGAGGCTCGGGGCCGCGTTTCGGGGATGCCCAGCCATTCTTTCATCGCGCGCCTGATGCTGCGCAACATGCCGTTGATGAACTTCCCGCGCTACATCCACCCAGCGCCCCGCGACTTCTTCTACCTGACGCGGCGCTATCTGTTGCCCCGTCCGCCGCTGCATTCAAGCATCGACGTGGAGTTTGAGCCGTGGACAATGCCGGCTCTGCCCAACAATCACTGGCCCCATGCCTTAGCCAGCGCCTCGTTTCGCGTCTTGGACGAAGGCACGCCGAAGACCTACAACCTGCACGAGTTCGATCCCAAGGTATTGGCTGCGGGCGACCAGAGCGGTGCGCTGATTGGGCTGTCGCAGTCGACCCTAGAAGGCGACCATACCCTGGTC
>JBNLEN010000301.1:0-5633 GCA_050304975.1 Polyangiaceae bacterium
CCGCACTGGTTCGCGTGCTGCAGCGCTTGCCACCTGACTATCAACGACGGACGGACTACGAAGGGGACTTGCTGGCGCTAGCCGATGCGGTGCTCCCGCTGCAAAGACCGGACGGTTTCTGGAACACCAGTCTGTTGGATCCGGAGCATTGCGCGGCCAAGGGGCTCACCACAGAAGACGGTCCCGAAGCGAGCGGCACTGCTCTGTTCGTGTACGGCATGGCCTGGGGGATCCGCCAAGGATTACTGGATGAATCCAGATTTGGACCCGCGGTGCGTGACGCTTGGGCAGCGTTGACGCAGCGGGCGCTACAAGTGGACGGCTTTCTCGGCTACGTGCAGTCCACAGGAGCAGAGCCGTGTGACCCCGACGGACAACGCGGTCTGGGAAGTGACGTCGCGCCAGACTTTGACGACTACGGTGTCGGGTGTTTTCTGCTGGCGGGCAGTGAGGTATTCCGCCTGAGCGAACGCTAGACTGGCTTGTTCCTGGCCTAGACCACGCGTTCCTTGTCGCCGTCCGACCAGCGCACGGCGTACAGGTCCGAGCGACGATCCAACCAGGTACTGCGGCTGGCAGCTTTGCGGTATCTGCGCAGGATGTCCAAGTCGAGCTCGTTGACGACCATCGTTTCTACGTTCGGCGTGGCTTCTTCTGCTACGCCGTCGCGCGCAAACGGGAGATCCGAAGGGGTCAGGATGCAGGACTGCCCGTAGTGGATGTCGGCCCCTTCGACGAACGGCAAGTTGCCGACCGTGCCGGCCATCACCACATACACGTGATTTTCGATGCAGCGCGCCTGCGCGCAAGTGCGAACCCGTTGATACGACGAGCGGATGTCCGTGTTGATGGGTACGAACAAGACCTCCGCCCCTTGCTTGGCGGCGATGCGTGCTAGCTCTGGGAATTGCACGTCATAACCAATTAAGATAGCGATCTTTCCGCGATCGGTATCCATCACGTGCAGCTGCTTGCCAGGGGCGATACCCCACCAATGCTGTTCGCCATCCGGGATGTGGAGTTTGTACTGCTTGTCGTGGGAACCATCCCGCCGAAATAGGTAGGCGATATTGTACAGCTGGTCGCCCTCGAGGGTGAGATGGCTGCCCGCGACGATGTTGACGTTGTACTTGATGGCCAAGCGCGTGAACAAGTCGATGTAAAGCGGGGTGAATTCGTTCAAACGCCGGGCGGTGAGTCCCGGTCGGGACTCGGTGACGAGCGCTTGCAGTTGGTTGGTGAGCATCTCCGGGAAGAGTAAAAAATCGATCCGGTATTCGGTCGCCGTGTCGACGAAGAATTCACACTGTTGGGCAAACGCGTCAAAGTCGGCGGTTTGTCGCATCTGGAATTGGGCTGCTGCGACGGAAACTCGCCGCACGATGCTCACGCTGTCTTTCGGGTGATGGTTCGGGTTGAGCCACTCCATGAAGACCGCGGCGCCTCCGGATTCCTTGTCAGCCGGCAGGTAGTCTCGCAGCACGCCGCGTACGGCAAAGCCGTTGGCCAGCTGCGCCGTCAGCACTGGGTCCTTGTATTCCTTCTTGAGCACGCGCCGCACGTACTCCTCGGGGCTGAGCTTGCTGGCGTGTTTGGTGTAGTTCGGGATGCGGCCGGCGATCATGAACGCGCGCAAGTTCTTGCGAATCGCCAGGTCTTTGCGAGCTTCGTAGAGGCGCCTGGCCAAGCGCATGCCGCGCACCGAAGGCTCCACTGCGATGTCAATGCCGTAGAGCGTGTCGCCGTCTGGGTCGTGATTGCGAATGTAGCCCTTGTCACTCACCTGGTCGAAGCTGTGCCAGCCGCCGTAGTCCTCTTCGTTGACGATTAGGCAGCTGGATGACGCCACTAGCTTGCCGTCGAGCTCAACGCACAGCTGACCATCAGCGAAGCGCTGGATTTGGCTCTCGATCTGCGCCTTGGACCAGGGTTCCAGTCCACCGAAGCAGCGTTGCTGCAGATCCTGTAGTGCGGGAATGTCACTCTTGCGTAGCTTGCGGACGATCAATCGAGGCTGCTTCGGATCTCGCGGTTTGGATGCCATGAGTTTGCTGTTCTTTTCCTGAGCCGCTCTTCTTTGGGCTCATTCGTCTTCGTCACTGACCGTTTGCATCAACAGCTCTTCCTCCGGATTGAGGGGGCTGGCGTCGTTTTTTAGTGTTGCGGCGAACTGGAACAGGTCTGGCCTGCGATCGAGATGGGGACGGACGGCGCCGGCGGCGCGGCAACGGTAAAGGTCATGAATGTCGAGGTCTGCGACCAACAATGTCTCGACGTTGCTGTCAGCGATGGCAGCGATCCCGTCGCGACTGAACTCATAGTCGCTTGGAGTAAACACGGCAGCCTGTCCGTAGTGGATGTCCATCGCCGGCACGCTGGGTAGGTTTCCGATGATGCCCGCGGTCACCACGAAGATCTGGTTCTCGATCGCCCGCGCCTGGGAACAATAACGAACCCGGGCGTAACCTTGACGGTCGTCGGTGCAGTACGGCACGAACAAGATTTCGATGCCTTGGTCAGCCAGGTAACGCGCTGCTTCTGGAAACTCCGAATCGTAGCAGATCAAGATCCCAACGCGTGCCTTGGGAGTGGGGATCACGCGCAGCTCACTGCCGCCGCGGATACCCCAGAATGACTTTTCGCTGGGCGTGATGTGCAACTTTGGCTGCAGCACATGATGGCCATCTGGAAACATCAACGCGCAGGCATTGTACAATGAGCCATCGCGCCGAACGGGGTGTGTGCCGGCAATGATGTGCAGCCCGAACGAGGTGGCGAGACCTGACATTAGCTCAAAGAACTGGTTCTCCATGTCGGCCAGGCGAGCAATTCCCTCGAGGGCGGGAAGCTTGCGCAGCTCTGGCAGTGAAAGCAGCTGCATCGAAAGAAATTCCGGAAAGACCACAAAATCTGCCCGATACTCCGACGCTGTTTGCACGAAGTATTCCACCTGTTCGGCGAAGTCTTCGAAGCTCTGCAGTTTGCGCACTTGATATTGCACGGCCGCCACCCGCACTTTGCGTCCACCCGCTGACTCGGTCGGGACGTAGTCCGGGTTCTGCCACTCGATGAAGGTGGCAAAGTTCTTGCTACCAGGGTCGCGTACATAGGAGCGAAGCAGGCCGCGAACAACGAAGCCTTGCTTGAGTTGAAAGCAGAGCACCTCGTCCTGCAGCGCGCCGGCTTCAACCTCTGCGATGTATTGCTCTGGCGTCAGTTTGGAGTGGTTTGCGTAGCCGGGGATGCGTCCGCCGGCGATGATGCGGCGCAGGTTGTGCTTGCGGCACAATTGGCGCCGGGCCTCAGCAATTTGCGAAGCAATGCCGAGTCGTCGCGCAGCTGGATCGACGTAGAGATCCGCGCCATACAAGGAGTCACCTTCGGGATTGTGAGTGTGAAAGTAGCCCCCATCCGTGATTCCGGCGTAGGTGTGTGGCCGGTAGCGGTCAGCGCCCAGGTCCACAATTAGGCTAGCGGCTCCGGCGACCACTTTGCCCCCCAGCTCCACCACCATCTGGCCTTCGGGAAATAGGCGTTGGTGGTTCGCTAGTTGGGCTCTGTTCCACACTATCGTCTGCTCATCCGGGCTAGGGAAGCAGAGTCGATTGAGCGCGACCTGCGCGTCGATGTCTTCGCTGGTGGCGGGCCTGAGCGTGGCAGTCCCCGCTGAAGTCTCAAAAGTTATTGCGGACACCAGCCGGTCATAGCTTAGGCCCGAGCGGTGCGCTAGCGGGGCACCAAGCCATCGCGACGATAGTTGCCACGTCCGGTTTCCCACAAAACGCAGTTGTCAGCGGAGCTCGGCACGGAAAATACGAACAGTTGGGGGGCGCCGTCTTCGGCGTCTTTGAGGCTGACGACGATTTCCAGGGTGCCATCACCGTCCGCGTCTCCCACGGTGGGTACCGGCATAGCGCCGCGCTGTGGAAGACTGAGGCGGTGCAATTCGTTGCCGCCAGCGTCCAGCACGAACAGATGGCTTTTGTCGGCGTCCGGGGAGTAGCTGTTGAAGATGATCTCAGGAATGCCGTCGCGCGATAGGTCCGCGATCACGACGCCCCCGGTAAGCACGCGCTCATCCTCGGTATAGGTGTACGACCACAATGGCTTTGCGTCGGCGGATACTGCGTGGATACGCCCGTCAAAACCGGCGAACACCAACTCGAGTCCGGGTTCATCGGCGGTGATGTCAGCCACACTGATCTGGTTCGTGGCGCCGACGACGTTGGTGCCCTCGAAGTCCCACAAGCCCGCGAGGTAGTCAGGAAAGTGGAGCGGCTCTTCAAATGCGTGCAAACGGGTGCCATCCGGGCGGAACGCCCAAAGTGCCACGCCCTTGAAACGGTCGCCTTGGGCTGCGTTCTGAACAGAGCCCAAGACGAGCAAATCCAAGCTTCCGTCATCATCCAGATCCGCGATTGCAGGGGCCGAGTTCGTGAAGTGGGCCTGCAGCGCGGTCTCTTCGTCAGGCGCCCAGCCTTGCTGAGCTTCGGACAAGTCATGAAGAAACCGAACGCCGTTGGTCTTGGTAGGATGTTCGAACATGGCGTCGGAATCAAACGCCACGCCGTCCCCTCGGTGCAGCGAGACATAGGCGTTGTCTTGCGGCGCGAAGATGTCCGCAGTGCCGTCCGCGTCTAGATCCCCGAGCGCCAGGGTCTGGTCGAAACCGCCTTGTGTGTAGCAACGATCGTCACATTCCGAGGTTCCCGTTGTGTTCGGAGGGAAGCCATCCACCACTGAACCGTCCATCTCGAACGCTATCAGGATGTCCAAGCGATCGTTTTCTGACAGCTTGTTGGTGGTGACTGCGACCAGTTCAAAATTGCCATCAGCGTCGATGTCTCCAGCGGCCAGCGCCCGCAGTTCGTCACGCCACTCAGTTGGAAACCCGGGGAGCGGTTCTGCCAGTGCATCGAAAACGACCACCTGTTCGCGCGCCGCCACAGCCACTTCCAAACCGTCACGCTCTGGGTCCAGATCAGCGACGACAGGGGAGGCCCAGATCCGTCCGCCGTCCACCTCGGCGCGAAAAACGATCTCTCCGTCCAGGTGCCAGCCGAGCAGCAGGTTGCCCCGCGCGGCCAAGATTTCCATCTCGCCATCAGCGTCGAGATCCGCAATCACCGGGGAAGCCAGCCAGGCTTCGTGCCAGCGGTCGCCAAGTGCCGCAATCTGCTGTGGCTCCGCTACGTCGCTATCGCCCCCAGCGCTGTCGCACGAAGCTGCGGGTAGCTCGACGGGGCCCAGGTCTGGGTTGCGCTCGGAGCTACCGTCAGTCTTAGTGCCATCTGGTTCTGCTGCATCTTGGTCTGTTTCAGAGCCGGGCTTTTCGCTCCCGCACGCCCAACACACCAGCACCAAACCCCACAGCCAGCTTCGACTCACAGCGGAAGCCTACTCCGAGAATGCGCCCGTGCCATGTGGGATGAGGTGTGTCTGCTCAGCCACTGGAGCTGCCGCGGCGTCGAGCAGGCTCACGAACCCCAGTGAGTATGGCTGGGGGACTCAATAGCCCCGGATGGCCTCCGTCAGTCCGTGAAGTACTCAAGCTGTGAAAGGTCGCAGAAATCCGGAAGATCGAACGGATCGTCCCGGATCTCGTCGCAGCTCACTGTTTCCGTCCACGGGAC
>JBNLEN010000302.1:0-5599 GCA_050304975.1 Polyangiaceae bacterium
TGAGCGTCGTCGTCGTGCCCGTCAGGCTCCGGATTGTCGGTGCCTTCGCTCGAAGACTCCCCACAACTGACAAGACTCAATAGTGACCATGCAATCAATAGACGCAGCTTCATGCGCTCACGCTAGCACAAGCCAATTCACGAAAGCGTTGGGGATCTGGGGGGTGTCGTGAAGGTCACCGGCCTGCGCTCCGAGCTAACCGTCGATACCCAGCTGAGCACGACGAGAGAACTTCCCCGCGCCCTGAGCCCCGACCTCTCAAACCCCAGTCGGTGGTGCCACTCACACCCGCGCAGCCCTGCAAAACCCGTGCGCGACTCAGTGCAACGCATCGTCGTCCCCTGAAATGGTGACAGATGGGTTCGCCTTGCGTCCGCCGCGGGGAGCTATTTCGCAGGCGGCTTCAAAACCAACCAGCGAGCTAGCTGAGCTCGGCCGAGAAACTAGCGAGGCTCGGCCGAAAAGCTAGCCGAGCTCGACCAAGAAACAGCACCAAGCGTTGGCTTGATCACACTGGCGCCGGCCAGGGATCGAACAAATTTGCCGTGCTGTGCTTTCCCGAAATTTTCACCAGCCGGACAGCGCTTTGGGCTCGCTGGATGGGAGCCGCCTGCAGGACTGTCCCCCGCGGCGGACGCCAGCTGCTCCCAGGCCATCCGCGATCAGCGAACGGATTTGGAAACGCCCCCTCGGGCTGCGGGGTAGCTCACCTGACGCACCTGCCGTTGACGCATTGCACGCCATCGATTGGCTCACAGCTGGGAGAGTCCGATGCACAGCCCACCCCAAGCTCGCACGCGACTTCGCCGATGGTGGTGAGCCGTGGCGCCAACTCGGTTTTGCCTATCTGAGATATCACCCAAGGGCACGCCGAGCTGCAACTCGTTGTCGGCTCGACCAGCACGCAGTCGCCCACTGTTTCGCAGGTGGCGTCGACTTTCGACACGACTTCGTAAGTCTGTTGTCGAATCAGCGTCGAGCGCTGCTCGCACGACAGCTCACCGAACCCATAAGTGCCATAGCCGGTCGCGATCACCGCGCCAGGACCACGCTGCGCGACGTAGTCGTCCGCTAGCGGCCGGAGATCGAACGAGAGGCTGACTTGTATCGAATCTTCGCAAGTGTCTCCATGGCCGTCGTGGATCACGTGCAGCTCGACGAAGCTGCCGTCGCCCTCGCTGACGTCTGTATAACAGACGGCATAGTCATGCCGTCCGCAGCCACCGGGGTGCGAGACATCTAGCGTGAGCGTGTGCCCCGCCACGTAGGCGCGATCTTTCGAAATGGTATCGCTATCAATCTTGCCATTACAAGGCAACACAGGCGCACCAAGCGGACACGGCTGCTCTTCGCAATCGAGCTGCCCATCGCTGCACTTGCAGCTGCCGCAGCCCTGCGGCGGGGGCACGTTCGTCGCGCCCGAAGGATATTCGATATACGCCACGCGGCAGCTTTGCCCCGCCGCTTGGATGCTGGGCCCTCCCCCTCCGTCAGCCATGTCACCGTCCTGCGCGGGGTCATTGCACGCCCCAAGGACTTCGAACGTCGCCACAGCCAGCAATAGGCGCGAAAGAATTGACATCCATGGAGCTGGCATTTGCCGCAAACCTACGTCAGCCCGCGCGCATGCGCATCCCCGCTTTGCTCAGGAAGTCAGGCTTCGGGTACACTCACTGAGTGTCAATCTCGGTCGCGAAATTCAGCCGACTGCAATTTCTAGGGCTGGCGTGTGCCTGGCTGGTCATCGCCTGCCGTGCGGAAGTGGCCGAAACTAGTCGCCATGACCAGGCTCGCGATACCAGCGGGACGCCGGACATCGACGATGAGCGGAGCGGGGTTGCCCCCATCGGCACCACGGCTCCGCCAACGCGTCCGGACACCCCGGAGCCGGATCCCCAGGATCCGGGACCTCGATCGGCGGGTCCTGCGTTACAAGATGTTCTGCCTCCGGGGGCGAACACCGGGCTGCTGTCTCAAGGAGATCCGCCCTGGCGCGCGTCCTTGGTGGAACAGACCGGCGGCGACCCTGCGCTGATTGCCCAAGTCCTGGAAGATTGGCAACTGGCCGAAGCCGTCGCGAGCGAGGGGCAGCTGTACTTCGGCGTGCAACCTGAATGGGATACTTGGGGTCCCGCAATCAAGCTGTTCGATCGCGCGCCGTTGGTATTGCAAGTTCGTGGCAACGGCCAGCTCGCTTTTGCACAGCAGGACGCTGAAGCCGGGGGCAGCTTCAAGCACTATTGGCCTCCCGGGACCCACCCCTCTGAAACCGACGACGGTGTGCTTTCGTTGGGCAGCTGGACGCATGCAGCCGGAGCAGTAAATGCAGCGAGCGAGCTGCGGCTGTCTCTTTCCCTAGAGGGAGACTTGTTGCTCACTCTGCAGGAGACGCAGCCTCCCGTGTGGTTTTGGATGCGCGGGGGGCAGGCTGAACTCGAGCCCGGTGATGATTCCGTGGGTGCACGGATTTCGAATGCCTCTTTGATGGCAGAAGGCGTCGCCCTGGATCTGAGCGCGGCCCCAGAAAGCGCTCTCATCCGACTGGATACCATTGAGATCGACACGCCTACTCTGCCGGACGAGTTGGCTTTCCCCGAGCCACGTGACGTCCGTACCGCTGCGGTGGTATTGCTCCGCCGTCCAGATGATTCCCTGTACATCGCGCGGGCGCAGCTCGAACCGCCGCTCCATGAATGGCTCAACGAGCGCGAGGTACCCCGCGCTTTTGAGCAGCTGGAGATCGCAGATTTTCGAGCCGGGCGTTTCGATGAACGGCTGATCGTGGGCCTCGGGGATGGGGTCCTGTTAGCTGGCCAGTTCAGCCAGCGCCAGGGCTGGGTACTGGCCAAGTTGCAAGTGAAAGATCCAGCGGAGCTCAGTGCGCAGATTGGCGCGAGCAGCGCGGCCAGCGTCACGTTCAAAGACGGGGACGTCTACCGCAGCATGACGACTATCAACCCGTCCCGTTGCAGCGCACCGCTTGGAAACCAATGGCTACTAAACCCCGATCTCTCCCCGGCGGCCTTCAGCTTGTTCGAGGAGGGTCCTGCCTCCAACCCGACGCGCGCTCACTTTGCCCACTCCGGGCGTGCCCTGTTCGTCGCCTGGGGAGATGAACATGCGGTTCAGCTAATCAGCCTTTCGCCCTCAGGCGTAACTCGTACCGCTCCGCCGCTCCCAAGTGGCGAAGTGTTGGCGCTGGCCGGAGGCGATACGAATCTCGCTGCTGTAGTTGTCCGCGAGCAAGCAGCCAGGCTACATCCGTTTGGCTACCTCGATCCGAAGGTCACCTGCGCCAAGCGAACCCTGGCAAGTGCTGGCTCATGAACCCAGCTCATGTGACGTATTCCAGGACCTGCGCTTCGGTCGTGTCGGGTGCTTCCCAAGCGCGCAGCATCTTGTCCATCGCCGCATCGGGGACGCGATCGGCGCGAGCGCGATTGCGCTCGAAGAGCAAAGCCGGCGGCGATTCTACGTAGGCGATGTGCACGCGCGCGCCGTAGTTGGCGAACAAATCCGTCAATTGTCCGCGCCGCTTGCGCGTCAGGTTGGTGGAGTTCCAAGCGAACGGCTGCTTGCGCCGTAGATACTCTTTGGCCCGCTCACGCGCCACGACCACCACTGGCCCCTGCTCTGCTTCGGGACTGATCCCAAGCTCAACGCGAATGGCGTCCAAAGAGATCACCGGCTGATCATACGAGCTGAGCCAGGTATCTTTGCCAGAGCCGGGTAAGCCGCACATCAAAGTGCAAGTGAACTGGGTATCGTCAAAAGCGTCATGCTGAGGATCCCTCCCCTCTCGGCGAAAGTACTCGAACCGAGAATGCGCCGAAGCAAACGCAAACGGCTGCCGAAAACATCCAAGCTCTCGACACAACTCGCGAAACAGCTCGATATTGTCCAGCAGGTGTTGCTGGTCCTCACACTCGCGCCCGCGAATGTCAGCTTCAGCCAGCAAACACAGCAGGTCATTGCGCGTGATACAACTGGCGCGGATGGCGATGCGCTGAGGGTCGTCACGGTCGAACGCGAAAAACGGCCACTGGTGCAGCTGTACCATGCGCGCGACTAGTTCCCGCTCCGCTACGTTCGCGCCCATCCTCCACAGGATTTGTCTCGTGGCGCGCTCACCCAGCAATGAGTGCCCACGCGAGGTGATGCGCCCGTCCTCCCGGCGAGTGCACTCGGGTTTGGAGACGTCATGTAACAAAGCCCCCCAGAACACCAGCCGACGGTCGTCCGGGGGCAGTTGCTGCCACGCTGGCAGCGCGACCAATGCTTCACACACCAGGCGCGTGTGGATCCAGACGTCCCCCTCGGCGTGGTACTTGGGCTCTTGCTCCACGCCGCGCATCGCCCGCACCCAGTCGTACGTCGCATCCAGCTCCTCCCAAGGAACTGGCTGCCCGGGCTCTGGCACTGGGGGCAGCTGATTTTCAGAAAAATGCGCCATACTCAATCTATCTAGCCCGTCTATCTAGCCCGCAAATAGGTCCACGCCAGCCGCCAACTGATTGGGCACGACCGGACGTTTCAACCAATGGCTGCCGGAATGCAGAACGCTCGTCAAGAATGTGTGCCGAACATACTTCAAACGCATCGTCACCTGGCCGTTTTCTTCCAGCTTCAGATACAACCCCTCCGCCAAAGAGGATGGATCTGTTTCCGCCAGGATACGTTCCGGCTCCAGGCCGTTTTCAATCGCCACAGCGCGCAGGGTTTCCTGCCAGGCTTGCGATTTGTAAAGCGCAGGCTTAACCAGTGCAGTCAGCTCTTTCAATGACGTGAACTGTCCCTCGGCCAACACCGGCACAGAACTAACGGGCAATCCTTGTAGCAACTCTCGACGTACCGAGGTGGAGAGAAACACATCACGCTCCTGATCCAGCACATCGAACTCCAAGAAGTAGTGCGGCAGCTGGTCATAAAACAGCGTGTGTTTGGCATACAGCCACTCTCCGTACATCACGTAGCGATTGCCCAACACCGCAAGCAGCCGCTGCTGATGGGCGCTGGCCCAAGTCTTCAGCAGGGCGAAGTGTTTCTCTCGCTCTCCGCCGCGCAGGTAATGGCCCCGGCTCTGCAAGCGCAGCTGTCCGTCTTCGAAAGACACGGCCGCGTTGGCGCCGTCGATCTTTTCCTCGACGACTAGCCGTTTTCCACGCACCGCAGTGAACGGCACGGCGTCCAGGTCGTCATCTCCTGGCTGCAGACGTGACCCCTGCAGGTGGGGGGTTCTGGGATACTTGTGAATCGACATGGCGCTACCGACGAGCTGGTTGTTGTGACAGCAGTGGGCCCAAAGTGAAAGGCGCCCGCAATGGCGGACGCCTTTCGTGTTTCAGTTCAGGTGATGGCGCTCACGACGCCGGCGCCGACAGTCTTGCCACCTTCGCGCATGGCGAAGCGCATGCCGACCTCCAGAGCCACGGCCCGACCGAGTTGGAATCCCACTTCGGAGCGGTCACCGGGGTGGATAGCGTCAGCATCGAGCAGCAAGGTCCCGGGGACGTCAGTCGCGCCAAAGTAGAACTGAGGCGTGTAGCCAGTAGCGCACGCAGACGTGCGCCCACCGTCTTTGGTGTCAATCAAGAACACT
>JBNLEN010000303.1:0-5583 GCA_050304975.1 Polyangiaceae bacterium
ATGCCGATTCTGACTGCGGCGAGGGTCAAGCGTGTATCAATGGCTCACTCACTTGCTGCGGCTGCAAAGGGCTGGACTCGCTGGGCGCTTGCGGGACCGCCCCGGCGGATAGTCTTCGCACCCCTGAGTGTCCGGGCACGTTCGAGCGCTGCGCCAGCAGCCGCTGCCAAGACGGCGAAGTGTGTTTGAGCTGCCCTCCAGGGCAACTTTGTGTGGAGGTCGACATTTCCTGCGGTCCCGCTGGCGGATCTACCGCGCAGTGCGTCGAGAACCCTTGCGCCGGCCAAGCACTGGACTGCAGCTGCGCCGAGCAGCTTTGCGAACTCCCTGATGGGCCGCTGGTGTATTGTGGGGCGTTCGTCGAGGGCAACACCGTGCTGCGGCCTGGGGACGCGGAATTCTTGATGTGCAGTGGGGGAGGGGTTTGCGCGTCGCCGGATACTCGGATCGCCACGCCCGAAGGAGAGCGTTTCATCTCTGAGCTCCAGGTGGGCGACCAGGTCTATAGCATGGGTGAACGACAGGTTCAGAGCGTGACTCTGCTGCAGGTCGCGCGTCGCCCCGTCTCGCACCACGAAGTCTTGCGAGTGCGGTTGAGCGACGGAGACGAATTCGAAATCAGTGGTCCGCACCCAACGGCTGACGGGCGCAGGGTGGATCAGCTGGGCCCGGGCGATGAGCTAGACGGTAGGCTGGTGGTGGCTGTGGAGGCCATCCCATACCAGCACGGCTATACTTACGACATCTTGCCGGATTCAGCGACGGGCAGCTACGTGGCGAACGGCGTCTGGATGGGATCGACCCTCTTCGGCGCCGGCCGGTTCGCCGCGGCTGACATCCCGGAGTAACCGCGCTATCGAAGCAATATGCCGCCAGGACGCGCGCAGCGAAACACTAGCGAAGGGTTGGGCGCGCCGCCCGGCACCTTACTCGAGCCCGCCCACGCCAGCCCCACAACCGTTACGTTGCGGCGCTTCGAAGCTGAGCACCTGACGGAGGCAGTGCTGGAGAGCGTCTCAGAGCTCAGCGAATGGCGTCAGCAACGCGGCTGTCTTTGGATCGAGGTCACGGGTTTGGCAGACACCGAACGAGTGCGCCAGTTGGGAGAGCTGTTCTCGTTGCATCCGCTGTCGCTCGAAGACGCACTCGACCCGAGCCAGCGCGCCAAGGTCGAGCAGTACGATGACTACACGTTCATCGTGCTGCGCGTGTTCTCCGGCACTGGGCGACCAGAGTCACATCCGTTCAGTCTGTTTTTGGGCGACCGCTTCGTGATCACGCTCCAAGCTATGGACAACCCCGCGTTCGAACCGGTTCGCCGGCGACTGCGTCAAACCCACGGCAAATTGCGGAGTCGGTCCGCGGACTACCTGGCCTACGCTTTGGTCGACACGGTGATCGATCACTACTTTCCGGTCGTTGAACGCTTCGACGATCAGTTGGAAGCGATTGAGGACGCGATCATGGAGGAGCGACCAATCGATCCCGTTGAGCTCGTGCGGGGCGCGCGCCGCGATCTGAGAACGATTCGTCATGCGCTGTGGCCGGCACGGGATGTGGTGACGGGCTTGATTCGCGATGACGCGCCGCATGTTTCGGACGAAACCCGAGTGTTTCTGCGCGACTGCTACGACCACGTGATGCAACTGCAGGAAATGATCGAGTTTTCGCGTGAAGTGACGGCGGGGCTATTGGAAACCCACATCTCCAAAGTCAGTCTAAAGACGAATGAAATCATGAAGGTGCTCACGCTAGTGGCGACGATCTTCATTCCAGTGACGTTCATCACGGGGCTGTACGGCATGAACTTCGACCCTAAGAGCTCACCCTGGAACATGCCGGAGCTGGATTGGTACTGGGGATATCCGTTTGTTTTGGCAGTGGTGGTGGCTATCTCGGCCGGCTCGCTGTTGTACTTCCGCAAGCGAGGTTGGCTCGGATCTGCTCGACCCAAATAAGCTTGGATGGCGTGCGCAGAGTCGGCGCCCGCACCTGGATTGATTGCGCCGCTGACGCACATATTGCTGGAAGCGTAGCGCGTCAGGCAGGGTTAACTTGGCGGCAAGATGTTGTGGTTGGCTCACGATGGCTCTCTGAACGCCGACTGGCTTTCACACTACGCGGTGCGTTTTGCTCGCCAGTTGCCGGAGCCTGTCGTCTGTGCGCTGCATGTCCACGACGGCTCACTGGCGGAAGCAGAGTTTGAACGCCGCATCTTGTTTCTGCGACGCGAATGTGAACGGGCAGAGGTCGGCTTCTCCACAGAGCGGCTGCTGCTCAAGGGCAGCGTGGCGCACACGCTACTTTCGCGAGTGCCAGCAGGGCCAGACAGCTATCTCTTGTGCGGGACTCGGGTGCGGCCTCGCAATTTCAGCTTCTTGGTGGGCACAGTCTCGGAGCAGCTGTTGGCTCGGGCGCGTTGTAATACGCTGGCAGTGCGGGTAGTTCAGCCGGGAATGCTGGGTGCGGTCCATCGCGTGCTGCTGCCGGTGATGGGTCATCCCGATGGTTTCAAGGGGATCCCGTTCTTGCGCTTGTTCAACGACTTGCAAGACGTGCACGTTTTGCTCGTTCGGGAGCGCCCACGGCTGCTTCGACAAGCATTGGCCAACAGGTTCAAACAGAGCAGCGAAACAGCCGCAGAAGCCTATGTTGCGAAGATCCGCGAACAGCTCGGCCGGGAACTGAACCCCCAGCTCAAGACGGACAGCACCGTGCTGGTCTCAAGGGACATCCCGGCGGAGATTGTGCTCAGCGCCAAACAGCACAAGTCCGAGTTGATCTATCTCGGTGCCAGTGAAAGAGGGATCGCGCAGCGCGTGTTGAGCGGAGCGCCCGGTGAGGAAGTGCTGCGCCACGCATCTTGCGATGTGGCTATCTATCGTGGTGTGACATGAAGCGCCAAATTCACACGGTCGCGACAGAGGAGGTCTACCACCTGCTCAGAAGTCACGCTGACGGCCTGGACGCCGCCGAGGCGGTGGCGCGGTTTCACGAACTGGGACCAAACCGACTCGAAGCGACGCGCCAGTTCAGCCTGTGGAAAAGTCTGGCGCGACAATTTACGAACTTCTTCAGTCTGTTGCTGGACGCAGCGGCGGTGCTTTGCTTTGTCGCCGACGCAGTTGAGCCAGGCGGAGGTATGTTCGTCTTGGGCATCGCGCTAGCGGTGGTGTCAGTGCTCAACGCCCTATTTTCGTTTCTGCAGGAAGCAAGAGCGGAGCGCGCCATGCAAGAGCTGCGCAAATTCTTGCCTGCGCAGGTGCTGGTGTGGCGAGCGGGCAAGGAGCTAGAAGTTCCGGCGGAGCAACTGGTGCCAGGCGACCTGCTCAGCGTCAGCGAAGGAGATCGCGTGCCCGCCGACGCACGGGTGGTCGATAGCGAAGGCCTGTTGGTGAACAACGCCTCGCTCACCGGCGAATCGCGGCCAGTACCAATCGTGTCGGATCCGGTCGAAGGTCGATTGATTGACGCCAAGAACGTGGTGTTCGCCGGCTCGACCGTGTTGCGCGGCAACGCGCGGGCCGTCGTGTTCGCGACCGGGCGTCGCACCCAGTTTGGTCAAATCGCGGCCATGTCCGTAGAGATTGAACGGCCGGAGACCCCGCTCGAAAAAGAGACTGCGCGCATGGTGCGCACGTTGACCATCATCGCCGTGACGATGGGGGTGCTGTTCTTCATCTATGGCTTGGTTGCCGGGCGTTCATTGTGGGTGAACCTGGTGTTTGGTTTGGGCATCATCGTGGCCAACGTGCCAGAGGGGCTCTTGCCTACGTTTACGTTGGCGCTGGCCGTGGGGGCGGTGCGTTTGGCACGCAAGAAGGTGTTGGTCAAGAGCTTGAGCGCAGTGGAGGCGCTCGGATCAATCCAAGTCCTGTGTACCGACAAGACCGGCACGCTGACGCTCAACCAGTTGGCGGTCAGTGGTATCGTCGACCCCATAGATGGCACGGAGCTCGACGCTGAACATCGGCGCCGAGTGCTGCACGCCGCGTTGGTTGCCTCGGAGCTCAAGTTGAAGGAGGGTCAACTGTCAGGCGATCCACTGGACGTGGCGCTAGCCGACAGCTTCAGCAAAGACAGCAGTGAAGCACTCAACGTGGTGCAGAGCTGCGCCAAACATTTCCCATTCGACGTCCAGCGTCGGAATGCTGCCGGCATTGGCAAAGATGCCAGCGGTGAGCTTTGTTATGCGGTCAAGGGAGCGTGGGAGTCACTACGCTCGATGTTGCTCGTGTCGGACGATAGCAGCTTGGACAGAACACAGCGCATTATCGAAGAGCTGGCGAGCAACGGCCAGCGGGTGATCGCCGTTGCTGCGCGGCGCCTCGGGGAGCAGCCGGATTGCGGCCGCGATGAGCTGGAGAGCGGGCTACAGCTGCTGGGGCTGATCGCCCTGCACGATCCGCTGCGTCCAGAGGTGCCAGACGCGATGGCGCGCTGTCGAACTGCAGGTATTCGCGTGGTGCTGATCACTGGGGACCACCCAGAAACCGCGCGGGCTATTGCCGAGCAAGCGGGCATGCTCGAGCAGGACGCACGGGGCGTGCTGACTGGTGATGAACTCGAAGCGTATACGCTGCAGCAACTGGCGGACGCATTCAACGATGGGACTCGCATCTTCGCTCGAACGACGCCCGAACAAAAGATGAAGATCGTCTCAGCCTTGAAGCGGACGGGGCTGGTCGTCGGTATGACGGGTGATGGCGTCAATGACGCCCCTGCCTTGAAAGCGGCGGACGTTGGCATCGCGATGGGGGAGCGCGGCACGGATGTGGCGCGTGAAGCTGCGCAGGTCGTGCTGCTCGACGACAACTTTGCATCGATTGTGCGGGGCATCGAAGAGGGACGCGCGATCTTCGAGAACATCCGCAAGTTCACCAACTACGTGCTCGTCAGCAACGGCCCTGAAATCATTCCCTATATCTTGTACGTGTTGTTCCCGGTGCCACTCGCTTTGACCATCATTCAGATCCTGGTCATCGATTTGGGCACGGATATCGTGCCGTCGATGGCACTAGGTCAAGAGCCAGCGGAGCCGGATACCATGCAGCGCCCCCCACGCTCGCGCGACCAGCGTCTGCTGAGCGGTTCATTGATGGCGCACAGCTATGGTTTTTTGGGTTTGATTGAGGCGGGCTACGCGTTGTTTTTGTTTTTCTTCGTCTTGGTCCGAGGGGGCTGGAGTTGGGGACAGGACTTGGACGCGACGGACCCATTGTATCGCTCCGCGACGGGGATTTGCTTGGCAACCATCATGTTGATGCAAGTGGGGAACTTCATCGGTCGCCGTTCCCGCACTCGCTCGGGTCTGGACTCGAACCTGTTCAAGAACCGTTTGACCCTACTTGGCTTTTCTCTAGAGATAGCCTTCGCCTACTGCGTGCTGTACGTGCCTGTAGTTGGCGACGTGCTCGGCACTGGGCCAGTGCCATATTGGATCTTCGGGCTCGCCGCCCTCGGCGCTCCTGTAATCTTCGGTGCAGACTATCTGCGCAAGTTGTTGGCTCGACGTATCCCCTCGGCTTCAGCGCTCGCGACCGCGCACTGAATTTGGTGCACTGAATTTGGTGCGGAACCTGC
>JBNLEN010000304.1:0-5561 GCA_050304975.1 Polyangiaceae bacterium
CGTCGATTTGCACGATGGCATCGATGACACCCTGGCCATGCTCCAAGCGGATTGGCCGGAGCAGCTCCGGGTCAGCAGGCGCTACGCGGAGTTGCCCTCGGTCTACTGCTCACCAGGTCGTCTAAATCAAGTTTTCTTGAATCTATTGGTCAACGCAGCACAAGCGATCGAGTCCGTTGGCAACATTGAAATAGCGACGCGTGCTGAGGCGGACCATGTGCAGATCGTGATTCGCGATGATGGTTGCGGCATCGCTCCGGAGCGTCTCCCCAGGATTTTCGATCCCGGATTCAGCACGAAGGGCTCGCGGGTTAGCGCCGGGTTGGGACTGTCGATCTGCTACCGCATCGTGCAGGATCACGGCGGCGAAATCAGCGTGGATTCGACACCTGGCGTCGGGACCACATTTAGCGTGACCCTGCCCGTGGAATGCGAGCGGCCAGTACGTTCGTTGACGATGCCCAGTCCAGCAGTCACGGATTGAGCCGTGCGGAGCACCCGTCCGCAGTGGAAAATCTGGTTCAGTCAGGGCGGGATGCGGCCGAATCTGGCCAAGTACGAGAAAAAACTAGCGGTTTTCGGGTTCGCGTGACAGAGTGCGCCCGCTTGCTCAGGTAAGCCGAATTCGGAACGCCATTCAGACGCCTCAAACAGGCGCTGGCCGTTGACCGGATTAAACCCCGCAACGAAGGCCTCCGCGTTAGAACGATATCCAACCCCGTCAGCATCGATCTGATCGCGTGACGGACCGACGAGCCTTTGCTCGCCGCGTGAACACGAAGCAGCGCTCGACGCCACTGGGCGTCGCCTGCTTCAGAAACGAAGACATGAATTTTGAAAACCTGGGGCTGTTGCCCCAAATCCTGAAGGCCGTCAACCGAGCCGGATATGAACAACCCACGCCCATCCAGCAGGCAGCGATTCCGCCGGCGCTCAAGGGCAAAGACGTGCTCGGCTGTGCCCAGACCGGAACCGGCAAGAGTGCGGCGTTTTGCATCCCCGCATTGCAGATGGCGGATGCCACGGCTGGTGATCAGCCGGAGTTGACCACCCTGATCCTGACTCCGACGCGTGAGCTCGCAGCGCAGATCAACGAGAGCCTGGAGACCTACGGTAAGTTTTTGGACATTTGGCACACCGTGATTTTCGGTGGCGTCAACGAAAAGCCCCAGATTGCGGAGCTGAAGCGTGGGGTCGACATTCTCGTGGCGACTCCGGGCCGCCTGCTGGATTTGTTACGTCGCAAGTTGGTGCGCTTGGATCGGATCAAGCTATTCGTGTTGGACGAAGCGGACCGCATGTTGGACATGGGCTTCATCCGAGATGTACGTGAGATCGTCAAAGCTTTGCCGAAGCAGCGCCAGACGCTGTTCTTCTCGGCCACCATGCCTCCCGAGATCCGGGAGCTTGCCAACGGCTTGCTGCACGACCCAGCAGTAGTCGCGGTTGATCCGGTGTCTTCGACCGCTGAGGCCATCGAGCAGAAGGTCTATTTCACCGACAAGAACAGCAAGCGAGATTTGCTGCTGCACATCTTGAAGGACCCGGAGTGCGAGCGTTGCGTGGTGTTTACCCGAACCAAGCACGGAGCCAACCGTGTGGCCCAACACTTGGAGCGTTCCGGCAAGGGATCAGCGGCCATCCACGGCAACAAATCCCAGGGTGCTCGCACGCGAGCTTTGGAAGGTTTCCGCGATGGCAGCATTCGGGTCTTGGTCGCGACCGACATTGCTGCGCGCGGCATTGATGTCAAAGGCATCACTCACGTGATCAACTTTGATGTGCCGAACATTCCGGAGACATACGTCCACCGCATTGGGAGGACCGCGCGCGCCGGTAAATCAGGCGTCGCGCTCTCCCTCTGCGAACCCGACGAGCGTTCTTGGCTGTCGGCGATTGAACGCCTGATGAAGCAGCGCATTCCAAAAGTCGAAGATCATCCATTCCCAGAGCGACCTGGTGCGGCCGCTGCCGCTGAGCCCCGGCAAAACGCCCGTCCAGCCAGGCCCAGCGCTGGCGGCAAGCGCCCGTCGCGCGGTGGTCGCGGTCGCCCAAGCTCGCGGGGCGCCGGTCGCGGCCAGTCGGCACGCGCCTCTGCCCGTGCATAGGGCCCGCACTTTCTGATATTTCGCTTCTGTTGGCACAGGCAACGGGTGCAGTGCCCCGGCTGTGCCAACGCAAGCGGCCGTGGCTGCCGTTGCCAAGAAGCATCTTCTTGGTAGGCGGAAAATATTGCGCGTTAGCATTTCGCTCACCGTGACTGGAAGTTGGTGTCGTGTGGGAATAACGGGCACCACGTGCGAAAGTGCGCCTCTTTCACGCGTGGGTTCTGTTGCCGTTGAAATAGAACCAGGCGGTTATCGAATGCGCGGCTTGTCCGTTCCAGATACCTAGACCGAGTTAGGAATTGCTCCAACGGAAAGAAACGCCCACATCCAGATGACTGTTGCCCGAGTTTCAGATCTTCTGCTTGTGCGATCCTCTTGTAGGAGCGCGTAGCAATGTTTGGTAGATCGCCGCTGCAGTGTGCGCTCGTGAGTGCCTTGGCGCTCGGGGGGTGCGCGGTAGATACGTCCGAAACGGCACGTGACCCAGACGCCGTACGCATCGGAGCCCTGCTGCCGTTCACGGGTGAACTCGCAGCAGAAGGAGCGAACATCGAGCGTGCCATTCTGTGGGCGGCTGAGGAGGTCAATGCTTCAGGAGGCGTGGCGGGGCGTCGCGTGGAGATCATCGCTCGTGATTCGAATTCCTCTGTGGAGCGCGGAATGGACTCCGCTCGAGAGCTGATCGAGGACGAAGGCGTAGTCGCGATCATCGGGCCGCAGTACGAAGAGCTAGCCAAGGCGATGATACCTCTCATCACTGAGGAGCAAGTCATCGTCGTGTCTGGTGGCGTGACTTCTCCCACCTTCACGGACTTGGACACTGAGGGACTGTGGTTTCGAACGACGCCATCAGCGCTGTCATTTGGCAGCGTCCTCGCTGACACCGCGGTTGATGACGGCGTCCAGCGCCTCGCGGTGGTCTACGTCAGCGACGAATATGGTCGAGGCTTTGCTCACGCTGTACGTCGTAAGTTCGCAGCTAGCGAGGGGAAAGAAGTGCTGATGATGCCGTTCGCATCTGGCACGGCATCGTTTAGAGAGCTGTTGGCGGACGTTGCCGCATTCGAACCTGATGGTATCGCCCTGGTGGCATATCCCCGGTCAGGCGCGACCATCGTCTCGGACTGGTCGAGCCTGGGGCGCCGTGTGAGTTGGTACTTCTCCAATACGCTTCGCTCCGATGAGTTTGTGAAGAATGTACCGCCGGACGCGATAGAGGGCATGACGGGCACTTCGCACGCGCTTCCGCCTGGGGACGTGACGGTCTTTAGCGGCCACTTTTCCGAGCGCTGGCAAGGAGACACGCCATTGACCGCCTCGTACTTCAACTACGACGCACTTGCTGTGCTGCTTCTAGCGATTGAGGAAGCGGCGGTGGAGAGCGGGTCAGACGCAATTCCGAGTACCACCGAGATTGCAGAGCACATGGAGTCAGTCTCCGCGAACTCGCGAGGAAAGGTGGTCTCTTGGCACGATCTCGCCGGGGGCTTGGAGTTGCTGCGCTTGAAGAATGTGCCGAATTACGCCGGGATCAACTATCGCGGCGTTTCTGGGTTTGTGGATTTGGATGAGCACGGAGATATCTTTGCTGGACTCGTCCAGCTTTGGACGGTCAAGGGCGGAAAAGTCATGGGAGGTGAGACAAGAACGCCTGAGCTATTGCCTGAAAATTGACGGGGGAAGGGATGGCTTCCGTATCACTGGAGAGGAACACGACATGAGAACGAAATTTGGAGAGATACTTGTACTGTCATTGCTGGCTTCATGCGCCGCTATTGCTTGTGGCGACAGTGAAGACGCCGATGAAGAGCAGGGCGGCGCTGACGCCGAGCCCATTCGGATCGCTTGGATCCCGAAAGAGAAGGGCAACGAAGTCTTTCAAGTTGGCTACGACGGAGCTCTGCTTCGGGCGCTGGAGCTGACGGAAACGACCGACGATGAGGTGGAGATCGTCTATCTCGCGCCACAGAATGCAGCCGACATCGAGGGGCAGAAAGATTCGGTACAAGAGGCGATTGACCAGGAAGTGGATGCCATCGCGATCTCGTGTTCGTCACCGGAAGTCTCGGAGATGGTGGATGCGGCGATCGAAGCCGGGATCCCTACCATGTCTTGGGATAGTGACTGTCGCCACCCCTCTGGCAAAGCTAGCGAACGCTTCACCTACTACGGTATCGACAATCGTACCACCGGACAGGTCGCCGCGCGTTTAGCGGCCGCTGTTTTGGAGGACGATGAAAACATGTCCCCCCCCTATCGGGTTGGTATTCTGAGTGGGGTGCCAGTCGCGACAAATCTGCAGGAGCGAGTGGCCGGCGTATGGGATGAACTGAAAAAGATGGATACGTGTCGCTTCACCAAGGATGGTGATGAGTGGGCGCTCGAGCGCTGCTGGCCAGAAGACTTGGAACCGGCGGATGCGATGTTCCATGTCTATTCAGATGAGCCAGAGAAGTGCCAAAACACGTGGGATGAAGAATCTTGTGCTTCGATCTACGCTGAGCTCGAGACCGAAGCCAGCGGCGAGACTCTGGAGACCATGACGGAACGCGACCGGGATGGCGATGGCGAACCTGATATTCAGGCCGCGATACTGATCGGGCTGTGGCCACTTTTTGCGTACGACGAGAAGGACAATGGAGTCCCCGAATGGACCGCCAGAATGCGTGACGGCTCATTGCACACCATCAGCTATGACACGCTGCAGTTTCAGATCGACATGGCGCGCGATGGGTTGATTGATGCCATGGTTGGGCAGAAATACTGGGGCTGGGGCTATGACGTCGTCAAGATGGTCTACGACGAACTCAAGGGTGAAGGAGACTTCGACCCAGACTTCACCAACTCTGGTGAAGACATCGTTTGCCCGAACAACTTCTCGGCAATGGACAACATGTGGTCATCCGGTGACTTCAATCAGACCTTGCCGGAGTGTGACCTGCTGAAGTAGGGCGCGAGAGCAGGCTTTTCTAGGGCTCAGGCACACGGGAGAAGATGTCAACACTGTGTTCGAAACGAGCTGAGCGGGAGGCGGACGGCGTCCCGTCTCGGCTCTCACGGCTCGAGGCGCGGCTGATTGGATCACTCGTAGCGCTCTTGGTTAGCGTGCCTGTACCGGCGATGGCTGAAGCTGATGCAGCTGACGTGAATTCAGACGGAGGAGACGCGTCCGCCGCGGACTTGTCGACGTTTTCAGAAATGAGTCTGGAGGAGCTCTTGGACGTGGATGTTGTCATTTCCGCGACCAAGACGGATGAATCGCTCGCGGCGGCGCCGGCCTCGATCACGATTCTAACCCGCCAGGAGCTAGCCGTTCGTGGGTATCGATCGCTGGCGGAAGCGCTTCAGCATGTTGTCGGGTTCTACGTTGTCGATGACCACGTACTGCCCAACGCTGGTGTGCGGGGAATCGCGAGCGGGCTGTTCGGCGAGAGCGGAACCATCAAGGTCATG
>JBNLEN010000305.1:0-5534 GCA_050304975.1 Polyangiaceae bacterium
GGGCACTCCGTCGACGCCGGACCAACACGAGTCGGAGGCCCACCAGGGGTCCGAGGTGTCGCCCCGCACGTGGATGAAGAAGGTGCCGGCGCTGGTGAAGTTGACGTAGAAGTCGAGCCGAGGGGAGCTAGTATCCGGCGCGCTCGGCCATTCCGAGCCGTCGTCGGGTCCGACGACCATCACGGCGCCGTTAGAGACGCCGGAAACGCTGGCTTGGGTCCAAGAATCCGCGGAGCCGTTGGTGGCTTTCGAATGGTAGCTCTCGCCCTCCATGACAACTTCGCCCCCGCTCATCTGGAATGAGGGGAGTGAGCAGTTAGTCTGGTTGTTTTGCGTCGTGCGCTGCGGAGCCGCGCAGGCGCTGCACTGTCGATCGGCGGTCGAACTGGGCGCACCCGACTGGTAGTAAGAAGGTGCCGCGCAAGTCGACCAGGTGGTACAACTCGACGCGTTCTCAGCGCTGGAGAACATTCCGTTGGGGCAGGCCGTACACTGGCGGTCGCTGCTCGCGGTGCCGACCGCTTCGATGTGCGTACCAGCCGCGCAGGTAGACCAGAACTGACAGCTGGAAGCGTTGGGGGAATCACTAAATTGCCCCGCAGGGCAAGCCTGGCAAGTGCGGTTGCTCGTCGAGGAACCGGCGTCCAGCACGTATTCACCGGCGGTGCAGATCGTCTTGGCGACGCACGGCGTGGCGGGATCATCGTCATCATCCCAGGTGGAGCTGGCGCATGCTTCGAGCGCCGCTTGACCGCCGGCGCAGTAGTTACCCGCAGTGCATGCTTGACACTCCGGGGGGGACATGCCGGAGGCAGGCACGGTTTCGATGGTCCCTTGAGGGCACTGCCCCACTGGAACGCAGCCGCCTGCGTTGATCACATCGCTGTACTCTCCCATCGGGCAGGCACTGCACTGTCGGTCATTCGTTTCTGTACCAGCTGCCGACACGTACTGTCCGGGTTGGCAGTCGCTCCAGTCAGAGCAACTGCTGGCGTCGGTTGTCGTGCTGTATTGCCCAGAAGCGCAACCGCTACACTCTACGTCAGTGGTTTCGGTGCCCGCCATTGAAACAAACGTGCCCGGCTCACACTGTGCATGCGTCTGGCAGCTGAGTGCGTTGGTCCCCGTGCTGAAGCTGCCGGAGGCGCAGGCTGTACACGTCTGATCTGTCAGGCTAGTGCCCGCCGAGTCGATGTGCGTCCCGGGAGCGCACTCGGAATGTGCCTCACACGCGGTCGAAGGGTTTCCGTCGTGATCCCAAGTGCCGGCGCTGCAGTCTGCGGCGGGCGTTTCGCCTCCAGGGCAGTATTGACCCTTAGCGCAGGGTTCACAGTCAGGCGGGCTGGTTTCGGTTGCGGGTGCAGTCTGCTGCGTTCCCGAGGGACACTCCCCCTCGGGAACACAATTGCCCGAGTTCTCACCCACGCTGTATTCGCCCTCGGGGCAGGGCTGACAGGTTTGGTCGCTGGTGGCGCTCCCGGCGGCGTCGATGTGCTCACCCGGCTGGCAAACCGTCCAAGCCGTGCACTCTGCTTGGTTAGCGCTGTCAGTGAAGCTTCCGGTAGCGCATGCGACGCACTGCTGATCACTGGAGGCGTCGCCAGCACTTTCGACATATGTGCCGGAGGCACAGTCGGACCACGTCTGGCACTCAGGTGCGTTCTCTTCAGTCGAAAAGCTGCCTTCTTCGCAGGCCTTGCAACTTCGGTCAGCCGTGTCGGTGCCGGCCGCAGCCACGAACTCTCCCGCAGCGCACTTGCTGTGAGAGACACACTCTGTAGCGGGATCGTCATCATCATCCCATTTGCCTTTGCCGCACGGCTCTGCGGCGGCGCTTCCTCCAGCGCAGTACTCTCCTGGCTGACAAGCCTCGCAGTCGTCATCTGAGACTTGCACCGTTCCGGCGGGGCAGTCCCCCGCGGCGAAACAAACGTCAGCGTTGTCGACGGTTGAGGTTTGTCCCTCCGGGCAGGCATCGCACGTGCGGTCTTGCGTGCGGCTGCCCCGCTCCGCCACGTATTGCCCAGGTTCACAATCGCTCCAGGAGCGACACTCTTCCGCCCCTTCTTCGTCGCTATAGGTCCCCTCCGGGCAGCGTTCACACTTCCCGCCAGAGCTGTAGCTGCCCGGCATGCACGAGCTGTCCGATCCTATGGCACATTCTTCGTCCGATGAACCCCGAGGACAATCCGGCGTTTCGCTGACTTCGTCGCTTGTGCGCAGGTTCTTGTCCAGATCGCTGTTGCAGGATAGGGCTGCTATAGCTAGCAACGGCCCACCCCAGATCCGTCTAAGCATTTCCCTAAAACGTGGCAGCTCTACATCCAGCGGCAACCCCTGTAGGCGTGCAAGCCAGCAATTTGTTGGCTGGTGTGCAGCTTTCGTCGCATCAGTTCCAGCAACTTGGGAAATGCGTGTGGGGTTGGGTGGGTGGACGGGGTTGCTTGGGGGCCAGTAGTTTCTAGAAGGAGAACATGATGGGAATGAGCCGTGGAAAAGACAGCTGGAGCCCGGACTCTTGGAAGCGGAAAGCCGTGGCGCAACAAGCGGAGTACCCAGATCCTCAGCGGCTGCGGAGCGTGCTTGATGAGATGTCTAGCTTGCCTCCCCTGGTGACCGCGGCCGAGATTGAAAATCTCAAGGCACAGCTGGCGGAATCCGCAGACGGCAAACGCTTCCTGCTGCAGGGAGGGGATTGTGCCGAAAGCTTTGAAGACTGCAATGCGGACGTGATCACGGCAAAGCTCAAGATCTTGCTTCAGATGAGCGTGATCCTGGTCCACGGAACTTGGACCCCGGTGGTCAGAGTGGGGCGTATCGCGGGTCAGTACGCCAAGCCTCGCTCCGCCAACGAGGAGACTCGCGAGGGCCAGACTCTACCCAGCTACCGCGGTGACATCGTCAATCGCCATGGTTTCACCCGAGATGAGCGAACGCCTGATCCTGAGTTGCTGCTGCGTGGCTATGAGCGTGCCGCGCTGACGCTCAACTACTTGCGCGCCCTCTCCGAAGACGGCTTCGCGGACTTGCGGCATCCTGAAAATTGGGACATCGCGTTTGCCGACAGCTCGGAGCTCAGAGGGGAGTACCAGCGCATCATTGAATCCATCCGTGAGTCGCTTGCATTCCTGGAGACGGTGGCCGGGGCGGAGCTGCCCAAACTCAGACGCGTGGACCTCTTTACTAGTCATGAGGCACTGGCTCTCAACTACGAGACGGCACAGACGCGAAGGCATGCAACGGGCTGGTACAATCAGTCGACTCACATGCCGTGGATCGGTATGCGCACTGCTCAACTCGACAGCGCACACCTCGAGTACTGCCGGGGGATCCGCAATCCCGTGGGACTCAAAGTGGGGCCGAGCGCGACTTCTGAGTGGCTGCTCCAAGTGCTGGATGTACTCAATCCCGAGAACGAGCCCGGCCGAGTCGTGTTGATTCATCGCTTGGGGGCTGAGCGTATTGCGGAGCTATTGCCCCCGCTGGTCGAGGCGGTACAGCGCTCAGGCAAGCGGGTTCTGTTTTGTTCGGATCCAATGCACGGCAATACTGAAACGACGGAACATGGTATCAAGACGCGCCGTTTCGACAACATCCTGAGCGAACTGGAGCAGGCGTTCGACATTCACCGAAAGTTGGGGTCGCACCTCGGGGGAGTGCACTTTGAGCTGACGGGTGAGAACGTGACCGAGTGTGTCGGTGGCGCTCGGGGCCTGAGTGAGGCGGATCTTCATCGCGCCTACCAAAGTCGCGTCGACCCGCGGCTCAACTATGAGCAAGCGCTAGAAATGGCTTTGCGCATCGCTCGCCACTTGCGCAGTCGTCGCGCTAGCGGCGGAGCTGGGTGAAGTCGCGGGATTCGCACAATAGGGAGCAAGATTCGTCCGCGCGGCAGTTATTGGAGTCTTGCGCGGAGCTATCAGGCGCCACGACGACAGCTGACACCGCCACGCACAATCCAGGGCGGCTGTTGGCGATCGATTTCTTGCGTGGTGTCGTGATGCTGTTGATGGGGGTGTTGCGCCAGGACTCATCCCTCACCCATGGCTTCTGGCGGGCTTGCTGCTTTTGGAAGCCCGCGGCTGGCACATCTCGGATCGACACCCAGTATTGGTCCTTGGACAGACCGCGCTGTTCTTCTATGTCGTGGCTGCGAGCTTGTTGCGCCGATGCTCCTACGGAGTGCGGCACGCCCCAGCGGCAGATAAAGAATGGATCTGCTCGTCAAACGGATAGGTCGTCGCCAGCTGGTCTAGAAGTTCCCTCGCCCGCGAACGCTCACCCTTCGTGCACATCTGGTTGTAGGCGTGAAGCGCCGGATTTTTCAGGTAAGGGTCGGCACGGTAGGCTTGGTCTAATGCCGCTTCCCGCTCTGGACCTTTGAGTGTTTGCGCCTCAATCGTCCACAGTTCGGCCAGGTTGCGCGCAATCGCCGCGCTTTCAGGATATCTCTGATGCAGCGCTGTCATTTCGGGAAACGGCGCCTTTTGCTCTTCGTCCAAGACGCGCGCTAAGGCTGCTTCTTCGCCGCGTCTGACTTCGCGCAGCTGTTCGATCTGCTCGAGTTGCTCGGTCTGACAATTTGAATAAGGCAGCCGCTCGAGCGATGCTGCAGGGTCCACCAGGACTTTCTGCTTGAGCTGCTCGTAACCGCCAAGTGGGATGTAGTCGAGCACCGGTCGCAGATCGCTGTTGATCGTGTCGCTGCCCGCAGTCCATTGCGCGAGCTCTTGAGGGCCTGCGCGCATAGTCGCCAGAAAATCTGAGCACGACTCCAGCCCTGCCTCCCGAAGTTCCGCGTTTACCTCGTCAAAGCGGGCACAAGTCTTCGCACAATCCAAGTTGAAGCCCGACTTGTGCCCGATCAAGAAGCCCTCGGTGTAGCGTGCGTTGGCGGGAACCCAGAGCGTCGTCTCTGGGAATACCTTCAAGAAGGTGCGGATCACCGCCTGGGCTCGCTCTTCGCCGATGTACAGTGGAAGCCAAACGACCATCGCTCCGGACTCGTTCAGCTTCTCGTAGCCCCAGCGGAAGTGCTCAATCGTGTACAAACGAAAGCTGGCCTCACTGACCAACATCATCGAGTCGGTGAGGATGACGTCATAGTGTTCTGGGGTCTCTCGCAAGAAGCGGCGACCGTCAGCAATATGCACGTGCACGCGCGGGTCCTCCGAGGCGTTACCATTCAACTCAGCAAAGTACTCGTTGGCGACGTCGAGCATTTCACCGTCTATCTCCACCAGATCCACATGCTTGGGATTGTGGATCAGTACGGAGCGTAGGATCTCACCCACACCGTAGCCGATCTCCATCACTTTCTCCGGGTGGGGATGCACCAGCAGCGGAAGGTGTCCTTGATAGCGCTGAGTGCGTCGGCGCAGCCGGTGACTGGTGCCGGAAATGAACGGACCCCCCATCAGGTAGCGGTGCTCCTTCGTGGCCAGCACCGACAGGGTCTGCATCTTGTTTTCCCTCAACTCCAACACACGAATGCCCGGCTCTTTGCCGGACAGAGCAACGAAGCGCTCCAGCCA
>JBNLEN010000306.1:0-5472 GCA_050304975.1 Polyangiaceae bacterium
GCACGAAAAGCGCGCCGCTACGGAGTACGGGCTCCAGGCGTCGGGGCTGGTCGGCGTCCGGCGACGAGGAGAATACATGTTGGAACCGGGAGCGGCCATCAGCGGCGCCCAAGCCGAGCAGCATGCCGCTCAAGATCCCCCACGCGCCGCTGCCACCAACGCAGCCGCAGCCCATCGCCCCGACCGCCCAAGCCAAACCGATGGCGCCCGCGGCAAAGTGCGCGCGTCGCTGCTGGTGGCGTGCCAGTCGTCCAATACTGAGCCCGGCGACCGCACCACCAGCAGTGCACAGCGGCAGACACAGCGAATAGCAGCCGCCGCCTGCGCACACGTGACCCACGTTGTTGGCGAATACCGAGCACGCCAGCGGCAGCATGCCGCTCACTACGCCAGGTAACACGGCCCGCGACAGCGCGCGGCCGTGCCACAGCGCGAGCACGCTGCCTGTCACCAACGCGGCCGCCGCCAAATAGCTCTGCCAAACGGCTGGCAGCAGCAACAACACGCCGCCAGCCAAGAGCGTGATTGGCAGGGCGCCCAGGGCCGCGCGACGCAAGCGCGACAGCTCATAAGCCCAACGGGCTCGAGACATCACCTCAGTCGATTGTGGAAAGTCAGTAGCCATAGATCTTTCTCCAACTGTCGCGAAAACGGCCGAGGGCACGCTGGTAACGTTTGCGGAAGGTGGCGCCTCCGACGTCGTCCTTGTGCGTCTGGTCTTCTTCCAGGGCGGCGCGCAACGTGCTGCGGTCGAGCGCGGAGAGTTCACCCATCACGGCTTCAGCGCCGCGCAGTAGTTCCGCGAAGCTCATGATGTCTTCAGGAGTATTAGGGACTTGGTCAGGTCCAGAAGGCGCCGCACCGGATCCTGCTTGAAGCTGTTGCTCCAGCTTGCCCACGAATTGACGACCGCGCTGCTGTTGTCGGCGCCAGCTACGGCACTCCCAGGCCACGATGGTCAGCGCCCAGGCTAGGCCGGAGCGCTGAGGGTCGTAGTCGTCGACTTGCGCGAACAGCTTCATGGCGGCTCGCTGCGCCACATCTTCCGCATCATCCGGATCCGAGAGCTGGGTCCGGGCAAATCCCACCAGTTTGGGCCAAAGCAGCTGGAACGCGGGGGCAAACGCATCGCGTTCACCCTCGGCCAGGCGGCGCAAGAGTCCGTCCAGGGTGGCTCGGTCGGAGCCACCCGGCGGAGGTTGGGTTGGATCAGGGGCTTGGCTCACAGTCGCAGTCTTCACAGCCGCACTCGCCACACTGACACGGGGCGACGGCCGTAAAACCGGCGATCCCTAGAGCGAGCGTTGCTGCGAACATCTTGAATGCTGACATGCTGGGTCCTTTCGTCTGCTGGCGCCAGTTTTCGGCGCAGCCCATTGGCCCCAAGTCCGCGATTATTCGCAAATCTCGGCGCCGACGAGCGAGTCTGGATGCAATGGGCCGCAAGCCCCGGG
The DNA here is from genome assembly GCA_050304975.1 of Polyangiaceae bacterium. GTDB lineage: Bacteria > Myxococcota_A > Polyangia > Polyangiales > Polyangiaceae > SZUA-265. The sequence continues at coordinate 1,455 of JBNLEN010000306.1, forward strand.
GGCGTGACCCGCTTTTTTGCCCCCGATTGATTTCGCCCGCTTTGGAGCCCAGCGCGGCCCAGCTACACCGCCCTGGACGCGGGCCCTGAATTTTCCGGGATGCGCCGCTTTCTTTACGGCTGCGGGCCTCTCAGGCAAGCTCGGAGATCAGTATGCGATCAGCGAACCAATGGGTGTGTCGAGTGTCCACAGTCGCTAGCTTGGCGGCCAGCATCGCGTTCAGTGCCGACGCCAGCGCCGAGACTCGGCTGGGAGTGTTCGGCAGCGTCGGTTTCGGCGGAGAGGTAGACGCGGAGGGTGAGCCGGACTTTTTTGCTGCCGTCGAGTCAGAGGACAAACAAGATCTGGATCCGACGCTCGGCGTTGGCGTCAGTTATGACGCCGCGCTCGCCAAGATCCTGTCCGCCGGCATTCTTCTGCGCTTTTTCAAATGGGAAGCGGACCGCTACGGCTGGGAAACCGCGGGAGACAACGCGGGCGTCGGGCTCGATATCTCGTTCTTGCCGCGGCTCAGGTTTCCAGCGCGCAAGCTGGAGATCTACGGTGCGCTGCCAGTAGGACTGACGCTAGCCAGCAAAGAAGAGAACACGATTGGTGTCGATGTCGAATACGACCTGGGGGTGGGCTACAACCTGGGGCTCTTCGGCGGGGTGCAATTTCCAATTGATCGGGATATGGCGGTGTTTGGTGAACTCGGATGGCAATTCCGCTCGCTGACGACGGATGGAAACGCCGAGGCCAACGAAAATCTGGACGCCGAGCTGCGCTGGGACACCGGCCAATTCACAATCAACGCGGGCCTCGCGTTCTTCTGACGCACCTGGTTCGAGCGCCCCAGGACGCACGCTGGGCTGCGCCCGGATCTGGTTGGACGGCTTTGCCTGGACTGGGTGCCGGCTAACGCTGAGATAGGCCATACAGACGAGCGCCCAGTGCATCTAGCGCTTCAACCGATGCTTGCGCCTGCTCTGCGGGAACGTACCCCCAGGCTGCGCCAAGCTGTAGAGCTGCTTGCGATTCATACAGCTCGCCAAGCGCCCGGCGGAAGCTGAGACGGGCATTGCCAGCTTTCTGTGACACCGAACTGACGCTGAGCGCCAGAGATGGCCGGAGGTGGCGCAGAAGGTGCGCCGTAGGCGAGAACACAACCCGCAGGGCGGCGGGGGGGGCGTCGAGCCCGCTGTGGCTCCGCGGCGGAGTCAGGGGCAGGTGCATCCTCTGTGTCAGAATCCGCGGCAGTGTCAGAATCCGCCGCGGCCTCAGAATCGGCGATCAGTCGTCGCCGCTGCTGCCGCGGCTCAGCGCTCGCTCTTGACCCATGCAGTACAGCACGGGCACCACGAACAGCGTGATCAGCTCCACCAGCATGCCGCCCAGCAGCGGGATCGCCAGGGGCGCCATCACGTCTGAGCCGCGGCCGCTGGAAGAAATCACCGGCAAGAGCGCGATCAGCGTCGTGGCCGTTGTCATCATGCATGGGCGAATGCGCCGTTCACCAGCTTCGAGCGTGCGCGCTCGGACTTCGTCCACGTCACGGCATGGTGCCTTGTCGAAGAGCTGCTTCAGGTAGGTGCTCATCACCACGCCATCATCCGTAGCGATGCCGAGCAGCGCGATAAACCCAACCCAAACCCCCACACTGAGGTTCGTGGGGTGGATCTGATACAGCTCCTGGAAGTTGGTCCCAAACAAACTCATGTCCAGAAACCAAGACTTTCCGTACAGCCACAAGAGCCCAAACCCGCCCGCCATCGCCACCGCCACGCCGGAGAAGATGCCCAACGTGGTGGAGATGCGGCGAAACTGCAGGTACAGCAGCAAGAAGATCAACGCCAACGTCAGCGGCACCAGCACCATCAAGGTGTTGCTGCTGCGTACCTGGTTTTCGTAGCTGCCGGCGAAGGTGAAACTGACGCCTTGGGGTAATTTCAGCTGACCGCTGGCGATACGTTGTCTCAAGAATTGGTTGGCGCGTTCTACTACGCCGACTTCGTCTTGGTCTGGCTGTTTGTCGAACACGACATAGGCCGTGAGGAACGTGTCTTCGCTCTTGATGACCTGCGGCCCGCGCACGTACCGAAAGCTGACCAACTGCTCGAGCGGCAGTTGGTGTCCGAGCGGTGTGGGCACCAACACGCGTCTCAACGCTTCGACCGAATCGCGCTGTTCGCGCATGTAGCGCACGCGCACTTCGTAGCGTTCCCGCCCCTCCACCGTGCGAGTCACGGTGTTGCCGCCGATGCCCGTCTGGATCACTTCTTGGACCTTGGCGATCGATAACCCATGGCGTGCGATCTCTTTGCGGTCGATCACGATCTCCAAATACGGTTTACCCACGATGCGGTCGGCCACCACCGTTTCGGCGCGCACCCCGGGGATTTGCTTTAGCTCCGCCTCCAGTTGGATGGCAGCTTTCTCCAGGCTTTCCAAGTCCGGCCCGTGCACTTTGACGCCCATTGGCGCGCGCATGCCGCTTTGCAACATCACGATGCGCGCCGCGATCGGCATCAGCTTGGGCGCGCTGGTCACCCCCGGGATCTGCGCCACGCGTTGGATCTCGCTCCAGATGTCGTCAATCGAGCGGATCGAGTCGCGCCATTGGCGCACGCGCTGGCCATCGGCGTTGGTCGCGTATTCCGGCTTGTAGTTGACGACCACCTCGTACATCGAGACTGGCGCCGGATCGAGCGGACTCTTGGCGCGGCCCAACTTACCTACAGCGTTTTCTACCTCCGGCACCGAAGCGATCGCGGCGTCCATCTGCTTCAGCTGAGCCAGCGCCTCACCAATCGAGGCGTGCGGCATCGTGGTGGGCATGTACAGAAATGAGCCTTCATCGAACGGTGGCATGTACTCCCGCCCGAGCCCTGGGAACTGATGCGCCAACGCAGAGATAGGCGCGCTAGTGCGCACCGTTTGAGGTAACCAACCCAGCACTCGGTCGAAGCCGAGCCAACTGAGCGAACCGAACACTACGATCAACAGAGGCAGAGCCAGTGCTTTGCCCTTGTTGGCTAGCGCCCACGACAGCGCGCGGGCATAGACCCGGATGAAGGCGAAGATGGCCCCCAGCAAGAGCACCAAGAGCAACACCACGAACAAGCGATTGAGCCAGTAGCCCCGGCTCGTGCCGAGCGGTTGCCAGTCGTCCGCCAGCAGGATCACGAACGCCGTCGTGCACACCACCAACAAGACCCAGCGCACCCGCTCGGCGCTGAGCTTGGGCGGCAGTTTGTGTCTGAGCCAAGCCGGCAGCTTCGCCCCGAGGAGCGCGTGGGCAATGGGGGGAAGCACGAACACCGCCCCGAGCAGCGACACCAACATCGCAAATGTCTTGGTGAAGGCGAGGGGAGTGAACAAGCGCCCCTCGGCGGCGGTGAGCGCGAAAATCGGAAAGAAGCCGACGATTGTCGTCAAGGTCGACGTGATCACCGCGGGCGCAACCTCTGCAGCCGCGAGCCGCACCACGCTCGCGCGCGACTGACCCGGCTCAGCGCGCTCCAGCTGAGCGGTGATGTTTTCGGTGAACACGATGCCCATGTCCACCATCGTGCCGATCGCGATCGCGATGCCGCTGAGCGCCATCACATTGGCGTCCACGTTGAACAGCCGCATCAACACGAAAGCGCCCATCACGCCCAGCGGCAACAACCCCGTCACCAAGAGCGAGCTGCGCAGCCGCCGCAACAGCACCAACACCACGATCATCGTGATCAGCAGCTGCTGCCAGAGCGCGGTCGAGAGGGTGCCCAGGGTCTCTTCGATCAAGCGCGTGCGGTCGTAAAACGGCACGATCTTGACCTGGCTGACGCGGCCATCTTCCAGCGTGCGGCGCGGCAGCGCGCGGTAGCCCGGATCCACGTGCTCGCCCAGCAGGTGCAGCACCATCGCGCTCTCGAAGGCGCCGGCGTGGAAGTCGCCCTCCAGCGTCGCGGGGGACAGCCCGGTCAGCTCGGCCATCAGCTGCTGCAGGCCCCGCCGCTCGTCGGCGCGCCGCAGCAGCAGGCCGAAGAGCGAG
>JBNLEN010000307.1:0-5407 GCA_050304975.1 Polyangiaceae bacterium
CGAGACAAGCGAACTGCCGACATCACATCGGACACCAGCGCGCCTTGTTGAGCTTTCAGATCGTACAACCCGGGAAACAACCCCCCGAGCCGAGCCTTGCCCTTTTCGTTCGCTTCGACGCGGCGCGTGGGCCAAAGGCTTGAACCCACCACCAAGACTTCGGCTTTGGGCACGGCTGCCCCGTCTGGTCCGATCACCTGCACGGCGATCTCGCCCAGTCGCCGCAGCACGATCTCCAAATCGGCGCCAACATCCGGACGAGATGCCGACTCATAGCCGCGCGCGAAAACGTCCACTTGGTACGGGCCAGAGGCGAGTCGTGAAAACGACGCCACCCCGTCAGCGCCGCTGAGAGCTCCGAAGGGCAGCGAGTCCGAATCCCGCACCAGCACCGTGGCATCCTTGATGGGCTCATGCTGATCATCCAACACGGTCACCGACAGTTCGTGCGCGGGAGGCAACTCGACCGAAAGCTCTCTCTGCACGGCTAGATTGACCGCCACTGAGCGTCGAGCGCGCCCCTCCGCCTCGGCGATGAGCCAAGCGGGACCGTTTGGCAGGGCGTCGAACTTCACCTGGCCGACGTCATCGCTGACTGCGCGAGCGACCTCGAGATACGTGTTGTTCGGCTGGCGATGCAGGAGCCGCAGCTGAGCGCCCGCCAGGGGCAGCGCCGCGTCGGTCTTGGCTTCTTTGGCCTGCCCGGCGTCTCCGGTTTCCGGCGCGGATGCCGTGAGCACCTTTACCTGCAGCACCTCCGTGCCGGCTACTTTAGGTGTCGCAGGCGGTGGCAGGACGACCTGCTGTGGCGCCGGCTCGCCGAAGGAAAGCCAACCGAAAACCAAGGCTGCAAGGGCAAACGCGATCGACAGGGCATCCAGTACCCGCTTGCCTCCCCACTTTGACAACGTCTTGTCCAACCACAGCAGCATACACGGATCGAACGCCACAGTGTGCGCCTGCAATCCTCGGCGTGGTGCGAACGGAGTCGCCCAGATACAGCGACTGCCCCCAATGGGTGCGCCCGCGCCCAGACGAGCTAAGTTCAGGTGGTGAAGCTCACCAGCTCTGCGTCGGTTCTGCTGGCAAGCCTACTGGGTGGTTGCGGTTCGGATTCACGGCCCCCGCTGGCTGGAGACCTCGGCGGAGACGACGACGTCGCGGACGTCCCCGACGCATCGACGGGTTCACAACTGATCGGAGATGACGAGCAGGGTCCCGGCGCCGGCAACTGCGGCGAGACGACCGTGGAGTTGGACATCAAGCGACCAAACTTCTACTTCGTGCTCGATTCGTCGGAAAGCATGCTCGAAACCATGCCCGGCTCCGGCGGAGTGACCCGTCATCTGGCCGCCAGGCGTGCAGTCGCCGACATGCTGCGCGCGGTCGGGCACCGCATCAATTACGGCGCCGCCAGCTTCCCCGAAAAAGGCGGCTGCAGTGCTGGTGCAGAAGTGTTCCCCGTTCGCGAAGGCGATCCACGCTCCGAAGACGGCACCGATGGTCCGGTGCTAGACGGCCTGGTCTTCACACTGAGACAACAAACGCCGGACGGCGCCACGCCCGTCGCCGAGACAATCCGGGAATTGACACCGGAGCTCTCGGGACTGGAAGGTGACACTTCCGTCTTTTTGCTCACCGACGGCGCTCCGAACTGCGACGAAACCGAACCGTGCACCGCGGACAGCTGTATCCCCAACATCGAGGCGATCGAACTAGAGGATGGCCGGGTGTGTGGGGATCAGGTGGACTGCTGCCAACCGGGACTTGCGCCCCACCTTTGTCTGGATGACGACGACGCAACCAGCGCTTTGGCAGAGCTAGCCGCGGGCGGCGTTCAGACTTTCGTGATCGGCATTCCGGGCAGCGAGGTCTACGCCGACGTTCTCGACGCCATGGCCCAGGCCGCAGGCACTGCCCGTGAGGGAGAAGAAACCCAGTACTACCAAGTCGATGACGCCGAAGAGCTCGCTATCACCTTGAGTGACTTGGGAGAAAGACTGTCACTCACGTGCGAGTTTGACTTGGGAGAGCAACCCGAGCGCCCCGATTTGGTCTACGTCGCCGCCGGCGAAGAGGTCCTGGAAAAAGGCGCCAAAGACGGCTGGCAATGGCAGGGTGACAGCGTCGTGCTGCTAACGGGTCAGCCTTGTGAGGATTGGAAGCAGGGCGACACTCCGAAAGTGCAGGTTTTTCAGGGCTGCCCCTTCACGATGAAGTGAGAGACGACTACTATTGGCGTCTGTGGATTTGCCGGGCCTGGAAGAGCTACGAAAGCGCATAGACGAGGTAGACCAGCAGATACTCGGCTTGCTCCGGCAGCGAGTGGAGCTGGTGCTCAAAGTGGGCGAAATCAAGCGCGAACACAACGTTCGGGTGTACGATCCGGAGCGTGAACGCCGCATCTTGGATGCACTTTCTGCCCGCGCGGAACCGCCGCTGCAACAAGACCGAGCTCGTCGCATCTTCGAACGAATCATCGACGAGTCCCGCAGCCAAGAGCAACACCACATCTCTGAGAAGCCGCCCGCAACCTGACTGCGGTCATTCAGTGGAGCGTGTGCCAGTCACCTTCGTGCTCCACTTTGGGCACCACTGAATCACGCTGCGCACCTGGAGCTTTATCGACGACGCCATCTTCGGGGCGCACAACCATCCACGGCGCCACGGACGCTTTCGCGGCAACGGCTGCCTCACGCGCATCTTGGGTGGCTTCTTCTTTGGCCCAGCGCGCCAAGGTTTGCGTCTGGCGCTTGCGCTTACGACGCCAAGCGACCGTCGCGAGCGCAATCGCGAACACCCAGATGGCCGTGCCACTGAACAGCATCGGCCAGATGCTGTAGCGGCCCTGAACGTCTTCTCGCCAATTGTACTCCAACCCTTGGGTGTCGATACCGTAGGCGTCATACATCGCCGAATCAAACGCCTGCCCGCGGCGAACCCGCTTGATCAGCAACTGGAAACGTTCCTGATCCTCCTGCCTCAGCAAGTACCGCACCACGTCTGCCGATTGCGCGTACGCTAGGGGAACCCCCACTACGTCATCCGGGAAACGCCGTTCGATCTCGCTGAGAGGTAACAGATTGCCGGACACCGTGGCCGTCCACAGTGTCTGCATTCGCCCAAACGCCTTTTCTTTCGAAAGATGGATCGCCAATCCCTCGTTAAACCAGAGGGGAACGCGCTGCCTTTCGACTGCCTGGTGCAAAGCCACATGCGCCAGTTCGTGGCGAAAGGTTTCGTACAAGTCGTGATCGCTACCGGCGTGCACCGGCTCCACCGTCAGCAAGATCAAGCCCAAGCGCGAATACGCCACCCCGACTGCATACTTGGGATATGGCGCGCCCACGGGGGCGAGCGTCGCCATTTGAGACGGGTCCTCAGCCAAGCGAACGTGCACATCGTCCAATACCTTCTGCCCCAGGCGTTGACTCACCTCGGCACGAAACTCATTCGCTTCGCTGATCAGACGCTCCAAGCGGTGCGCCTGGGACGGGGGATATGCCAAGTGCAGCCAATCCGATTCGAAGGTGTCGAAGTTGTGCGGCAGAGGGGCTAACGTCACCGCTTGCTCTGGGAGGTGCGGAGCGTCTGCCGGCACGCGACCCGCGAAAGCGGCCGTGGAAGTCAGCAGGCACAACACCAGCGTCACGACCGTGATGCACAGTCGCTTCCAGTAGGGAGGCGGACGCTGGTTGTTCATGAGTTGCCGGGTGCAAGTTCGAGAGGACAGCTCATATAAAGCTGAGCCTTGGCAAGCCGGTCGTCAACGGCCCTCCAGCACTTGGATCAGTGTGAGCCAAAGTCCTTGGGCAGGATTGCCGCTGTCGGCGTCAACAAGCTCGTGGGGAAAACGCGGCGTTCAGCCTAGGAGCCCGACAAAACCCGCAATTGCCGGCGCTTTTTCAGCAGCGGCTTGACCCCACCCGGTGAAAACGCCGAACGCACAGCCAGCAAGCAGCACCACCGCCAGGGTTGACGCCAAAGACGGCGTGATTTTAGCCAGTTGCGCCTTAGAGCGCAGGCGGTTGCAAACGCCCACGAGCGCCGCGCCGACCACGCCATCCAGTATTGCTAAAATACCCGGCTGACCGCCACCAACCAATATCGCTACACAGACCAGCACAGCGATGCTGGCAATCGCCCAAGTGAGCTCCTTGCGCATCACGCCTGCGAAGCGCAATGCCGCCGCAGCGACGCCGAGCGCAATGCCGGCAGAAAATACCGCGTAGGTGGCTGCTGCGAGTGGACGATGGTGAGTATTCAGCTTGAGCCAGTGGCCCAGCGCGGCACAAATCAACAGGCTCAAAGCGGACCAGACAAGCAAACGTGGAAGTGCAAGCTCCGAGCGCGCGCTCTTCGGATCGTCAGATTTCACACCCACAGAATCCAGGAGCAATTGAGCCAAAAGCAGACTAAGCGCGCCGCCAAACGCGAGCGCTAGATACTCACCGACGCCAACTCCGCGCGTGAACGCCAACGCGGCCCAGATCCCACCGCCGATCAGAGCGAGCAATGCACTCGGGCCGATACCGGCTCGTCGTAGCGCAAGGGCGGACGCCCCCGCTTCGGTTGCAGGTTCTTGCCGGGGTTCCGATGGCTGCGTCGACATGCTCAACGTTTGCCCTTCTGCTTGGCTGGGAGCCGCGTAGTGCACGGTTCTGGATGACTCAGCGCGGCCTCCGCGAGGTGGCGAGACGGAGTGGGGACTTTGTCCCCAAAGAACGGTGCCAGACGTTGCTGGAGGTCCGAAGGCTGCAAACGTCCCAAAGCATTCAGCGAAGACCGGCCAAGAACGCGCTGCTCCGCTGTCGCCGTCAGCTCAGTGAGGTGCAGCGCGTGATCCGTCAGCGCGCCCACTGATGTGCGATCACACAGCGCCCCCAATGCTTCGGCGGCTGCCGCTCGAACGTGCAGGTCCTGATCTCCGTCGAATCTTTCGCGCACGACCTCGAGCTGAGTTTTGGCGTGGCGCCGACCGATCGCGACGACCGCGGGGCGCCGAACTTGTGCGGAGGGGTCGGACTCCGCGGCGCTTCCCAAGGCCGCGTCGATATCGGCGCCGGGCCCTAGCTCGCCCAGGGCGCGCACGCTTTCAGCGCGCACCAACGGCCACGAGTCCGCTTCCAGTCGTTCGAGGAGCAAAGCTTTGGCCCGCTCGACGCGCTGCTCTCCGAGGTTTTGAGTCGCTGCCAGACGCACTCGCATCTGTTCGTCACCGACAGCTTTGAGCAGGGCATCACCCAGCTCACTTTCTGCCGGCGCCACGCGCGCCGCGCGAGCTCGCACTTCCGGCTGCTTGTCGGACGACAGCACCGCGACCAGAAACGCACGCGCTCTCGGCTCTTGAGCGGCCAACTTTGCGGCGGGTTCAATCAACAAGTAGCGCGTGCGGAAGGACGGTTTA
>JBNLEN010000308.1:0-5193 GCA_050304975.1 Polyangiaceae bacterium
CAAGGGCCCCGCACCAATCCGACCCGCCCCAAGGGCGCCGCACCAATCCGACCCGCTCGCGCCCCAAGGGCGCGGCGCCAATCCGACCGCTCGCGCCCCAAGGGCGCGGCGCCAATCCGACCCGCTCGCGCCCCAAGGGCGCGGCGCCAATCCGACCGCTCGCGCCCCAAGGGCGCGGCGCGCCACCACGCTCACCCACCGCAACCACCTCGGGATTCGTGCCAACAAGTGAGGTCGCCGCGCCACCGCGCGGCTGCCGAACGGTTGCCCTGAATCCTCCGCTGACGCAGAAAGCCCAGCCTTCTAGGCTGGGCTTTTGCGGAGGCGGAGGGATTCGAACCCCCGGTGGGTTGCCCCACGCTGGTTTTCAAAACCAGAGCCTTCGACCACTCGGCCACGCCTCCGAGCGGGGGAATACACGCCGGCGCGCGCACAAGTCAATGCCCTGCGGGGCGCTCCCCTTGACAGGCGGGTCGGTTCCGCTGCACGCCCGCCGACCATGGCTGCACGGTCACCAGCGCAAACCACAGCCGGTATCTTCCGTCTCGACAACTCGGTGATGGATTATGCGTGGGGTTCCTTTTCTGCCATCGCTCGACTTCAGGGTCGTGCGCCCGGCAGTCGCCCGGAGGCCGAGCTGTGGATGGGCGCACACCCAAAAGCCCCGTCGAAGCTGGTGTCTGACACGGAGGAAGTGCTGCTCGACAGTGCCATCTCGCACGATCCCCAGGCCCTCTTGGGACAGCGCTGCGCTGCTGCGTTCGGCAGACTGCCGTTCTTGTTCAAACTGCTGGCCGCCCATCGGCCGCTTTCCATCCAGGCTCACCCGAGTCTGGAGCAGGCCGCAGCTGGCTTCGCTCGGGAGGAGCTCGCCGGCATCGATCGCAAGGCGCCAACCCGCACCTATCGAGATGAAAACCACAAGCCAGAGCTGCTGTGCGCGGTCTCTGATTTCGAAGCCTTGTGCGGCTTACGCACCCCCACTCAGATCAAGGCATTGTTCAACCAGCTATCGCTCGACTCAGTCGCCGCGGTCGCCAAAGCCTTGGCGACTCTGGACACGGATTCAGGACTGAAGCAGCTGTTCGCCAAGTTACTGCAGGATGCCGAATTCAGTCGCACGGTGACCCCCTTGGTGATCGATGCCTGCGCCCGCCTGGGGGCCGCAACGGAGTTCTCCGACAGCTGCCGCTGGGCGCTGAAACTAGCCGAATACTACCCGGACGACGTTGGCGTCACGGTCAGCCTGATGCTCAACTACGTCAAGCTACGCCCGGGCCAAGCGCTATACCTGCCCGCTGGGGTGCTGCACTGCTACCTGGGTGGGCTCGCGATGGAGTTGATGGCCAATTCGGACAACGTGATCCGAGGAGGGCTGACGCCGAAGTACGTTGACGTTGCCGAACTGCTCCAAGTCGTGGAGTTTGGGCAAACGGGAGTTCAGGTGCTCGAGCCTCAACGAGAGAACGAACACACGCTGCGTTACCCAACCCCAGCGCGAGAATTCGAGCTCCGCCAAATCCACCTAGACGATGATCGGCTCGATCTGGCAGTGACTTCACCGCAGATCCTGTTCGTGATCGAGGGAGATGTCACGCTGTATGCGAACGAACGCGAACTGCAACTGGAGCGCGGCCAGAGCGCGTTCGTTGCTGGCTCGTGCGAGCAGCTCTCGCTCGAAGGTCCTGGCGACGTGTACTGTGCTTCGGTGCCCTCTGGCGACTAGCTGCTGTTCCTCGGCGCCGAGACACCACCGCTCAAAACTCCGCTCAGCATGAACGCGCGCCAAGGCGGGACAGTCAGTTCACTGGACCGAATGCTGGCGGGGAAGCGAGTGCCGTGGCCAGCTTCAAAAGCCCAGACTGACCTGCCGTCAATGGATTCAACTGGCTAACAGCTCGATATATTCGCGCACGACTTGGTCCAGACCGACATACAGCGCACGCGAAATCAGCGCGTGCCCGATGGACACCTCGGCCAAATGCGGCAGGGTCTTGAACAGCGGCAGATTGTTCAAGTCCAGATCGTGGCCGGCATTGATGCCCATGCCCAAACCATGAGCTAGCTCCGCCGCCGCCACATAGCGCGCGAAGCTTTCTCTAGCGGCCGCTTCACCGCGTTCGAACTCGCGCGCGAAGGGTTCGGTGTAGAGCTCGACTCGATCAGCACGCACCGCTTGCGCCCAGCGCACCGGCGCTTCAGCTGGGTCCACGAAGATGCTGACGCGCACTCCGTGTGCCTGAAGACGCTCCACCACTGGCTGCAATTCATCTGGCGAAGCTTGGGGATCCCATCCGGCTTCGCTCGTCAGTTCACCCGGGCGAACCGGCACTAGCGTACACTGATGCGGCTTGATGCGACACACCACGTCCATCAACTCGGGGCGGGGATCGCCTTCGATGTTGAACTCCACCTGCTCGCGCTTCGGGGCCAACGCCTCAGCTACCTCGAGCACATCGCGCGAGGTGATGTGGCGTTCGTCGGCACGCGGATGCACCGTGATCCCCTTGGCGCCGGCTTGAAGCACCGTATCCAACGCTTGCAGCAGGTTGGGTTCATCACCGCCGCGCGAGTTGCGCAGGGTGGCGATCTTGTTCAGGTTGACGCTCAGTGTGACCACGGCGCCGTCTTACGATCACCCGCGAGCTTTGTCACACGCGTTTGTGAAGTGCTCAGTCGCAGCGCCAGGGACCGAACACCTCGACGTCAACCCCCGGAGAATAGTGGCTCAGGCTGGGTGGATCTGTGGACTCGAGGCCCGCAGCTGCCAGCAAGTTTTGCTCCAGACTGAGCAGCTCAGCGGCCGCAACTTGGTAGGGCGTATGATAGACTTGGCCTTGGTACAATCGCCCGGACCGCTCGACGTACAGCAGATAACGTTCGAACAAGAAATGCTCCAGCGTACCGAGCTCGCTCTCCGCAGTATTTTCCGCGTGGCGATAGGCCACGTTCAGGTGAGCGCCGCCCTGCGGACGCGTGGAACGGTACTCGATGCGGCTGCCTTCGCGCCGCAGGCTCATGCTGGCGTAGTAGTACGGTAATGACCACATGCTGCGCGCGGCTTGAACTGCGAGACGAGACGCCGCATCGAGACTGAAGAAGTAAACGCCCGGCTGCCCGCGATGGTGCACGTAACAGCGCACATTGGTCTCCAGGAAATCCATCGCCAACAGCGGTGGCAGCCAGGCCGGCCGCACGCCAAACATCGCAAAGGGTACAAGGCCCACGTAGTGTTTTCCCTGGTAGCTATCTAGCTCCAGGGACGGGGGCACGAGGCGCCTCAGTGCTTCCGCGGGCACTTGCCAGTGCACGAACAGCAAATCCCGCCACGATTGAGTTCCGTCGTTGCGGCGCTCAGGACGCAACGTGGGAGCGACGCGATCGATGCTGGTGCTCATCCTTCTTGCACTTCCGCCGGCGGCAATTCTTCACCGAGTGGGTCAACATCATCCGTCGCTGGATTGGGCTGAGCCATTACTGGAACCGCTGCCCCCTGGTCTGTTCCAAGCGGCTCTACTTCAAGCGGTTCTCCGAGCAGCAGCCGCTCAGCGTCCCAGCGCGCGCAAACGTCCCTCACGCGCTCGTCTTCCAGAGACGCCTGCATCAGGCTACGCATCGCGATCAGGTAGCGGTCGCGGTCGAGCTCCCCACGCAGCAGCTGGGTGCGCAGAAACACCCCGGCCGTTTGCACCACATCGCAAACGCAGTACGCGCGCACCTCTGCCAAACGCCCAGCGTGGATCATCGGGCCGACATCTTTGCCGGCCACCCCCACCTTGCCCGGCATTCCGCAAAGCTTGGCGCTCACGTCCAATCTTGTGCGCTTGGCAGCGCCGAAGTCAGAAAGATAGTCCATGAGATCCAGATGGCCGTCCGGAGAGAACCGATATCGGACGTCGCGGTCTCGATAGTAGTGCCGAAACGCGAGGCCGTGCCGCAGACAGCGAGCCGCGATAACCGGCATATCAAAGCCCCGCCCGTTGAACGTGACTAGCGTTGGCTGGTGCTTTTCCATGAAGCGAGCGAAGTCCTCGAGCATGTCCGCCTCGGATGCTGGCTCCTCCGATTCCTCTCCTGGCTGCTCGCCGATGATACCCATGCGCTTGACCAAGTGATCGCGCCCGAACCAGAGCACACCGATACACACCACCTGGTGATGTGGTGGCGGTGGCAACCCCTCGCTGTCCGTTTCAACCGGAAGTTCCGGATCCACAACGGTTTCTATATCTAGGACGAGGTAGTTTGTTGGCCCGATCACGAGGCAACTTTGGCCGCGCGGCTGGTGGTAATCAACACCTACGCCCTCGAGGGCTACCGGGCGTTCGCCATTTCCCATTGATTCTATCGATTCAATCCGATAATCACACGAGCAGGGTGGTGTCTTAGGACCACGCCCGAGGCTTTATCTCTCCGAGGGCTCGCTGCGCCGCCAAGGCCCGAGCCATCTTCAGGGGCAGACCCAGTATCAATCCCTTTTCTGTAGCCGCTTTCGGGCGCGCTGCAGCCCCTGCCCGCGTATGGCACGCCACAGCACTATCGTAATCAACGTAGATCTCCGGGAAACCCGCGTCGCGCTCATCGAAGAAGGTGTCATCGCCGAGCTGCATATCGAGCGTTCGGCGCAGCGTTCCACGGTCGGAAACATCGTCCTCGGCAGAGTGACCCGCGTTTTGCCGGGCATGCAGGCCGCTTTCATCGACGTCGGTCAGGAGCGCGCCGCGTTCCTGCATGTCGAAGATCTGATCCGCCCGGACGACTTTGACTCGTACCTCGCCGGAGATCCCAGAGATCTCAAGGGTGACGGAGTCAAAGCTAGCAATATTCCTCCACCCGCCGAGGATGCTGACGACGAAGAACGAGTCACGCCGGACCCAGCCGACATCTCGGCCGACGATGAGAACTCGGAAGTCGACGCGGAGGACGACGAGCCGGAGGACGACGACGACTCCGACGATGAGGACGACGCTGAATCCGAGGAGGACAACAGCACGGAGGATGACGACGGCGCGTCCGACGCTGAATCCGAGGAGGACGACGACGACTCCGAGGAAGACGAGTCCGATGAAGACGACAGCGCGGACGACGACGACGAGTCCGATGAGGACAACGACGACTCCGAGGAGAACGACAGCGCGGACGAGGACAACGAGTCCGATGAGGACGACGACGACTCCGAGGAAGACGATAGCGCGG